>CAYOJP010000108.1:8366-10120 GCA_964404305.1 uncultured Gammaproteobacteria bacterium
GGCGTGAGGGCGGAATCGCGCTGCATCGCCGCCGGTGCGGCGCCGGCGGCCGCCTGCTCGGGTATCTCGACCTGTCCGATCGGGAAGCGCGCCTCCAGGCGCAGCAGTTGCGCACCCGGGCAGCCGCGCGCGAGCGCCGCGCAGGCACCCGCGCCGTACCCGTCGGCCTCCTGCCGCGAGCCGTCGGCGCCCTCGACTGTCCACTGGTAGCGCGCGCCGGCCGGATCGAAGCCCTCGCCCGCCAGGTCGCGCCGGGCCTGCGCCAGCAGCCGTTCCCCGGCCGCGGGCGCCTCGGCGGCCGGAGCGTCGCTGACGAGCGCGCATTCGTAGACGTGCAGCACGTCGGCAATGGCCGATCCGTAGGCGCTGAAGACGGTCCCCAGCGCGAACAGGCGGACGTCGCCGATGCCGAGCCTTTCGGCGACCGCGGTCGCGAACAGCGGGCCGTTGCCGCCGTAGGCGAACATCGTCACGGGCAGCGTATCGTCCCAGCCCGCCTCCCGCACCGTGTCGCGGGCGAGGTCGGCCATCATCTCCACCGCGCGGTCCAGCACGCGCCGCGCGGCCTCCGTCGCGTCGACGCCGAGCGGCTTGCCGACGTGGGTCTCCAGCGCCTGCCGCGCGCGCGCGACCTGCAGCGTGCGCCGCCCGCCAAGAAAGGCGGTCGGCGAGATGACCCCCAGCGTCACCAGCGCGTCGGTCAGCGTGGCATTGGCACCGCCCAGGTCGTAGCAGGCCGGTCCCGGCGCCGCCCCCATGCTGTCGGGGCCGAGCGTGACCTTGCCGGCGGCGACGCGCGCCACGCTGCCACCGCCCAGGGCCACCGAGCGCAGGATCGGCATCGGCATGCGCACGGGGATCCCGAACAGGTTGCCCTCCGGCCGCATCTCGATGCGGCCATCGGTGACGGCACTCGCCTTGGCGGTCGTGCCGCCGATGTCGACGGCCAGTACGCGGGGCAGCTGCAGCCGGCCGGCCACGTGCGCCGAGGCATGCGTGCCGAACAGCGGGCCCGACTCGATGGTATCCACCGCCTTGGTCTTGCCGATGCGCGCGACGCCGCCGTTCAGGTGGCCGACGAGGATGTCGCCCTTCCAGTTGTGGTCGCCCTTGACCAGGTCCTCGGCGCGGAACAGCGACGAGGCGAGCGAGTTGTGCACGTAGGAATTGATGAGCGCCATGAACGTACGGGACATGTCGTCCGGACGCATGAGCATGTCGCTGCCGGCCAGGGCCGGGATCGACCCGAGGTAGTGGTCGGGGAAGCGCTCGCCGATGATCTCGAGCAGCTCGCGCTCACGCTCGCCGTTCGGAAAGGCGCCGGCGAGCGAGATGTTGACGCGCCGGATGCCCTGGTCGATGAGCTGCTTGAGCAGGGTGACGATTTCGGTCCGATCGGCGCCTGCCCGCAGTCCGCAGACGTGCTCGGGGCGCACCAGGGAGGGCACGACCGTCGCCGTGTCGGCCGGATCGGCGGCGTACAGATCACGCTCGTGCCCGGCGCTGACCACCAGGCCCAGCTTCGGGCCGGAGCGCTGCGCCAGCACGTTGGAGGTGATGGTCGAGGACCAGCGGATCAGGCGCACGTCGTCGAGGAAGGTCGTCAGCGACTCGTAGCCGAGTGCCGCGGCCGCGGCCTCCAGGCTGTGCATGAACGAGACGGTCACGTCGTGCGGCGGCGACACCACCAGGTTGTGGAAGGGCACGGCGCCGCCCCACCCCACACTGTGGGGCAAGGTGCCGCCCCGAACGAA
>CAYOJP010000108.1:10130-12451 GCA_964404305.1 uncultured Gammaproteobacteria bacterium
GACTCCACCTTGATGAGCAGGGGCAGGTCGCCGCCGCTCACCAGCGTGTCGGTCATGGTGCCGCCGGTATCGATGTCGATGCTGTACAAGACTCCCTCCCCTCTGGCGGACCGGCCGCTTGCGCGCCGCCACGGCGCGTCACCGGGCCCGGGCGCCCATGCCGGCGCCGGTCGCGGGCCACGTCCGCAGGACCATCACCACGCTGCATTGCAGCATCAGAGTGAGCCACGGGCGCGCTGACCATATGTCATCGCCGCTCCGGCGTCTATGTCCCGATCGGACGGGTTCTTCTGATAATAATTGGCTCGAATATACAACTTCGGGCTTGCTGCCCCGGCGCCGCCGGCCGACACTTGCCATCCATGGCACCGCGCACCGTTACGCCGGCGCCGGTCCCTTCCCCGGGGCCCGGCACCGATCGCCGCACGATGGATGCACTGGTCGCGGTCGGCCGGGCGATGGTCGCGACCACCGACCACGAACGCATGCTCGCGGACGTCATCGAGACCGCCTGCCGGGCCGTGGATGCCGGCACCGGCGCGTTCATGCTCTACGATCCCGCGCGCGAGGAACTCGTGCTGCAGAAACCGGCGTTCGGCGTCTACGCGGACGAGCAGGTCGCGGCCTATCGCGTGCCGATTTCCGGCGGCAGCAATGCGGCGCGCGTGTTCCTCTCGCGCGAGCCCTACCTCGCGAACGACGCGCAGCGCAACCCGCGCCTCGTGCAGAGGTTCGTGCGCATGTTCGACACGCACAACACGGTCACCGTGCCGCTGCTCCTCGGCGAGCGATCCGTGGGCGTCTTCCACGCGATCAACAAGCGCGCCGGGCCGTTCACCGGCGACGACCTGGCCGTGCTCGGTGCGGTCGCGCCGCTGCTCGCGGCCAGCCTGCAGTCCGCGCGGATGTTCCGCGCGGTCGAGGAGGAGCGCCGCAAGCTCGAGCGCACGATGCTCGTGCACGACGAGCTGACGCGCATCGTCGTCGCGGCCGAAGGCATCGCCCCGCTGTGCGACACGCTGCACCGCCTGGTCGGGCGCCCGGTGATGATCCTCGACCTGATGCGCCACCCGCTGGCGACGGCGGGCTGGCCGGACCTGGTGCCGGCGCAACTCGCCGCCATCCGCGCCCAGCTCGGCGGCGGCCCCGGCCTGCAGCGCGCGCGCCTGGGACCGGGGCGAAGGGCCGAGGCCTGGTTCGTTGCGGTGCCGATAGTGCTCGGCGGGCACGCGGGCGGCTATCTCGTCATCGGCGAGGACGGCCGGCCGCTCGACCCGATCGACACCAAGGCGGTGGAACAGGCGGCCACGGTGTTCGCGCTGGAACTGCTGCAGGAGCGCACCGCGTTCGAAAGCGAGCGGCGCGTGACCGGCGCCCTGCTCGGGACCCTGTTCCGCGAGGACGCCGACGACGCGGACGCGCACGACGTCCTGCGGCGCCTCGGCTACGTCGGCGACGGGCCCTGGCGGGTGGTCCGGCTGGAGCCCTCGGCGCCGACCCGGGCGACCGCCCCGCTCGACCTCGCGCAGCTCGGCGTGCAGTTGCGGCGCGCGCTCGCCGATGCGCTGGCGGCGCTCGGCATCGGCACGCCGCTGGCGCCGTGGCACAACGGTTTCGTCACGCTCATCACGCCGGCCCAGGCACGCGCGCTGCGCGACCGCCGGCTGGTCCAGCGGTTCGCGATCGCGACCGGCCAGGGCACGCGGCGCGCCGACGGCATCGCGCTGCACGTCGGCGTCGGTCGCGCCGAGACCGAGCCGCGCCACCTGCGCCTCTCGCTGCGCAGCGCCGAACAGGCCCTCGCGGCGGCGCAGCGCCTGCCGGCCGCGGGCAAGCCGGTGTTCTTCGAGGAACTGGGCGTCTACCGCCTGCTGCTCGGCGGCAACCGCATCGAGGATCATGCCGAGTTCATCGCGCAGGTCCTGGGCAAGGTCAGTGCCGCCGATGCCGCCGATCGGCGCCGCTCGCTGATGTCGACGCTGGAGGCGCTGGCGGCGGAAGGGTTCCGCGTGCGGGAGACGGCCGCGCGGCTCGGCATCCACCCCAACACGATGAAGTACCGGCTGCGCCAGCTGACCGGCATCCTCGGCGCCGAGCCCGGCCGCGGGGAACTGCGGCTCGAAATCGAGCTGGCGCTGAAGCTCGCCGGCCTGCAGCGCGCCGGCGCCCCGCACCGCCGCGCCCCGCGGTGACTGCCGGAACGGCACCGGGAAACCGCAAGCGGCGGTGCCGGGCAGAGCCGCCGCGACCGTGAGCGCGCAGGGATGCGCGCGACCGAGACTTCCTGTGTCAACTCCCGCGCGCTAGGCCGCCTCCAGGAA
>CAYOJP010000109.1:0-12429 GCA_964404305.1 uncultured Gammaproteobacteria bacterium
CGGCGAGGACCTTGCCGCCGTACAGCGTGCGCACCTTGCGCGCGTTGCCCTTCAGGATCGAGTTGCCGAACGAGACCTGGCCGTCGCCACCGACCGCGACGCGACCGCCGCGACGCACCGCGAGGATCGTCGTACCGTGCAGATCGAGCGCGCTTCCGGCAGCCATGAGCGCCAGCGATTCTACACGAAAGGCCCTGCGGGCCGGGCGTCAGCCCGGGCCGCGGCGGCGCCTGGCGCGCGGATGGGCGGCGTCGTAGACCTTGGCCAGATGCTGGAAGTCGAGGTGGGTGTAGATCTGCGTGGTGCCGATGTCGGCATGGCCGAGCAGTTCCTGCACGGCCCGCAGGTCGCCGGACGACTCCAGCAGGTGGCTGGCGAAGGAATGCCGCAGGACGTGGGGGTGCACCCGCGATTCGATGCCCTGCAGGAGCGCCCGCCGGCGCAGCCGGATCTGCACCGTCCGCCCGCCCTGGCGTGCGCCGCCGCGGTTGACGAACACCGCGACGGACTGCGCCGCGGCGAGGCCCGGGCGCACCGCCAGCCACGCCTCCAGGGCGGCCAGAGCCGCGCGACCGACCGGCACGATGCGGCGCTTGCCACCCTTGCCGAGGACCGACACCTGTGCCTCGCGCAGGTCGAGCTCGTGCAGGTCCAGGCCGACCAGCTCCGAAACCCGCAACCCGGAGGAATACAGCAGCTCGAACATGGCCCGATCGCGGAGCGCGAGGGGATCGTCGGCCGCGAACTCGACCAGTCGCGCCGCCTGGTCCGGGTCGAGCGCACGCGGCAGGCGCCGGGGACTCTTCGGCGCGCGCAGGCCCACCGCCGGATTCACCGCGGCGCGACCCTCGCGGATCAGCCAGCGGTAGAACCGCCGCACGGCGGAGAGCTGGCGTTGCAGGCTGCGCCCGCCGATGCCGGCGCGGTGGCGGGCCGCCACCCACCCGCGCAACCGGGCGCCGTCCAGCCCCGCCCAGTCGGCGATGTCCTGCGCGCGCCGCCACCTGTCCAGGTCGGCGAGATCGCGCGCGTAGGCCTGGCGGCTGAGCGGTGCCAGTCCGGCGATGCTGGCGAGAAAACCGGTGACGTCCGGATCCGCCGCCACCGGCGCGCTCATGTGCAAGGGCCGCGCGGGACGCCCGTCATGCCGCCGACAGTACCCACGGACCGATGACCAGGCCCGCCACCTCGCCGAGATGCGAGAGCAGGTCGAGACCGAGATCCGGATGGAACCGGCGCGCATCCCGCGCGGCGATGACGAGCAGGCCGTCCCAGCCGGCCCCCGCCAGCGGCAGCACGACCGCCGAACCGACATCCTCGTCGGCGGTGCCGAACAGCGCCTCGTGCTGCGCGCGCTTCAGCCGGCCGCAGGCCGGCCGGCCGGAGGCGAGCACTTCGGCGAACGCAGGCCGCTCCGGCGCATCGCTGCCGGCGAACGGTCCGCCCTCGCCGGCGGCGTACACGCGCACGAGCACGCAGTCGGCGTTGAAATCGGCGAGCAGCGCGGTCTCCAGGGTCGTCGCCACGTCGGCCGCCGAGCCGCACTGCATGATCGTCAGCGCGAGGCGTCGCAACCGCCGGCCCAGGTCCTCGTTGTCGCGCGCGATCGCGACCAGCTCGTTGAAGCGGGCCTTCAGCGCGCGGTTCTCCTCGCGCAGCGCACTGACCTGCCGCTCGATGAGCGAAACCGCGCGGCCGCTCGCATGCGGCACCTCGAGACCCGCGAGCAGCGCCGGGTGGCGGTCGAAGAAGTCCGGCCGCGCGAGCAGGTAGTCGGCGACGGCCTTCTCGAAGTCGGTGTCCGTGCCCGCAGGAGCGCCCAGTGGCGTGTTCATAAGTCGATGCTGCCCTCGAAGACGTAGTCGGCGGGGCCGGTCATCCAGACCGTCTCGCCCTCGCCCGCCCAGTCGATGCGCAGTTCGCCCCCGCGCAGCCGCACCGTCACCCGCGCATCGAGCAGGCCGCGCACGCGCCCGCTCACCACCGCGGCACAGGCCCCGGTCCCGCAGGCGAGCGTCTCGCCCGCGCCGCGCTCGAAGACGCGCAGCCGGATCCGCCCCCGATCGACGACCTGCATGAACCCGGCGTTGACCCGTTCCGGGAACGCCGGGTGCTGCTCGAGCGCCGCTCCGAGCGTCGCTACCGGCGCCACGTCGACGTCCGGTACGACGAGCACCGCATGCGGATTGCCCATCGACACCGCCCCTACCGCCAGCCGCTCGCCGGCGACCTCCATTTCATAAACCGTCGACCGGGCCTTGGCAAGCAGCGGGATCCGGTCCGGCTCCAGTTCCGGCTCGCCCATGTTCACGCGCACGGCCCCGTCCGCGTCGAGCCAGGCCTCGAGCATCCGCTCGCCGGTGGCGGCGACCAGACGCTCGCCGGCCAGCCGGCCGCGGTCGTGCAGGTAGCGCGCGACGCAGCGGATGCCGTTGCCGCACTGCCCGGCGGTGCTGCCGTCGGCATTGAAGATGCGGTAGCGGATGTCCGCGCCCGGCACGTCGGGCCGATCGATGACCAGCAGCTGGTCGCAGCCGACCCCGAAATGCCGGTCGGCGATCCGGCGTACGCGCGCCGCGTCCGGGATCGGCTGGCCGGCCCACGCGTCGATCAGGACGAAGTCGTTGCCGAGCCCGTGCATCTTGGTGAAGGCGATGCGCATCGCGGCCAAGGGTAGCCGGCGACGACCGGGCTTGCAAAAACCCGTCCATGGCCCTACAAACGCTGCGGCACGCAACGCCCGCCACCCCGGTTCGACCCGCCATGACCGAAACCGCCGACCTGTACGCGGTCGTCACCGCCGATTTCGACGCCCGCGTCATCGGCGAGTCGCGCGCGCGGCCCGTGCTGGTGGATTTCTGGGCGCCCTGGTGCGGTCCCTGCCGTGCGGTCGCGCCGCTGCTGGAAGAGCTCGCCACCCGGTTCGCGGGACGGCTCGCGGTCGCCAAGGTCGACACCGACGCCGAGCCTGACATCGCCTACCGTTTCGGCGTGCGCAGCCTGCCGACGCTGATGGTCTTCCGCGACGGCGCGCCCGTCGACCAGGCGCTCGGCGCGCAGCCGCTGGCGGCGCTGGAAGCGCTGGTGGCACCGTACGTCGCGCGCCGCTCCGACGCACTCGTCGCCGAGGCCGGCGCCGCGCTCGCCGCCGGCGACGCGGCCGGCGCGCGCGCGACGCTCGCGCGCGCGCTCGCCGACGATCCGCAGAACTGGCGCATCCATCCCGTGCTCGCCGCGCTGCTCATCGACGCCGGCGAACTCGACCAGGCGCAGGAGGTCCTGCGGGCGCTGCCCGCCAACGAGCAGACCGAGGCCTCGGAGCGCGAGGCCGGTCGCCTGCACTTCGCGCGGATCGTCGCTGCCGCGCCACCGCTCGCCGACCTGGAGGCGGCCCTGGCGGCCGGACGCGCCGACAGCGCAAGTCGCTACCAGTGGGCCATCCGCAAGCTCATGGCCGGCGAGCACGAGCCCGCGCTGGCGGCGCTGATCGACCTGGTGCGCAGCGATCGCCGCTACGGCGAGGACGCCGCGCGCAAGGCGACGCTGGAGGCGTTCCGCCTGCTCGGCGACGATCACCCGCTGGTACGCCAGTACCGCACGCAGCTCGCGCGCGCGCTGCATTGAGCGCCGCGACTCGCAGGCCCCGTCCGCCGGGCAACCCCCGCCGTACGGGCTGCGAACCGCCGCCCGCCGCGCCCTCAGCGGGTGAAATCCAGGTGTGCCCCGGCCCGCAGCCGCAGCGCGGCGTCCCGCACCATCCGCTCTAGGAGCGTCGCCGCGGGCGGCCGATCGTCGATCAGCCCGACCGCCTCGCCGGCCACGGCAGCGACGATGTCGAAGTCGCCGCGCGCGCGGGCCGCGGCGTACTCCGCCGCGAGGCTGCCACGCGCGGCGAGCGCCTCGTGCTCGCGGCCCTCCCAGGCGTCGGTCAGCCGGTTGCGAAGCAGGCGGAAGGAGTATTCCGCCGGCCATGGCACGCCGCGCAGGGCATCGACTGCGCGGGTCCGCACTGTCCCGTCGCCGGTGGCGGCGAGTGCGCGATCGGTGGCCGCCACGGGCGTCAGGGCTTCCGCCGCGGCCCAGAAGCGCGTGCCGACGACGACGCCATCGGCCCCGAGCAGCAGCGCCGCCGCGAGCGTGCGACCGTCGGCGATTCCGCCGGCTGCGAGCACCAGTGTCTCCGGCGCGTGCCGGTCGACATAGTCGACGACCTCCGGCACGAAGGGCAGCGTCGAACGCGAGGCGCCGTGGCCGCCCGCCTCGGTCCCCTGCGCGACGATGACCGCCGCACCGGCGTCCAGAGCGGCGTCCACCTGGGCCAGGTACTGCACCTGGCATGCGAGGCGCGCACCGGCGGCGTGGACGCGGGGCGCAAAGAGGCGCGGATCGGCGAAGGACAGGAACACGCAGTCCGGCCGCGCTGCGAGCGCGCGGTCGAGTACGTCCGGTACCTGCGCCAGTGCCCAGCCGATGAAGCCGATGCCCCAGCGGCCACCGGTGCGCGCCCGCGCGATTTCCTCGTCGAGATCGGGTTCCTGCCCGAGCGTGCCCGCGTACCCTCCGCCGACCAGCCCCAGCCCGCCGGCGGCCGAGACCGCCTGCGCGAGTGCGCCACCGCTCACGAGGGCCATCGGCGCGAGCACCACCGGGTGCTCGATGCCGAACAGCCGCGTGAGCCGGGTGCGGATCATCGCCGGCCCCCTGCCCGCCGCGCGGGCGGGGGGCGCCGTACCGTCATGCCGCTCGGGTGCAACCGCCGGACCTGAGCACCCGCCGGGTCGATGCCGGGTTGGCCGCGAGTTCGCCGGCGGGACGCCGTGGGCGCGCCACCAGTTCTCCGCCGCAGTTCGGGCAGGTGCCGGCCAGCAGATCGTCCGCACAGGCGGCGCAGAAGGTGCACTCGAAGGAACAGATGCGGGCGTCGGCCGCCTCCGGCGGCAGATCCCGATCGCAGCATTCGCAGTTCGGTCGCAGCTCCAGCATGGCGATCCCACCTCCGGCGCGGGCAGCCCCCGCGGGGCGAGGATAAATCACGCCGTGGCGGATTTCGCCCCCGGCTCGCCGACCGCCGCCAGGGCGGCGAGCTGCCGGTCCTGCGCGCGCGCAAGCAACGCCAGTCCGCAACCGGCGCCGAGCAGGGCCAGGAACATGTCCGACTGCGTGTCCCACGGATCGCCCTGCGTGCCGAGGAACTCGACCGCCCCCTGCCCCAGCGCCAGCGCCGCCCACCACTCGATCATCTCGTAGCAGGCGCTGACCGCGAGCGCGAAGCAGATGCCAGTGAATGCCGCCATGCGCCTGCCGCTCACCAGCGCGAGCCGTAGCGCGAGCTCGCGCGCGACGAGGGCCGGCACGAGGCCCTGCATGAAGTGGCCCAGCTTGTCGTACGGGTTGCGCGCGAGGTCGAACAGGTCCTGCACCCACGCACCCAGCGGCACGCGCGCGTAGGTGTACGCCCCGCCGCCGATGAGCACCACCGCGTGCAGGGCGATCAGCACGTACAGCAGCCGCGTGAGCGGAAAGCGCCGGTAGGTGGCGGCCAGCACCGGCGCGGCGAGCAGGACCGGTGCCACCTCCATGATCCAGGTGGGGCGATCGTAAGGCGCGATACCCGAGACGCACAGCGCGACGAACACGCCGGCGGCGAGCGCGAGGGGCAGCCGGGCTCCGCCCTGCCGCGTGACCTGCGCCGCGCCGCTCATCGCCGCTGCGCCCGCTCCTCTAGCGCCGGTGCCACGGCGTCACGCGCCGGGCGGCCCGGGCCGGCTGAACGCGAACGCGCCGTTCTTCACCTCCAGCGCGGCGACGACGCGGGCCACCGTGTAGCGCGCGAACGGATCGCCCGCGGGGGCGTTCACCTGCAGCGACACGAGTTCGACCGGGCGCACGTCGGCGACGAACGGGATGACGTTGACCACCATCGCACCGGTCGCCGCGAGCACTCCCGGGTCGCGCAGCTGCGCGGCGGCGGGCGCCGCCGGCGCCGGGCCCGCGCGCACCTCGGCGGTGATGAAGTCGCGGCCGGCGACGGTGCCGATCGCGCGCCGGCCGCCGCCGGCGGGTTCGAAGCGCATCGTCCCCGTGCGCACCGGCAGCCCGTACCAGTGCGTGAGCGCCTGCGCGGTGCGTGGATCCGGGCCGTAGACGCCAGCGAGCATCCAGCGCCCTTTCACGCCCTCGGGCGAGTCCATGCCCTCGATGTCCACCCAGAAGTAGGCGGAAGAGTAGGGACCGATCGGATAGGCACGCGGCGCGCAGTACAGGTTGATGCCGCCAGTCATGCCCGCCACCGGCGTGAGGCCGGGGGGCAGCGCAGCGCGCACCGCGGCCGGCTCCCACACCACGTCGAGGAGCACGTGATCGGTGTCGGCCATCTGGTAGGGCGGGGCGAACGGCATGCCAGCGGCGGTGCTGCTCATCGTATGCTCCGGTGGGGGGGCGCGCCCGCGCTCAGGCGTCGTCGCCGACGAACGGGTTGCTGCGGCGCTCCTCGCCGAAGGTCGACGTCGGGCCGTGGCCGGGCAGGAAGGTCACGTCGTCGCCCAGCGGCCAGAGGCGGTCGCGGATCGACGCGAGCAGCATGTCGAGGTTGCCGCGCGGAAAATCGGTGCGGCCGATCGAGCCGCGGAACAGGACGTCGCCGACGACCGCGAAGCGGCTGGGGCGGTGGAAGAATACGACGTGGCCGGGCGTGTGGCCCGGGCAGTGCAGGACCTCCAGCTCGAGGGCGCCCACCGTGACGGTGTCGCCCTGCGCGAGCCAGCGATCCGGCACGAAGGCCTCGGCCTCGCGCAGCCCGAACATCCGGCCCTGCTCGGCGATCGCGTCGATCCAGAACCGGTCGTCGACGTGCGGCCCCTCGATCGGCACGGCATGCCGCCGGGCGAGCGCGGCGGTGGCGCCAGCGTGATCGCAATGCCCGTGGGTGACGAGGATCTTCCCGAGCCGGGCGCCGGCCTTCGCCAGCGTGGCCTCGATGCGTTCTATCTCTGCGCCGGGATCGACCACCGCGGCGACGCCGGTCTCCTCGCAGACCAGCACCGAGCAGTTCTGCTCGAAGGGCGTGACCGGGACGATGTAGACGTTCACCGCACGGGGCTCCCGGCGCCGGCGCGCGGATCGATCTCCGCATACAGCGCCGCGTAGTCGGTGGGGACGCGGTGACGCGCCGCGGCGCGGTCGAGCAGGCCGCCGATCGCCGCCAGCGGCGCGGTGGCGAGGCCGTGCGGCGCGGCCGCCGCGAGGAACAGGCGCACGTCCTTGGCCAGATGCGCGGTCGGGAAGTTCGGGTCGCCCCAGTCGCCCGCGAGCATGCGCGGCAGCTTGCGGTCGAAGGTCGGGGCATGCAGGGCGCTCGCGCGCAGGACCTCCATGAAAGTCGCGACGTCGAGGCCCTCGCCGCGCACCAGGCCGAGCGAGGCCGAGAAGCTCGCCGTCAGGCCGGCGATGAGCTGGTTCATGGCGAGCTTCATCGCCGCGCCCGCGCCCGCCGGACCCACCAGGCGCGGCCAGATACCGAGGATCCCGAGCAGCGGCTGCCAGCGCGCATACAGCGACGGGTCGCCACCGGCCATCACGATCAGTTCGCCCGCCTGCGCCTGCGGCGTCGAGCCCAGCACCGGCGCCTCCAGGTAATCGGCACCGGCGGCCCCGACAGCGCGCGCGAGCGCACGGCTCTCCTCCACGCCGATGGTGCCCATCTGGATCACGGTGCGGCCGGCGAGCACGGGCCTGACCGCCTCGTCGAGCAGGACGGCCGCGGTCGCCGGCCCGTCCGCCAGCATCGTCACGACGCAGGCGGCCCCCGCGACCGCCTCCGCGGGCGTGGCGGCGAGGTGCGCACCGTCCGCCGCGAGCACCTGCGCCTTCGCCGGCGTGCGGTTCCAGGCCGCGAGCGGATGGCCGTGCGCGAGCAGCCGCCGCGCCATCGGCACGCCCATGAGGCCGGTGCCCAGCCAGGCGACGCGCGCGGTCACAACGCGAGTGCCGCCTGCGCGCCGCTGTCGTAGACGATCCGCCCGCCCTCGATGCGCGCCCGGTGGTGCAGGCGATGCGGCTCGACCGCGTTCCCGCCGCGGATGTGCAGCACGCGGTCGCCACCGGCGACCAGGCGGTCGGCGATGAACCGGCGGTGGCAGCCCAGCGGATCGGCCTCCGCGCACATCACGGCCGTGGGCGCGCGCGCGGCGAGTTCGCGGATGCGCTCGAGCGCCGTCGCGAAGCGCGCGCCGCGCGAGTACTCCACGTAGGCGCGCATGGGCCCGGAGGGCACGCCCGCGTCGCGGGGATCACCGCGCCCCTCGCGGTGCCCGCCGAGGTCGCGCCCTTCCCATACGTAGCGGATGCCGGCGCAGCCGAGCGCCTGCGCGAGCGGCTCGCGCGAGAAGTGCGGATGCCGGCGCGAGCGCGGATACGCCCGCACGTCGACCAGGCAGCCGATCCCCTGCGCGCCCAGCAGGGTGACGAAATCCCCCAGGCCAAGGCTGCTGTGGCCCGCGGTCCAGAGCGTGAGCGGCGCGGCGCTCAGACGCCCGTCTCCTGCGAAGGCCCGGCCTGCCCGCCGGCATGCGCCCCGGGATCGGTGAGCAACGGCAGGTCGGCCATGATCGGCGCCCTTCGCGTTCCGGCACGCCGCCACGGCGCGCACTGGTCGGCCGCATTGTAGCGGTGCGGACCGGTCAATACACCCGCTCCACCGTCCAGCCCGCGCGCTCGAGCAGCGCCAGCAGTCCGCGTTCGCCGGGCAGGTGCAGCGCGCCGACCGCGACGAAGGCGCGACCCTGCGCGAGCGTGTCCGCCAGTCGCTGCGCCATGCGCGCGTTGCGCGTGAACAGCAGTGCGTCCATGACGCGCGCGTGCAGGCGGGCGTCGGCACCGGCGCTCGCGTCGGCCAGCGCCGCGACCGCGGCGAGATCGCGCGCGAGGTACAGCCGCACCAGTTCGGCGAGCCGGCGCTGCAGTTCGTCGTAGTGGCAGACCGAATCGGTCAGCAGGCGGATCTCGTCGGCGCCGGCGAACTGCTCGAACACCCGCGCCTGCTCGGCGATCGTCTCCAGGCCGCGCAGCGCCAGTCCGCGCGCCGAGGCGATCTCCATCAGCCGCAGGTCGTGCGGAACGCCGGTCCCCGGCGGCGGCAGGCTGAGGGTCACGTAGGCGGCCCAGGGCTGCAGCAGTTGCGCGATCTCCGCCGGCACGCCGTGGCGCTCGAGCAAGGGCACCGCCGCCGTCCACAGCGGCGTGCCGACGCGTTGCTCGAGCGAGCGGCCGGCCGGCGCGAACATGCGCCCGGCGAACTCGGCGGCCGCGGCGGGTTCCAGCAGCACCTCCAGCACGAGCGTGCCGCTGCCGGCGAGCGCGGCGTCGACGGGCGCCGGCAGCGTCGCGAACCCGGGCGGGTCGAGGTGGACGGTGCCGAACACGTGGCTCGCAGCGACGCCGGGGCGCGAGAGCCGGAACAGCAGGCCCCGGCCGTGCGGGATGGCGGGCGCCCGCACCGGCGCTGCGTCCAGCGGCTGGCAGTCGAGGCCGGCCGGGGCCGCGCCGCCGGCCGGCGTGGCGAGCAGCGCGGCGAGCAGCGGCGCGACCGCTCGGCGCATCAGGCGAAGCGGTCGTCGTCCAGCGCCAGCTCCGGCGCCGCGTCCAGCGCGGCGAGCCGCGCCGACACCTGCTGCCAGCGCGCATCGGCATGCAGCCGCCGGCGCGGCTCCCCGTGCCGGCCGTGCATGCGCGCGAGGCGGAGTTGCGAGGCCGGCTCGTGCACCTCGCCCAGCCCGGCCAGCACGGCGAAGGCGGAAGGACGGTCGTTGCAGACGAGCACCATGTCGCAGCCGGCGTCGAGCGCCGCGCGCGCGCGCTCCACGGGCGTGCCGGCAATCGCCGCCCCGGCCATGCTGATGTCGTCGGAGAAGATCGTGCCCTGGAAGCCCAGTTCGCCGCGCAGCACCTCGCGCAGCCAGAAGGACGAGAAGCCCGCCGGGCGCGAATCCACGCGCGGATAGACGACGTGCGCGGGCATGATGCCGGCGAGCCCGCTGTCGACGAGGCGCGCGAACGGGACCAGGTCGAGCAGGCGGATGTCGGCGAAATCGCGCCCGTCCACCGGCAGTTCCTGGTGCGAGTCGGCCGCGACCGAACCATGGCCGGGGAAGTGCTTGCCGACGCCGACCATGCCCGCCTCCTGCATGCCGCGCACGGTCGCGCGCGCCAGCCGGGCGATGATTTCCGGATCGCGGTGGAAGGCGCGTTCGTTGACGATCGAACTCACCCCGGCGCGCACGTCGAGCACCGGCGCGAAACTGAAGTCCACTCCGATCGCGCGCAGCTCGGCCGCCATGATCCAGCCGCAGTCGCGCGCCAGGGCCAGCGCCGCGGCCGGATCGACGTCGTAGTGGGTGCCGACGACGCTGGCGGCCGGCAGCCGCGTGAACTCGCGGCGGAAGCGCTGCACGGGGCCACCCTCCTGATCGACGGCGACCAGCAGGCGCGGCGCCCTCAGCGCGTGGATGTCGGCCACCAGCCGCTCGACCTGGGCCGGCTCCTCGTAGTTGCGCGAGAACAGGATCACGCCGCCCACGAGCGGGTGCGACAGCATCTCGCGCTCGTCGGCTTCGAGCTGCGTTCCGCACAGGTCGACCATCAGGGGACCGAGCGACACGCCTGCTCCCTGCCGGTCTCAGCCGCGCGCGCGCAGGCGCACGTCCAGCGCGTCGCGCGCCGCGTCCCCCGCCACGTTCACCGCCAGCACGACCGCCATGAGCGCCACTCCCGGGACCATCACCACGTGCGGCGCGACCAGCATGCAGGCGACGCCGTCGCGGATCATCGTACCCCAGGAGGCCGCGGGCGGCTGCACGCCCAGGCCCAGGAACGCCAGCCCGGCCTCCCCGAGCACGGCCCCGGCCGCGCCGAAGGTGGCCTCCACCAGCAGCGGCGCGGCCACGAGCGGAGCGACGTGGCGCGCGAGGATCGCGGGCGTCGGGGTCCCGAGCGCGACGGCGGCGCTGACGTGCTCGCGGCTGCGCACGGCACGGGCCTGGGCGCGGGCGAGGCGCGCGTAGCCGGTCCAGCCGGTGGCCGCGAGCGCGACGATCGCATTGCCCAGGCCCGGCCCGAGCGCGGCCGCCAGCGCGATCGCCAGCAGCAGTCCGGGAAACGCCTGCACCACCTCGATGGCGCGCGCGCAGACGAGGTCGATCAGCCCCCCGGCCCAGCCGGCGACGAGGCCCACCAGCGTGCCGAACGCGCCGGCGGCGAGGGTCACCGTCACCGCCACCACCAGCGCCGTGCGCGCGCCCGCGGCGACGCGCGCGACGAGGTCGCGACCGAGATCGTCGCGCCCCAGCCAGGCGTCCGCCGCCGGCGCGGCGAACAGCCGGTCGAGCACGATGCGATCCGGGTCCGCGGTGAACCACGACCCCGCCAGCGCGGCCAGTCCCCAGGCCCCCAGCACCAGCAGCGCCAGACGCGGGACGCGCATCAGGGCCGCTCCTCGCGCAGCCGCGGATCGAGCAGCGCGCAGGCGGCGTCCGCCGCGGCGTTGGCGAGCACATAGGCCAGCGCGACGAGCAGCACGCAGGCCTGCACCACGGGGTAGTCGCGGCGCTGGATCGACTCCACGAGCAGGCTGCCGACGCCGGGCCACGCGAACACCGTCTCGGTGATGACGGCGCCGCCCAGCAGCGCACCCACCTGCAGTCCGAGCAGCGTGATCACCGGGCCCGCCGCCACGCGCAGCGCGTGGGCGACGACGACGCGCGGCTCGCGCAGGCCCTTGGCCCGCGCAGTGCGGACCCAGTCCTCATCGAGCACCTCGAGCAGGGTGGCGCGCACCATGCGCGCGAGGATCGCCGCCATGCCGGTGCCCAGCGTGACGGCCGGCAGCACGATCGCGGCCGGGCCGTCCGCGCCGCTCACCGGCAGCCAGCCCAGCCACAGCGCGAACACCAGCACGAGCAGCGGCCCGAGCCAGAACGCCGGCACGGCGGCGCCGAGCAGCGCCACGCCGATGGCAAGCCGGTCCCAGCCGGTGCCCCGCCTGAGCGCCGCGAGCACCCCGAGCGGCAGGCCAATCGCGAGTGCGACGGCGGCCGCGGCGAGCGCCAGCGTCACGGTGGCCGGCAGGCGGGCGAGCAGCAGCCCGGCGACCGGCACGCGCGCGGCGATCGATTCGCCGAGATCGAGGTGCGCGAGGCGGGCGAGCCAGTCGAGCCACTGGGTCGCGAGCGGGCGGTCCAGGCCCAGCGCCGCGCGCAGCGCCTCCCGCTCGGCGGGGCGCGCCGACTCGCCGAGCATCGCGTCGATCGGATCGCCGGGCACCAGGTGCAGGAGCAGGAACACGACCGACGCGACGCCGACGACTGTCACCGTCACCGACCCGGCCCGCGCCGCGATGCCTCGCCACATGCGCGCGGATTATGCCCGCAAACGGCG
>CAYOJP010000110.1:0-10522 GCA_964404305.1 uncultured Gammaproteobacteria bacterium
GCTCACCTGCCCCGCCCGTTCGCGCGCGATCAGCCGGATGAACTGGTGCAGGGACTTCACGTCGTCCTCGCCGAGGCCGGGAAAGGCCGGCATGCCGAGCAGCGGGCGGCCGGCGTGCACCGTGTCGGTGAGCGCCTTCAGGTCGTCGGCGACCTGCGATGCGCGCAGATCCGGCGTATAGCCGCCGCCCGCGCCGCCGGAGCCGTGGCACACGGCGCAGTGGTCGCCGAACACGGCGCGGCCGGCCTCGGCGAGCTCGGCGTCGATCGTCGCCAGCGGGTTGTTGATCGGCGGGGGCCGCGAGGGCGCCGGCATCGGGGGCAGCTTCGCGCTGCCGTCGAGCGCGAACACGAGCAGGCGGCGCGGGTGCAGCCCGTACTGCCAGCCGTGCTGATCGGTGAGCGAGCCGAGCAGCGATGCCCCGGCGGCGCCCCAGCCGACCAGCAGCGCGACGTACTGCCGGCCGTCGACCGAGTACGTCATGGGCGGCGCGGTGATGCCGAGGCCCGTGTCGAACTTCCACAGCGCCTCCCCGCTCGTCGCGTCGTACGCCAGGAAGCGGCCGTCGGCGCGGCCCTGGAAGACGAGCATGCCGGCGGTGGTGAGCGTGCCGGGGTTCCACACGCCCGGCGTGCGCACCTTCCAGGCCTGCGTGCCCGCCACCGGATCCCAGGCGACGAGCGCGCTCCAGCCGGCGTCGGCGGGAATGTCGTAGACGAAGCCCTGCACGCCGAGGGCCGGCGTGAACGGCACGCTCTTCCAGGTCTTCGGCACCATCCCCTGGTCGTTGTAGTAGCCGGGCAGTTCCTGGTAGGGCAGGTAGACGAGGCCGGTCTTCGGGTTGAACGACATCGGGTGCCAGTTGTGCGCGCCGATCGGTCCGGGCCAGACGAGTTCCTCGCCGTCCTCGTAGCGCGCGAAGTCGGTCTCCACCGGCCGGCCGGTGGCGAGGTCGACGCGCTCGGCCCAGGTGACCTTGCCCCACTTCTCGGCCGACAGCAGCTTGCCGTCCTCGCGATCGAGAACGTAGAAGAACCCGTTCTTGGGCGCGTGCATCAGCACCTTGCGCGGCTTGCCGTCGAGTTCGAGGTCGGCGAGCACGATGTCCATCGACGAGTTGTAGTCCCAGGTTTCGCCCGGCACCGTCTGGTAGTGCCAGACGTACTCGCCGGTGTCGGCGTCGAGCGCGACGATGGCGCACAGGAACAGGTTGTCGCCGCCGCCGGGGCTGCGGATGCGGCGGTTCCAGGGCGCGCCGTTGCCGGTGCCGAGGTAGACGCGGTTGAACTCCGGGTCGTAGGTGATCGACTGCCAGACGGTGCCGCCGCCGCCGTGCTTCCACCACTCGCCGGTCCAGGTCTTGGCGGCCATTGCCATGGCCTTGCTCTCGAAGCCGTCGGCGGGATTGCCCGGCACGGTGTGGAAACGCCAGCGCTGCTCTCCGGTTTCGGCATCGTAGGCCGTGACGTAGCCGCGCACGGGCCCCAGATCCGCGCCGCCGTGGCCGATGATCACCAGCCCGTTGAACACCTTCGGCGGGCCGTTGACGGTGCGCGGCGTGTCGCGGTCGAGCGTGAGCGTGCTCCAGACCTCGCGGCCCGTCTTCGCATCGAGCGCGAGCAGTCGCCCGTCGCCGGTGCCGACGTAGACCTTGCCCTTCCAGTACGCGACACCGCGGTTGAAGTCCCACATCACCCTGCCGTTCGCACCGGCGTGCTCGAGCGACTTCGGATCGTGCTGCCACAGGAGCCTGCCGGTCTTCGCATCGACCGCGGTGACCACCGCCCAGCTGCCGCTGAAGTACATGACGCCGTCGACGACCAGCGGCGTCGACATGAGCGAGCGCATGCCGGGCAGTTCGAGGAACCACGCCGGCCCGAGCTTGCCGACGTTGCCACGATCGATCTGCGCGAGCGGGCTGTAGCGCTGCTCGCTGTAGTTGCGGCCGTAGGCGCGCCAGTCGCCGCCCTGGTCCACGGCCGCGATCGCGGCATTGTCGATGTCGGCCGCGTGCACGAACACGGGCGCGGTGCCGGCCAGCAGGGCGGCAAGGGTCAGGTGCTTGAGCATGGTCTCCCCGGGGATCGAATCGTCGGCAGGGTGGAACCGCCGGTACCCTGACGATACCGCTCCCGGGGCGACGGCAGAAGGGGGCCGGTCACGTTGCGTACCGCCGTCCAGTCGTCGGCGACGGCGCGGGCGATGGTGCGGTGCGGTTGCGGCTTGCCCGCCCCCTGCGCCACGCCGCAGGTTCAAGGGGTCCGACCCTTGAAGCGCTTGCAGCGTCTCAGACCCAGTCGCGCGGCTTGAGGAACCGGTCGGTGAGGCGCGCCTCGGGCGAGCCGGGCTCGGCATGCCAGTCGTAACGCCATTTCACGAGCGGCGGCAGCGACATGAGGATCGACTCGGTGCGGCCGCCCGACTGCAGCCCGAACAGCGTGCCGCGGTCGTAGACCAGGTTGAACTCGACGTAGCGGCCGCGCCGGTAGAGCTGGAAGTCGCGCTCGCGCTCGCCGTACGGCGTCGCCCGCCGGCGCTCGACGATCGGCAGGTAGGCCGGGAGGTCGGCGTTGCCCACGGCCTGCTGGAACGCGAACGCGCGCGCGAAGCCCCACTCGGCGAGGTCGTCGAAGAACAGCCCGCCCACGCCCCGGCACTCGTTGCGGTGCTTCAGGAAGAAATACTCGTCGCACCAATTCTTGTAGCGCGGGTAGACGTCGTCGCCGAACGGCGCACAGGTGTCGCGCGCGACGCGGTGCCAGGCGACGCAGTCCTCCTCGAACGCGTAGCAGGGCGTGAGATCGAACCCGCCGCCGAACCACCATACCGGCGCCGCATCGGGTCGGGTCGCGACGAACAGGCGCACGTTCATGTGCGAGGTCGGCACGTAGGGGTTGAGCGGGTGGACGACGAGCGAGACGCCCATCGCCTCGAACCCGCGTCCGGCCAGTTCCGGGCGGCCCGCGCTCGCCGATGGCGGCAGGGCCGCGCCGAACACGTGCGAGAAGTTCACGCCCGCCTGCTCGAACACCGTGCCGCCGGCCAGCACCCGCGTGCGCCCGCCGCCGCCCTCGGGTCGGTCCCAGGCATCCTCGCCGAAGCGCGCGCCGCCCTCGAGGCGCTCGAGGCCGGCGCAGATGCGGTCCTGCAGATCGAGGAGGAAGGCGCGAACGGCGGGCGTGTCGACGGTGTCGCTCATCGGGCGTATATAGCAGCCCGCCGCCGGCCCTGGCCAGCGGCGGGCGCCGGCGCCCTGCCCGCGCCGCGGGATTTCCGGTATCGTAGCCCGCCTTTCCCGGCCGCGCAGCGGCCACTGACGACGGACCGCTCGCATGACCGCCCGCAGCGCCACGGTGAAGCGCGACACGAAGGAGACCCGTATCGAGGTCACCGTCGATCTCGACGGCAGCGGCCGCGGGTCGTTTCGCACCGGCATTCCCTTCCTCGAGCACATGCTCGACCAGGTGGCTCGCCACGGCCTGCTCGACCTGCGCGTGGAGGCCGACGGCGACCTGCACATCGACGCGCATCACACCGTCGAGGACATCGGCATCACGCTCGGCCAGGCGTTCGCGCGGGCCATCGGAGACAAGGCCGGCATCCGCCGCTACGGCCATGCCTACGTGCCGCTCGACGAGGCCCTGGCGCGCGTGATCGTCGACTGCTCCGGCCGGCCGGGCCTGGAATGGCACGTCGCGTTCCCGCGCGCGCGGATCGGCGAGTTCGACGTGGACCTCTGCCACGAGTTCTTCCAGGGCTTCGTCAATCACGCCCTGGTCAGCCTGCACGTCGACGCCCTGCGGGGCGACAACGCGCACCACGTTGCCGAGACGGTGTTCAAGGCCTTCGGCCGCGCGCTGCGCATGGCCGTGGAGCCGGACCCACGCGCCGGCGGCGTCGTGCCCTCGACCAAGGGCACGCTCTAGGCACCCTGCGCCCGCGCGTCGCGCCCCGCCGGCCGCCACGCAGGCTTTCGCAACGACGCCCATGCCGACCATCGCGGTCATCGATTACGGCGGCAGCAACCTGCGCTCCGTGTCGAAGGCGATCGAACACGTCGCCGGGCCCGGCACGCGCGTGCTGGTCACCGCCGATCCGGCCGCAATCGCCGCGGCCGACCGCGTGGTGTTCCCCGGGCAGGGCGCCATCGGCGCCTGCATGGCCAACCTCGGCGCGCAGTCGCTCGACGGCGCGGTGCGCGCCGCGATCGCGAGCGGCCGCCCGTTCCTCGGCATCTGCCTCGGCCTGCAGACGCTGATGGACGCGAGCGACGAGGACGGCGGCACGGCGGGCCTCGCGCTCGTGCGCGGGCGCGTGGAGCGCTTCGTCCCGGGGCTCGTCGATCCCGCCACCGGCGCGCGCCTGAAGATCCCGCACATGGGCTGGAACCGCGTGCGGCCGGTGCGGCCGCACCCGCTGTGGGCCGGCATCGAACCGGGCACCCGCTTCTACTTCGTGCACAGCTACCACGTGGTGCCGAGCGATCCGGCGGTGGTGGCGGCGCGCACCGACTACGGCATCGACTTCGTGTGCGCGGTCGCGCTCGGCAACGCCTTCGCGACGCAGTTCCACCCGGAGAAGAGCCAGCGTGCCGGGCTGCGGCTGCTGGCGAACTTCGTCGCGTGGGACGGGCGGGAATGACGGGCGCGAACCGCCTCTCTGGATTGAACGTGCAACCGTCGCTCGACGTACGTCGCTCGCCGAACGCAGTGCACTACCCCAGATCGCATACCCCGTCCCAGCCCTCGGGTGGGGACTTCCGCTGGTACCCGAGGCAGCGATCGACGTAGACCCAGGCCGGACCGTCGGCGGGGCGCAGACGCAGAACCTTCGAAAAGCCGCGCAGCGCGGTCGTCCAGTCGCGCGCCCGGTAGCAACACAGCGCGGCGTCGAACGCTTCCCGCACCGATCGCGACTCGGCATCGACGCCCGGCACCAGCTCGTGGACGGCAACGGCCCGATCCCTCCCGCGCACCCGGATCAGGTCGATCTCGCGGCACGGCTGCGCCACGGTCAGCCGGCGCCGCGTCTCCGCGCACAGCAGTACCGACGAATGGTAGTACTTGTTGGCTGCCTCGAGGCGCGCGGCGAGGTTCACGGTATCGCCGATCACCGTGTAATCCATCCGCTCGTCCGAACCGATCCCGCCGGCCGTGACCTCGCCGGTCGCAATGCCGATCCCGATCTCGAGCGGCGGCACCGCCGCCGAACGCCGATGCGCGTTCACGCCCGCCAGAGCCCGCAGCATGTCGCCCGCCGCCGCCACTGCGTCGTCGGCATGGGTCGTGGTGCAGCGCGGGGCCCCGAACACCGCCATGATGGCGTCGCCGATGAACTTGTCCAGAACCCCGCCGTGCCGCAGCACGACCTCGACCATCGCGGTGAAATATTCGTTCAGCATCGCGACCGTCTCCGGCGTGGACTGCGCCTCGGTGAGCTGGGTAAAGCGCCGGATGTCGCAGAACAGCACGCTCGCGACCTGCGTCCTCGACTCGGGCGGCACGTCGATGTTCGCAAGTACCTCGTCGACCACGTCCTTCGTCAGGTAGCGGGCCATCGTCGCCCGCATCCGCTCCTCGCGCGTCAGGTCTTCCAGGACGAGCAACCGGCCCTGCGAGGTGCCGTCGGCCTCCGGCAGGGGAGTGCAGCCGACGTTCACGCGCAACCGCTGCCCGCTCGCCGTGACCAGGTCGACCGCGGGAAAGGACGCCGCGCCGCTGCCGGCCGGCAGTGCGTGCAGCGTCTCTGCGAGCCAGGCGCTGTCGGTCCCCAGCAGTTCGCCCAGGAGGCGGCCGTTGAGCCCCTCGACCGCGACCCCCAACAGGCGCGCGGCCACCGGATTCGCCGTGGTCACGCGGAGTGACGCATCGAGGGTCAACACGCCGCTGGGGAACGCCGTCAGGAGCGCCTCGTCGTGCATCCGGCGTCGTACCGCGTCTTCGTAGCGCCGCGCGTTGCGCAGCGCCACCCCGACCTGGCGCGCGAACGCCTCGATCCGCTGCCGATCCCGGTCGGTGTAATCGCCCTGGCGCCGGTTCAACACTTCCAGTACGCCGACGGGCCGCCCCTCGCCGTCGTGCACCGGGGTGCACAGCACGTTGCGCGTGCGGTAGCCAGTGGCGCCATCGATGGCGGGATTGAAGCGCGCGTCGGCGTAGACGTCCTGGACCGCAATCGTGCGATCGTCCGTGAAGGCCGCGCCGGCGATGCCGGCGTCGCTCGCCATGCGGATCGCGCTGATCGGGCCGCCGGTCGTCACCTGCGAGCGGATCTCCCCGCGCACCGCGTCGTGCAGGAACAGGGTGGCGCGCTCGGATTCGAGCAGACAGGCGGCCGAGTCGACCAGTTCCGGCAGCAGCGCCTCCAGACGCAGGTCGAGGCTCAGCGCCTCGTAAACCCCGGTGGACCGGCTCTCCGTCGCCAGCGAGCGCTCGAGCCGCTCCCAGGCCCGGGCCTGCAGGAGCGCTGCGGCGGCCGGCGCCGTGATCAGCTCCACCAGCGCCACGTCGCCTGCAGAAAAGCTCCCCTCGCGCCGGTTGAGGAGCTCCATGACGCCGACGACGACGCCGGCGTCGTCGCGCACCGGCACGCACAGGAGCGAGCGCGTACGGTAGCCGCTGCGCTGATCGACGTCCGCGCAGAACGCGGGATGGCCGTAGGGATCGTCGCTGGTGAGCGGGTTGCCGGACGCGTAGCAGGCCCCGGCGAGGCCGCTCGCGGCGGGGATCCGGATCTCGGCGATCTCCCCGCCCTCCGCCACGCGGGAATACAACTCGTCCGTCGCGGGGTCATGCAGAAACAGCGTGCCACGCTCGGCAGCGGTCGCCTCGATCGCGATGGCCACGAGCCCGGCCAGCAGCCGGTCGAGCGACGGCGGGCCGGCCAGCCGGCCAAGGACCTGGGCGAGCAGGAAGCGCCGCAGCAGATCCTGGGTCTCGGGATCGTCCTCGGCCTCCGGGGCGCCGAGAGCGGCACGCAGCCGATCGATCTCGGCGGCGCTCAGCGCCCGCGCCGCGCGGGCGAGAAGGGCGGCTCCGGGCACGGCCTCAGACCGCCTGCACCACGCCCTCGCCGGCCGGGCGCGGCAGCGACTCGGCGCAGGCGGCGATCCTGGCGGCCGGCACCGGGCGGCTGATGTAGTACCCCTGAGCGCCGAAACAGCCGAGCTCGCGCAGGCGTGCCAGGCTGCGCTCGGTCTCCACGCCCTCGGCGACCACGCGCAGGTCGAGCTTGCGTCCCAGCTCCACGATGATCTCCGCGATCACGGCCGCGTCCTTCGATGTCAGCATGTCGATGACGAAGGACTTGTCGATCTTGATGGCCGAGAACGGCAACCGCTGCAGCTCGACGAGCGACGAGTACCCGGTGCCGAAATCGTCGAGCGACAGGTGGAATCCCTTCAGTCGCAGCCGGGAGAGCACGTCCATCGTCTTCACGGTGTCGCGCATGGCGGCGCTTTCGGTGATCTCCACGGTCACCCGCGCGGTCGGCAGTGCGGCATCCGTGCAGGCGGCCGCCATCACGTCGGGAAGTTCGATGTCGTCGAGATTCAGCGCCGAGACGTTGACGGCGACGCCGAAATCCCAACCACGCGCCTGCCAGGCGGCGGCTTCGGCGATGGCGTTGCGCATCACCCAGGCAGTCAGGTAGCGGATGAGGCCGCTCTCCTCGGCCAGCGGGATGAACTGGTCCGGCGGGACGAGCCCGCGGGTCGGGTGCTGCCAGCGCACCAGCGCCTCGAATCCGAAGATCCCGCCGTCGGCCACGGCGAGGACCGGCTGGTAGTGGAGCGTGAGTTCGTCGTTCGCGATCGCGTGCTGCAGGGCACCGGCCATGAGGGCGGTCTCGACCTGCGCATAGCGATCGAGCACCGCGCCCAGATCGGCCGCGCGGATCGGCTTCTGCAGCGAACCGCCCATCTTCAGCGCCCGCTCGGCGCCCAGGCGCTCGACCGTCTCCAGGATCTTGACGTCCTCGCCGCTGGCGATCAGCACGGTGGCATCGCACCGCTGCTCGGACAGGTCGCGCAGGAGCTGCACGCCGTCGGCACCCGGCATCTGCAGGTCCAGGATCACCAGGGTGGGCTTCCAGTTCGCAAGCCGCTGCCGGAACTCGTTCGGGTCGTCCGTGGCAGTCACCTCGTACCCGTGTCGTTCGGCAACCCGCTGAACGAAGGTGGCGAACTCGGCTTCGTCGTCGATGATCAGCAGTCGGTCCTTGGACATGTCGTGCTCTCCCTTCATCCATCCAGGCAGTCGCGCACCATGCGCGCCAGATCGGCCTTGCGATAGGGCTTGCTGAGGAGGCGTCCCGCGAGCCGGTTGGCGGTGGCGGCTTCGGCGGCAGCACCCGTGAATCCCGAGGTGAACAGGGCCTTGATGCCGGGATGAAGTTCCTCCACGCGGCGCGCCAGCGCCACGCCATCCATGCCCCCGGGCATGATGATGTCGGTCAGCAGCAGGTCGGCGCGCGTACCATTGCTCAGCAGGTCGAGCGCGGCATGGGCACTGTCCGCTTCCAAGGTCCGGTAGCCGAGGTCGTGCAGCTGCGCAACGACCACGGCGCGCAGCCCGGCGTTGTCCTCGACCACCAGCACCGTCTCGCTGCCGCGCGCCCCGGCGGTGGCGACGGCGACATCGGGACGGCCCGTTGCCTCGCCGCCGGACCCGCGCCCCAGGTAGAGCTTGATGGTGGTGCCGTGACCGGGTTCGCTGTAGATCTTGATGTGCCCGCTCGACTGCTTGACGAAGCCGTAGATCATGCTCAGGCCGAGCCCGGTGCCCTGCCCGGCCGGCTTGGTGGTGAAGAACGGTTCGAAGGCGCGGGCGACGACATCCGCGGGCATGCCGACGCCGGTGTCCGATACCGCGATGCACACGTACTCGCCCGGCCGGACGTCGGCGTTCTGACGGCAGTAATCCTCCTCGAGGTGCTCGTTGCTGACGCAGATGGAGAGCACCCCGCCGTCGGGCATCGCGTCGCGGGCGTTGACCGCGAGGTTGAGCAGGGCGGATTCGAGCTGGGCGGGGTCGACCAGCACCGGCCACAGCGCGTCCGCGCACTGCATGCGGATTTCGATGTGCTCGCCCAGCGTCCGTTGCAGCAACCGGCTCAGATCCTGCACCACGACCGCTGGCTCGACGACTTTGGAAGCGAGGGGCTGGCGGCGGGCGAAGGCCAGCAGCCGGCGATTGAGCTCGGCGCCACGCAGGCTCGCGTTGAGGGCGGCCTCCACGAGGGCGGCCGCATCGCGGTCCTCCCGCAGGTGGTCGGCGAGCAGGTCGAGATTGCCGATCACGACCCCGAGCAGGTTGTTGAAGTCGTGCGCCAAGCCGCCGGTGAGCTGGCCGACCGCCTCCATCTTCTGCGACTGCATGAGCTGGCGCTGCATGCTGATCCGTTCGGTGACGTCGATGATGATGCCGACCGCGCCACGCAGTGCCCCGGCGCCATCGCGCAGCGGTGCCCAGGATGCCAGCCCGTCGCGACGGGCGCCGTCGGCGCGGATCCAGGCGAGTTCCATGTCCGACACGGTGCTGCCTGCAAACACCGGCGCCAGCCGGGCGAGGAAGGCCGCTTCTTCGTCCGCCGGTATCGGCGGAGGGGGCCTGCCCAGCGCCTGCTCCTCCCCGTAACCGCTCAGGCGCGCGGCGGCGGGATTCCAGCGCTCGACGCGGCCCGCACGATCGAGAGTGACGATCGGCACGGGCGAGCTCTGAACCAGCGTGTCGAGCGCCTCCACGGCCTCCTGCAGGTAAGCGTTGGCCTCGCCCAGTTCGCGGGTGCGTTCCTCGACGCGCTGTTCGAGCCGGGCGTTGGCTTCCTGCAGCCTGCGCCGGGCGGCGCGCGCCTCGGTGATGTCGCGGGCCACGCAGACGAAGCCGCGCACATTGCCGGCCGGGTCGCGCTGCGTGCTGACCGCCATCTCGACCGGAAGTCTGCTGCCGTCGACCCGCACGAGATGACCCTCCCATGGCGCGACGTCGTCGCGCAGCGCCGGAGCAGTCAGCGCCGCGAAGGACACGGCCACCGCCGCAATCGCCTCACTCCCACGGTCCGGACTCCGCTCGCCCGGGTCCTGCGCCGCGACGAGCCCCGCCAGATCGACCGCGCCCACCGTCGCCGCCGCGTCCAGCCCCAGGGCGCGTTCGGCCGCACGGTTCAGGAGGGTGATGCAGCCAGTCGGATCGCAGGCGATGACGACGTCGGTCGTGGCGTCGAGGATGGAGGTCTGCAGCAGGCGCAGGTCGTCGAGCGCACGCCGGGTGCGCGTGATCGGCGTGATATCCGTGTACAGGCCGACCGTACCGCCGTTGCGCATCCGGCGCTCGCGGATCTGGTAGATCACGCCACCGTACTCGGCACCGGCATGGTCGTAGTTCCCGGATCGGAACGCTGCCACCCGCTCGGCGATCCACTCCTCGACCCTGCCTGCCGCCCCCGGAACGAGCCCCGTCTCCGCGGCCCGCCTGATCGCATCCGCCGGCATGACCGGGCCGGCTGCCGGATCGGTGCCGATGCC
>CAYOJP010000110.1:10622-12379 GCA_964404305.1 uncultured Gammaproteobacteria bacterium
TGCGCTGCAGGGCCAACCCGTTCTCCCGCTTCCAGCGGTCGACCTCCTGCACCAGGGCAGTGCCGTCCCTGCGCAGGTCGTCCATGGTCGCCTTGCCGTCTCCCGCCGCAATCAGCGCCCGGGCGGCCGGGAACCCCTGCGTGCGGCGTACTTCTATGATCGTCGCGACCTGCGCCAGCTTCTCGTCCGCCTGTCGCGCGAATCGTGTCGAGCGCACGACGTCCTCGGGCCGCTCGTGCCGGAGCCGGGCCGTCAGCGCCGCGAGGTTCGCGAATTCATCCGGCAGGCTGGCGACGGCTGCCTGCCACGGTTCCAGGAATCGCTCGTCGCCCGTGATGGTGTAGCCCCGCTGCGCGGTCTCGGCATCGACGAGGCGGCTCATGATCGTGCGCCGCAGGTCCTCGAGCCGGTCCGCGTACTCGACCCGCTCGAGCTGGACCTGCTGCAACTGCTGCGCGTCCACGATCAGCCACGCGAGGAGCCCCGCCAGCGGCAGCCACACGAGGAGGCTGCCGTGGATACGCGCGCGCAGTCCGATACCGATCATGGCGCACCTCTATCCCGGGGCGCAGCCTCGTGCACGGCCGCGCGCGCTTCACGTCCTCCGCGCCGCGTACCGTGCCGCCTGTCGGATTACGTCCCGCTCGGGGGCAGCCGGCCGGCGCGCACCGACTGCAACCCGGGCATGCGCGCGCAGGTACGGAGCCAACGCCGTTCACTCGCAGCATGGTGCGGGTCCGCAGGCGTGAGCGACCGGCCCTCGACCGTGGCCGCGGACGATGCGGGCGGACGCCTGGCAGACCGGGCGGGATGTCGGCGAACGGGTTCAGCTTGCGCCGCCGGCGCGCTCGGGGCCGTACCACGACGGAACAGACTCCACCATCGCTGCCCAGTCTAGGCGTGCGGCGAATTTGCCACAGCCGGGTTATGGCGCGGCCGGAGGTAAGGACGATGCCCGTGGGACTGTAGTCCCTGGACTACACCGACGGCATCACACCGCGAGGCCCTTCTCGACGACGTACCGAATGAGATCGGCAATGTTGCGGAACGCCATCTTCTCCATGATGCGGAATCGGTAGGTACTCACCGTCTTCGGGCTCAGCGCCAGCTTGGCGCCGATTTCATGAATGCCGTGCCCGGCCCCGAGCAGGCACAGCACCTGGTATTCCCGTTCCGACAGCTGCGCGGTTCGCTCCCGTCGACCGTCCACCTCCAGTGCCAGCAGCTCGGCGAGGGACTCGCTGATGTAGCGACCGCCGGCGTGGACCCGCCGGACCGCATGCGTCAGGTCGGCCGAAGAGCGGTCCTTGGTGAGGTACCCGGCGGCGCCC
Organism: uncultured Gammaproteobacteria bacterium; assembly: GCA_964404305.1. Lineage (GTDB taxonomy): Bacteria > Pseudomonadota > Gammaproteobacteria > JADZEE01 > JADZEE01 > CAYOJP01. The sequence continues at coordinate 11,954 of CAYOJP010000110.1, forward strand.
GCCTGCAGCGCGCGGATCGCGAAGGTATCCTCCGGATGCATGCTCAGCACCAGGACCCCGATTTCCGGTCGCGCAAGGCGTACCCGGCGCAGGATCTCGATGAACCCCGGGCCAGGCATCGTGATGTCGAGCACCAGGACATCGATCCCGGTCTGGCCGCGGAGCACGGCCAGCACCTCGTCACCGCTGGCCGCCTCGCCGACCAGCAGCATGTCGTCGCAACTCTCGATGAGCCGGCGCATGCCCTCGCGTATGAGGCCGTGATCGTCGGCGATGACGACGCGGATCACTGACCCACCCGGTCGGTCGCGGCGTGCAGGGGCATGTGGACGGTGACGGCCGTGCCGCCACCGGGCCGGCCGCCGATTTCGACCCGACCGCCGAATGCCCCGGCGCGCTCCCGCATGCCGATGATCCCGAGCGAGT
>CAYOJP010000111.1:0-12305 GCA_964404305.1 uncultured Gammaproteobacteria bacterium
GAGGGCCATCGCGGGCAAGCCCGCTCCTACAGGAGCTCCGCACCAACGTCGTGCCACGGCACCTGTATGAGCGGCTTCAGCCGCGAAAGCGTTGGTGCCAACCCCGGGGAGGGCCATCGCGGGCAAGCCCGCTCCTACGGGAACGTTCGCTCGGCGCTGGAGCAGGGCAGCGCCTCGACCTCCACCCGTGCGTCGTAGGCGGCCTGTCCGGCGGTGAACCGGAACAGCCGCGTGGCGGCGTCCGGGAGGCTCGGCGCGCCCGAGGTCAGGCGGTTGAGATCCGGCCAGCCGTCGTGGATCCAGACGGTCCCCGGGGGCACCTTCCCGGTCACCTCCGCGAGCACCTCGCACGCGCCCTGCGCGTTGCGCAGCCGCGCGCGGTCGCCATTGCGCAGGCCGCGCGCGGCGGCGTCGGCGGGCGCGATCCACAGCGTCGGCCCATCCTCCAGCTTCGCCAGGGAGGGCAGCGCGCGGCCGTGGTCGTAGAAGGCGTGGAAATGCGTCAGCGTGCGGCCCGTGCGCAGTTCCAGCGGCAGGCCGGACGCCGGGCGCGGCGCCCACACGGGCAGCGGCGGCAGTCCGCAGGCCGCGGCGCGCTGCGAGAGGAACTCGATTTTTCCCGAGGGCGTCGCGTAGCGGTGGTCGGGGTGCCCGACGTGCCCGACCCGCAGGGGCGCGCAGCCCCCGGACTCGCGCAGCCGGGCGACGGTCATGTGGCCGGTCGCGGGATGGTCCAGCACCGCGTCGATGTGGCCCGCCTCGTGGTTCCACGGGTAGAAGTCGTCGATGCGCAGCCGCTGCGCCAGTGCCCGGACCACGGCCGTCATCGAGCGCGCCTCGCCCTCGGGCGCACGCACGCGATCCATCAGGTACAGGTGCGTGTTCGTCGCCTTGCAGCCCACGTCCTCCAGCCAGCTCGTGGCCGGCAGGACGACGTCGGCATACTCGCGCGCGGTGTCGGACAGGAACAGGTCGTGCCATACGACCAGCTCCATCTGCGCCAACCCGCGCGCCATCCGCGCCGCGTCGGGGAAGGACGAGAGCATGTTGGTGCCGAACATCAGCAGCGCCCGGATCCGGCCGTCGGCGACGCCAGCGACGATTGCCGACATCTGCGCGGGGATGTAGTCGCCCGGCGGCCGGGCTTCGAAGTTGACGATGACGTTCGTGCCCGCGCCGTGCGCCAGCCCGCCGTGCCGCGGCCCGAATCCCGCGCCGGGGCGGCCGAGCTTGCCCGTCAGCGCCGGCAGGCAGGAAATCGCGCGGCTGGCGTGCCAGCCGTGCGCGTCCTTGTACATCGAGCTGCCGCCGACGAGCAGCATCGCGCGCGCGGTCGTCGCATACGCGCGCGCGAAGGCCTCGATGCGGCCCGCTTCCACGCCGGTGACGCCCTGCGCCCACGCCGGCGTGAACGGCGCAACGTGGTCGCGCAGCGCCTCGAAGCCGACCGTGTGCGCGGCGATGAACGCCGCGTCCTGCAGGCCGTCGGCGACGATGACGTGCATCATCGCCAGCGCGAGCGCGGCGTCGGTGCCGGGCCGGACGATGAGGAATTCGTCGGCCATGCGGCAGGCCTCGCTCTCGCGCACGTCGATGGCGACGAGGCGCGCGCCGCGTCGGCGCGCGCCCGTGATGTGCCGCACGGTGTTGGGCTGGCTCGCGAGGTTCGCGCCCCACAGGACGATGAGATCCGAGTGGGCGCCCATGTCCTCCTTGGTGTTGACCTCCAGGGTGCCGGTGAGGCCGAGCCCGAAGCCGCCCAGGCCCCAGCAGATCATCGCCGGCTCCCACCACTGCATGCCCGCCATGTTCGCGAAGCGCAGCGCGAGCTGGGCGTTGGCGAAGATTCCGAAGTCGTTCGCGACCGACCCGTGGCCCGGCCACAGCGCCGCCGCGCCGCGCCCGACCCGCTCGATGCCGGCGGCGACGCGCTCCAGCGCTTCGTCCCAGCCCGCCCGGCGGAACTCCGCGGTCCGGGAATCGCGCACCAGCGGGTGCAGGAGGCGGGCCGGGTTGGCGGGGATCTCCTTCGCCGCCTGGCCGCGCACGCACAGGAAGCCCCGGCTGTCCGGGTTGTCCCGGTCGCCGCGCACGGAGACGACGGTGTCGCCCTCGAGATCGACCAGCATCCCGCACAGCGTCGGGTGGCAGTTCATCGGGCACATCGTGCGGACGGTGCGATGCGGGGTCATGGCCATCGGTCTTCCCGGTTCGGCGGTCGGTGGAGGCTGCGCGTCGCGCCCGGACGGAACGATGCCCCGGATCGCCACGCCCGCCAACCTTAACCGATGCTCCCGCCCGCGGTCTGCGGCGCTGCACGAATTGCGCGCGGGCGTGCACGAATTGCGCTGGGAGCCGCGGTGTCGCAGCGCTAGGCTCGACGCCCTGACATGGTGAACACGCGAGGGCGCCCGGCATGAGAATCGCGCATCTGACTCCTGACACGCTGTTCGACAGCCGGCCGATCGGTTTCACGCAGGTCGTGGTGAGCGAGGGCGGGCGACTCGTTCACTGTGCCGGCCAGACGGCCTGGGACACGAAGATGCAGCTGGTCGGAGCGGGCGACCTCGGCCGGCAGACCGACTGCGTGCTGGAGAACCTGCGCCTGGCGCTGGCGGCCGCCGGCGCCAGGCCGGAGCACGTGGTCCGCCTGCGGACCTATGTCGTGCAGTACCGGCCGGACATGATCGAGGTGATCTTCCCGCGGCTGGGTGCCTTCTTCGCGCCGCATCCGCCGCCGGCGAACACGCTCGTCGGGGTGCAGGCCCTCGCCCTGCCGGATTTCCTGCTCGAGATCGAGGCGACGGCGGTCGTCGACTGAGGTGGAAGAACAGGGCACAGGCGCCGCGGGGGCGGCGACCGCTTTAACCGGCGGGTCGGGCCTGCGGTGGCTGGAGTTCGAGGTCGATGGCGTTCACGTCGAGGGCGTCGTCCCGGTGACGGCGGACGAGGCCGCGGCCGCGCGCCCCCCGATCGTGTGCATCCACGGCGGGATGCACGGGAGCTGGTGCTGGCACGACTTCATGGGCCGTTTCGCGCAGGCGGGCTGGCGCGCCTATGCGTTCGACTGGTACCACCATCACCGCTCCAGGCGACTGCCCGCCGCGCAGTTCGTCCGCCGCAGCATCGCCGACGTGGGCGAGGAGATCGGCAAGGTGGCGGCGCACGTCGGCGGGGCACCGGTCATCGTCGGCCACAGCATGGGCGGCCTGGCGGCGCAGGCGTGGGCAGCGCAGGCCGACGCGGCCGCGCTGGTACTGGTGACGCCGGTCGCGCCGGCGGCTGCGGGCGGCTCGCCGCTCGAGCTGCCGCTGCCGCTCACGGCCGGCGAGCCGGTCGCTCCGCCGCCCTTCGACATGGCACGGGCGATGTTCTTCGAGGGGGTCCCGGAGGAGCGCGCGCGGGAACTGCACGCGCGGCTGTGCCCGGAATCCCCGCAGGCGGTCCTCGAGGCGACGCAGTTCTCGCTGCCCGTCGACACCGCCCGCGTGCGGGCGCCGGTGCTGGCGCTGGCGGGCGGCAACGACTTCCTCGCGCCGCCCGAACTCGTGCGCCGGGTGGCGGCCCTCTACGGCGGCGAGTACGTCTGTCTCGCGGGCAAGGGGCACAGCCTGCTGCTGGAACCGGGGTGGCCGGCGACCGCGGACCTGATCCTCGCCTGGCTGCGCCGGACCCTGGAACGCTGAACGGCGCGGAGGCTGCCGGACATGGACTACCTGCGAGACGCCTGGTACTGCGCCGGCTGGGGCGCCGATCTCGACGCCACCCCGCGCATGCACACGTTCCTCGACGAGCCGGTGCTGATGTATCGAACCGCCTCCGGCTCGCCGGTGGCCGTGAGCGATCGCTGCCCGCACCGCTTCGCGCCCCTGCACCGGGGCGTGCTCGACGGTGACGTGATCCAGTGCCCGTACCACGGGCTGCGGTTCGACGCGCAGGGCGCCTGCGTTCACAACCCGCACGGCGACGGCCGCGTGCCGGCGGCCGCGCGGCTGCGCGTCTACCCCGTGGTCGAGCGCCACCGGGCCCTGTGGATCTGGATGGGCGATCCGGCGCGCGTGGCGCCGGATCGCATTCCGGCGCTGCCGGCGCTCGACGATAGCGATCGCTACCGCTTCGTCAGCGGTCACCTGCGCATCGCGGCACACTACGAAGTGGTGATCGACAACCTGCTCGATCTGTCCCACGTCGATTACCTGCATCCGCACACCTTCGTGCATCCGGGCGCGATGAACCGCGCCCGGTTCGACATGGAGGAACGGGACGGATGCGTCTACGCGACCTACCGCTGGCGGCGCGAGCGGATCTTCCCGCTCGTGGACTGGCTGTTCAGCACCGACTCCGGACTCGCCGACGTCGAGGCGCGGATGCGCTGGGATCCGCCGGCGAACCTGTGGCTGGCGATCCTCACCACCGAGGTCGGCGGTTCGCTGGAGGCCGGGGTGGATTTCTCCTCCGCGCACCTGCTGACGCCCGCGGGCGCGCAGGAGACCCATTACTTCTGGGCCGCCGGACGCAACCGGCTGCTCGACGACGCGGAGATCGATGCCGGCTTCCGGGCGTCGGTCACGCGCGCCTTCACCGAGCAGGATGCGCCGATGCTCGAGGCGGCGGCGCGCTACATGGGCACGACCGACCTGTTCGGGCTGCAGCCGCTCATGCTGCCGGTGGACGCGGCGGCGGTGCGCGCGCGCCGCGTGCTCGCCGGGCTGATCGCGGCGGAGCGCCGCGTCGCGCGCGCGGCCGCCGGCGCCTGAGCCGCCGCGGTTCCGGCACGCCGCGGCAGGCGCAAGCCGGCTCTCAGGCGGGGGCAGGCTCGGCGGGCCGCTGGCGCGGTGCCCGGCTCGTCGCCGGCACCGAGTAGACCTGCCAGTCGTCCAGGCGCAGCGCGGTGAGGCGCTCGCCCCAGACGCAGCCGGTGTCGAGCGGCCAGACGCGGTAGCGCTCGCAATCGGCCCGGGCCAGGCGCAACGTCGACCAGTGCCCGAAGACGATCGTCGTGCCGCGGCTGCGGCGCTCGGGCACGGCGAACCAGGGCTGGAACGGCGGGCGCTGCGAACCGGGCGCGCCCTTCTCGCCGAGCGCGAGAACTCCGGCGGCATCGCAGTAACGCAGGCGCGTGAGGCAGTTGACGATGACGCGCAGGCGCGCCCAGCCGGCGAGCCCGTCGCGCCAGCGGCGCGGCGTGTCGCCGTACATGCGGGCGAGGAGATCGATCCACCCTGGGCCGGCGAGCGCGGCCTCGACCTCGCGGGCGCGCGCGCGCGCCTGCGCGACGTCCCACTGCGGCGGCAGGCCGGCGTGCAGCACCGTCGCGCCCGACGCCGGGTCGTCCACCAGCAGCGGACGGCGGCGCAGCCAGTCGAGCAGGCCGTCGCGATCGGGCGCCGCGAGCACCGCGGCGAGCGTGTCCTGGCGCTTGGGCGGCGCCACCCCGGCCGCGACCGCGAGCAGGTGCAGGTCGTGGTTGCCCAGGACGCATTCGGCCGCGGCCCCGAGGTCGCGGACGCGCCGGAGCACGCCCAGCGAATCCGGCCCGCGGTTGACGAGATCGCCGACGAACAGCAGCCGGTCCCGCGGTGGCGCGAAGCCGATGGCGTGGAGGAGGGCGTCGAGTTCGGCCCCGCAGCCCTGCACGTCGCCGATGGCGTAGACGCTCACTCGCCCGGCGGCCGCAGGCAGGGCAACCGGGCCGTCAGTGCAGTGCGCCCGGCATGCGCAGGCCGAACGGCGCGATGGGCGCGTCGAAAGCGGTGCCGTCGTCCGCGACCATCCGGTAGCTGCCCTGCATGCTGCCGACCGGGGTTTCGATGATCGCGCCGCTGGTGTAGCGGAAGGCTTCGCCCGGCGCGAGGTGCGGATGCTCGCCGACGACGCCGTCGCCGCGCACCTCCTGCACCTTGCCGTCGGCGTCGGTGATGATCCAGTGGCGGGTGAGCAGGCGCGCGCGCACCTCGCCGCGGTTGGCGATCGTGATCGTGTACGAGAACGCGTAGCGCCGGTCGTCCGGGACGGACTGCTCGGGCAGGTACGCGGTCTCGACGGAGACCGCGACGTTGTACCGGGGCTGCGTCATGGCCGGGAGTGTGACCGGAACGCGCGCGCAGGATCAAGGCCGGGTCGCGGGCCGGCGCCGTTCACCCGGCGACGGGGCCGGGCTGGCCGGAGAAGATCTCGTTGATCATCTCCGCGCCCATGTTGAAAGCCGACAGGCCGCGGAACAGGAACACGAGGCCCGCCGTCGCGTGCAGCTCCTCCTTGGTCGCGCCGGCGCGCTTCGCCGCGATCGCGTGCAGCCTGGCCGCCGGCGCCAGGTTCGCCAGCAGCACCGCGAACAGCATGAGCTGCGAGGTCTTGGTGTCGAAGCACTTCGGGTACATCGCCGCCATGCGCAGCTGCTCGACCTTGTCGAGCAGCTCCGGATCGCATTCCAGGCCGAGCCTGACGCGGTGCTGGATGCGCGGCGGCACGAAACCGATGAGTTCCTCGTACACCGGGAAGTAGTCCTGCTCCGTCTTGTCCGTCATGCGGGGGCTCCCGTGGCTGGATGGATGGCGATGGAGACGTTGCCGCTCGCCGATGACTGCGCGTACGGGCCGAAGCGCAACATCCGCGTCGGCGCGCCGGCCCAGGCGCGCAGGCTGCCGAGGAACGCCGCGGCGACGCGACCGCCCATCTCGGCGACGACCTCGCGCGACCACTCCGGCAGCCAGGCGATGGCCTGCTCGATCCGGCCGGCCTCCAGCATCCCCAGCAGGCGTTCGTCGAGCGCCACGCGTTCCGGCACCGGCCACTGCTCCGGGCCGCGCACGAGCCGGTGCGTCAGCGCGGTGCTGGCGATGAACGCGGCCCGCCGGCCGGTGCGCTGCGCGGCCGCGTGCACGAGCGCGCCCACGCGCAGGCACTCGGCGTGATCGGCCAGCAGCACGGTGGGCAGCGTCACCACCGGCAGCGTGGCGTCCGGGTCCAGGTACTGCAGCGGCACGAAGGTGCCGTAGTCCCAGTCGTAGTGCGGGTTGTCGTTGACGTGGCAGGGCGCGCCGGCCGCCGCGAGCGTCTCGACCAGCGCGCGCCCGAACCCCGGATCGCCCGGCCGCCGGTAGGGCAGGCCGGGGATCAGATCGGGCGCCTCTTCGGCGAGGCATATGCCCTCGTGGACCGCGTGGCAGCTCACGTACCAGTTGAAGGTCGACACCCAGTGGGTGGTGTTCAGGACCAGGACGTCGGGCTGGCGTTCGCGCAGCCACTGCCCCAGCGCGCGCGACCCGTCGATCAGGCCGCGCACGAAGGCCGGCGCCTGCGCCTCCACGCCCATGCGTGGCGTGTGCGGCGTGACGATGCTGCAGACGAGACCACCGCTCACGGCACGCTCACGACGACCTTGCCGCGCTGCTCGTTCGACTCCATGTAGCGGTGGGCGGCCACGATGTCCTCGAAGGCGAAGACGCGATCGAGCACCGGGCGGAAGACGCCGCTCGCGAGCCGCGCGGTCACGTAGTCGAGCCCGGGCGCGAGCAGCGCCGGGTCCTGCGTGAACTCGAACAGGACGTAGCCGCGAATGGTCAGGCCCTTCTTCAGCGCCGGTCGCAGCGGGAACGGCGTCGGCTGCGGATGCAGCGCGCCGTACGAGATGATGAGGCCGCCGGCGCACACCGCCATCGCCGCCAGTTCCAGGAACGGGCCGGCGACCGGATCGAAGACGATGTCGGCCCCGCGGCCGCCGGTGACCTCGAGCGCACGCTCCGGCAGCGATTCGGCGTCGGTCACGATCACGTGGTCGGCGCCCTGCGCGTGGAGGAAGTCACGCTTGTCCGCGCCGCGCGTGGTGGCGATGGCGACGCCGCCGGCATCCTTCACCATCTGGATGGCGGCCAGGCCCACGCTGGAACTGGCGGCGGTGACGATGACGCTGGTGCCGCGCGCGAGCCCGCCGATGCGCACGAGCGCACCCCAGGCGGTGAGATAGGGCATCCAGATGGCGGCGCCTTCCAGTGGCGTCAGGCGCTCGGGGTACGGCGCCACGGCGCGCGCCGGCACCACGGCCGTCTCCCCGTAGACCCCGTGGCGGCTCATCGAGAAGGCGGGGATGGTGCTCACGCGCATGCCTGGCCGCAGCCCGGTGACATCGCTGCCGACCGCGTCGATGACGCCCGCGGCGTCGTAGCCGATGCGCGACGGCAGCGTCGGTGCCTCCAGGTAGCGGCCGTAGCGGAACGAGAGCTCGGAGCGGTTCAGGCCCAGGGCCGCCACCTGCAGCCGGACCTCGTCTGCGTCCGGCTCGCGCTCGGCCAGCTCCTCGATGCGCAGAACTTCAGGGCCGCCGGGCTCGTGAAAGCGGACGATGCGTGACATGCGGGTCTCCGGAGCGGGGCTGGGGGCGGCCAGTGTAATCCAGGCCCACACCTGCCGGCCGCTTCGGTCCGGGCGTCCGCACCGCCCACCGCGGTGCAACATCCCGGCTCCGCTCCCGCGGGTGGTCGACGCCGCGGCGGGAGCCGGGTAGCCTGCGCTCGCGCGTCCACCGGATCGCCGCGTCGCGCGGTCCGCCGGAGGCTGCCTCCCGGGAGATCCGCGACCGATGCTCGACCGCCCGCCCTACCGTGCCGACCACGTCGGCAGCCTGCTGCGCCCGCCCGCCCTGCACGCCGCGCGCGCCCGCCGTCGCAACGGCGAGATCTCCGCCGCCGAGTTGCGGGCCGTCGAGGACGCGAGCATCCGCGACGCGGTCGCGCTGCAGGAGCGGATCGGCCTGCAGGCGGTGACCGACGGCGAGCATCGGCGCACGTGGTTCCACGTCGACTTCCTGGAGCAGATCGGCGGCGTGACGGCAGCCCTCACCGGCTACGAGATCAAGTTCCGCGGCGCCGGCAAGGACGTCAACGCGGCGCCGCCAGTGCTATCGGTGACGGGGCGCCTGGAGCGGAAGCAGGGGATCACCACCGCTGACTTCGCCTTCCTGAAGTCGGTCACCACGCGCACCCCGAAGCTCTGCATTCCCTCGCCCAGCATGCTGCACTTCCGCGGCGGGCGCGGCGGCATCGACAAGGCCGCCTATCCCGACCTCGACGAGTTCTTCGCCGACCTGGCACGCATCTACCGCGAGGAGATCGCCGACCTGGCGAAGCTCGGCTGCACCTACCTGCAGCTCGACGACACCAACCTCGCCTACCTGTGCGACCCGGCTCACCGCGAGCGCGTGCGCTCGATCGGCGAGGACCCGGAAGCGCTGCCGGCCGTCTACGCGAAGCTCGTCAGCGAGGCGGTGCGGGACCGCCCGCCGGGCATGACCGTGTGCATGCACCTGTGCCGCGGCAACTACCGCAGCGCCTGGGCGGCGGAAGGCGGCTACGATCCGGTCGCCGAGGTGCTGTTCAACCGGATCGACGTGGACGGCTTCTTCCTCGAATACGACGACGTGCGCTCCGGCGGCTTCGAGCCGCTGAAGTACGTGCCGAAGGGCAAGACGGTCGTGCTCGGGCTGGTGTCGTCGAAGACGCCGGCGCTGGAGTCGGCCGCGGACGTCAAGCGCCGGATCGACGAGGCCGCGCGCTACGTGGATCTCGACCAGCTCGCCCTGAGCCCGCAGTGCGGGTTCTCCAGCACCGAGCACGGCAACGACCTGACGGTGGCCGACGAAGAGGCCAAGCTGCGCCTGGTGGTCGAGGTGGCGCGCGACGTGTGGGGCTCGGCGCTGTAGGCTGTCGCGAGCGCGCGCGACGCGGTCCCGCGCCGCTGGACCACGGGAGAGGGGCATGACGACCATCGGCTTCGACGAGGGCCCGGCCACCGCCGCGATCGACCCGGCGACGCTGCGGGCGGCGATCGTCGCGTTCGCGGGCGGCTACAGCATCGAGACCACGCCGCACGAGGCCTCGCGGGTCGATCGGTATCGCGAGTTCCTGCCGGCCGGCCGCCGGGTGTACGTCGCGCATCCGCCGCGCGCGACACTCGAGCGGGTAGTGGCACTGGCGGTGCGGCTGCGCGAGCTGGGTTACGAGCCGGTGCCGCACGTGGTGGCGCGCGAGCTGAACGGTCCCGGACAGCTCGACCGCGCGCTCGGCGCGCTCGCCGCGGGCGGGGTGCCGCGCGTGATGCTGATCGCCGGCGATCGAATGAGTCCCGTCGGACCGTATTCCGACACGCTCGAAGTGCTCGCGACCGGTCTGCTGGAGAAGCACGGCATCGCGGAGATCGGCATCGCCGGCCACCCGGAGGGCAGCAAGGTCACCGGCCACGGTCCGCTGCGCGAGTACCTGCGCCTGAAGGCCGAGCACGCGCGGCGCACGGGCGCCAGCATGCACGTCGTCACGCAGTTCGGCTTCGACGCGCGGGCCTTCGCGGACTGGGAGCGACAGCTCCTGGCCGACGGCATCCGCCTGCCCATCCACGTGGGGTTCGCGGGCCCCGCCAACCTCGCGCGGCTCCTGCAGTACGCGATGCGCTGCGGCATCGGCGCGTCGATGCGGTTGCTCGCCGTGCGCACCAGCGCCGCCGCGAGCCTCGTCAGCATGCCGAACCCGGATCAGCTCCTCACCGCGATCGTCCGTCACCGCCTGCGCCACCCCGACTCGCTGGTCGTGCGGCCGCACTTCTTCGCCTTCGGCGGCTTCGAGGGCACGGCGCGCTGGCTGGAGGCCGTGCGCGCCGGCGCCTTCGAACTGCGCACCGACGGCGGCGGGTTCTACGTGCGGCAGGATGGCTAGCGCACGCGCACGGCCGGGAGGAGGCCGCGGGCGCCCCTGTCCCGGTCCGCAGTGCGCCGCTGCAACTGGATGAGGATCGTCCGTGCCTGGCTGCTCGGAGCGCTCGTGGTGGCGTGGCCGGCTGCAGCGGAGGAAACGATGGAGTTCGTCGTCGCAGGCGCGAAGCCGGCCTATGCAGTCGACGAACCCATTCCGTTGACCTGGAAACTGGTCAACCGCACCTCCGCGCCGTGGGTGGTGCTGTCGCACATGGAAACCGGCGGTCGGCACTTCGACGCCGTCACCCTCACGCTGGATGCCGGTAGCGGACGGCCGCCGTTGAGCTTCCGGCTCAACGCGATGCGTACCGCCGTCAGCCCAGTGTGGGTCAACCTGGCACCGGGCAGCGTGCTCGAATGGGACTTCGACCTGCGCCAGTTCGCGCAGCTGAAGAACCTGACGCTCGGCCCGGGCGATTACGTGCTCCACGCCGAATACAGCGCCGCCCCGTACCTGCCGGCACTGCCCCTGCCGCCGGACCCGCATGGCGAGCCGTGGACCGGCACGGCGGTCGCACCGACGGTGAGCTTCAGCATCAGCCGCTAAATAGCGGAGCGGAATTGTGCTTGCACCTGACGTTGGGAAGCCCCGGGCGGCGGACCCGCCCGGTGCCGGCGCCGGCCGCAGTGATCGACATTTGCGTTCTGCTATTCAGCGCGCGGTCCCCGGCTGGCGTTGTGCCGTCCGTCGCTGCAGCACGAGCGCGACCAGCGCCAGCACCATCAGCACGACCGTCGCCGGTTCGGGCACCGAGAGGTCGAACCCCCAGTTCAGGCCTTCGTACACCGTCAGTTTCCGTTGCAGGATTCCGCCCTCCGCATCGGTCACGAACGTGACCGTGCTGAGCAGTGCGATTGCACGGAAAGAGGCATCCGGCCAGTGGCCCATCGGCCCGTCGAAGAAATGGGAATCCGCGTACTGGAAGGGGTAGATCGGATCGCAGTAGGGGCGGACGGTGGCGACGTTGAGCGAGTCGAGGGCCGCGGGGTTGGCGGCCGCGATGGTCGACGGCGTGGTGTTGTTCGGTCCGGGCGCGGCGCCCGGGATCGCCTGGCAGGGCGTGACGCTGAACGCACCGCCGATGGGGTTCCACACGGCATTGCCGCCCTGGCTGAATCCGTAGGTGTCCAGCGTCACGAGCGGCGGTTCGATGCCAGCGGTGAACGGTGGCCGGTAATTGACATACAACCCCTGCGACCAGCCGAGCTGGTTCAGTTCCGGCCCGTTCGCGGCCTTGTTGTAGTCGGAAAGGGTGACCGTGAAGTTGTTGATGCCGCCGAGATCGGCCTGCGCATCCGCGTTGATGGTGACGTTGAGCTTGATGTCGAGACCGCCGCCCAGCGCCAGCGTCCACTGGTTGCCGTTGGCGGCGTTCCAGTTGTCGAACGCGGTCTGGAAGGTCTGCGTGGTCGGGTCGGTGCCGTTGAAGGCGCCGACGATGTACGTACTGGTCGGATCCGCCACCACGTTGGAAAGGTAGGCGGTGGACTTGCAGTCTCCCCCGACGCCCCCGCCGACGCCGGGTCGGAGGTTGCAGGCGGCGATGGTGTCCTCCAGGTCGGA
>CAYOJP010000112.1:0-12182 GCA_964404305.1 uncultured Gammaproteobacteria bacterium
ATCTGCGCGCCGGCGTTGCGCGACAGCACGTCACGCGCGAACAGCATCATCTGCCGATCCGGCCACAGCACGTTGCCCTCGCCGTCCACCACGCCGAGCCGGTCGCCGTCGCCGTCGAAGGCGAGGCCCAGGTCGGCGTCCTCGAGCTTCACCATCTCGATGAGATCGGTGAGATTCTCGGGCTGGCTGGGGTCGGGATGGTGATTCGGGAAGTTGCCGTCGATCTCGCAGTACAGCTCGACCACGTCGTGCCCCAGCGCGCGCAGCAGCTGCGGGGCGACCGCCGCCGGGACGCTGTTGCCGCAGTCGACGACGATCTTGAGCGCGTTGCCCAGCGCGACCGGGATGTCCTCGGTCACGCGGCGGATGTACTCGGGGATGATCTCGGCCGCCTGCAGGCTGCCGCCGCCGTTGGCGAAGTCGCGCCGCTCGATGCGGGAGCGCAGCGCCTTGATGGTGTCGCCCGACAGCGTCTCGCCGGCGAGCACGACCTTCAGGCCGTTCCACTCCTTGGGGTTGTGGCTGCCGGTGACCATGACGCCGCTGGCGGTGTCGAGGTAGTGCGTGGCGAAGTACAGCACCGGGGAGGGGACCATGCCGACGTCGATGACGTCGCGCCCGGTGTCGCGCAGGCCATTCACCAGCGCTTCGGCGAGTTCCGGGCTCGACAGGCGGCCGTCGCGCGCGACGATGACTCCCTGCTGCCCGCGCTCGTAGGCCTCGCTGCCGATCGCGCGGCCGAGCGCATAGACGCCGTCCACGGTGAGCGTCTCGTCGACGACGCCGCGGATGTCGTAGGCGCGGAAAATCGCCGCCGGCGTCACGGCCGCCGGGCTTTCGGCGTCCGCCGTCACCGGTTCCTGGTCGAAGAAGAAGGTCTCCGTGTCGCCGGTCGCCGCGGCCGTGGTCGCCGCGCTGGGCGCGACCCTGGCGGGCGGCGGGCGGTGGATGGCGGTGACGTCGTCGCCTTCCAGCTCGTCGTCGGCGGACAGCTCGAGCGGGGCGCGGGCCGTGCTGCTCGGCAGTCCCGGCACGAGCTTCTCGAGGCCCGGGTGCGCGCCCTCCATGATGGCGCGCACGGCGCCCTGGTAGACGACCGGCTCGCCCGCGAGGCTGTCGGCCTGGCGCCGCCAGAGCACGTAGCCGCCGCCCGCGAGCAGCAGGAGCAGCGCGCCTCCGCCGAGCGGCAGGAGCAGTCCGCCACCGTCGGCGGCGGCGACCGCCTCGGCCGCCGGTGCCGGTGCCGGTGCCACGGCGGGGACGCCCTCCGGGATCCCGAAGTAGGCCAGCGACCAGGCCGTGCCGGGCACCGGGTTCTGCGCCGCGGCGATGCCTGCCGGCGGAGCCGTCCCGCCGGCGCGCGCCACGACCACCGGTTCACCCTTGGGCACCGGCTGCCGCAGTTCGAGGTAGGCGCCGCCGGCATCGACAGCGGCGAGCGCCTGGTCCAGAAGCTCCAGCGAATACGCGCCGTGCAGGAAGCCGACGATCGCGCCCGCGGAGTCCTTCACGGCGCGCACCATCGCGATGTGCTGCGCTGGCTGGCCGGGCAGATGCACCTCGGCGGGTACCGGCCCGGTGTCGGCACGGGCGCGGATCACCATGTCGAGCGAGGCGTAGGTGAACGGAACCGGCGGGGCGTCGTCGGTGTCGCGCACGTCGGCCGGCAGCAGGCGCAGCTTGAGCAGGTGCGCCAGTCCGCCGGCGAGCGCCGCCGCCTTCGCCTCGCGCGTGGCTGCGTCGCCGGCGGCAATGACCGCCGGCAGTTCCGGATCGTCCGCCGCCGCCTGCAGCTTCAGCTGCTCGGCGGCGATGGCACTGCCGATCGGCGCGGCCAGTTCCGCGGCCCGCGCTGCCTGGGCGGCGGCGAGGTCGGCGGCCGACTGCTCGCGGTGCGACAGGAACATCCAGATCACCGTGCCCAGGAGGGCCACGGCGGCGACCGCGACCGCGCTGCCGATGGCGGCGGCATGGCGGGTCGCGGCTTTCACGCGCCGCTTGCGGACCGGCGTCTCCGTGCTCATGCGTCGGCCCCCGCGCCCGCTGTCCGGCCCGCGCCCGCCGCCGGCTCCGTGGCGCGGTAGCGCTCGGCGATCAGATCCACCAGCACTTCCGCGAGGCGCTCCTTCGGCGCCCGCGGCAGGTGGCGATCGCCGCCCTGCCAGTACACGTGCAGTTCGTTGTCCTCCGTGTCGAACCCCGGCCCGGTCGCGCCGACCCGGTTGGCGGCGACCAGTGCCAGTCCCTTGCCCTCGAGCTTCGCGCGGGCGTTGCGCTCCACGTCGTCGGTTTCGGCGGCGAAGCCGACCGCGAACAGCGGCGGCTCACGGCGGGCGGCTTCCGCCAGTATATCCGTCGTACGCTCGAGGGCGAGGTCGAGGCGCGCGGCCGTCTTCTTTATCTTGCTGCCGGCGGCCCGCGCAGGCCGGTAATCGGCGACCGCGGCGGCGCCGATGAACAGGTCGGCGCCGGGCAGCGCCGCGCGCACCGCCTGCGCCATCTCCTCGGCGGTGGTGACGTTCACGACCCGCGCGCCCGCCGGCGGGGCGATGGCCACCGGGCCGCTCACCAGCGTCACCCGCGCGCCGGCGCGCAGCGCCGCGCGCGCGACCGCGTAGCCCATCCGGCCGGAGCTGCGGTTGCTGATATAGCGCACCGGGTCGATCGGCTCGCGGGTCGGCCCGGCCGTGATCACGACGGCGAGGCCGGCGAGCACCCCGGTCGCCGGCCCCGCCCCGAGCAGCGCCGCGAGGTCCTCCGCGAGCGCCAGCGGCTCGACCATGCGGCCGGCGCCGACCTCGCCGCAGGCCTGCTCGCCCAGCGCCGGTCCGAGGAAGGTCACGCCGCGGGCGGCCAGCAGCGCGCAGTTCGCCCGCGTCGCCGGGGCCTCCCACATCTGGCGGTTCATCGCCGGGGCGACCACGAGGGGTGCGGCGCAGGCCAGGCACAGGGTCGTCAGCAGATCGTCGGCGAGGCCGTGCGCGAGACGGGCAAGCACGTCCGCGGTCGCCGGCGCGACGAGCACCGCGTCGGCCCAGCGGGCCAGCTCGATGTGATCCATGCCGGCCTCGGCCGCCGGATCGAGCAGCTCGGTCCGCACGGGGTGGCCGGCCACCGCCTGCAACGACAGCGGCGTGACGAAGGCCCCGGCCGCGCGCGTCATGACCACCCGGACCTCGGCGCCGCGCTCGCGCAGCCGGCGCACCAGATCGGGCGCCTTGTAGGCGGCGATGCCGCCGCTCACGCCCACCAGCACGCGCTTGCCCGCGAGAGCTTCGGCCACAGGAATCATCGCGAAATCTTACCCGATGCGACTGCACGCAATATACTGTGCGGACAGCCAAAACGGCGTCCCACAGGGAGGTGGGCATGCGGATCAGCGACTGGCCGGCCGCGGAGCGGCCGCGGGAGAAGCTGCTCGCGCGCGGACCCGGCGCGCTTTCCGATGCGGAACTGGTGGCGATCCTGCTGCGCACCGGCGTCGCCGGACGCACCGCGGTCGACCTCGCCCGCGACCTGATCGCGACCTACGGCGGGTTGCGCCCCCTGCTCGAGGCGGGCGCCGAGGACTTCCGCCGCCACGCCGGGGGCATCGCCCGCTACGCCCAGCTGCAGGCGGGGCTCGAACTCGCCCGCCGCTACCTGGAGGCCACCCTGCGCCGGGGCGACGTCATCGCCAGCCCCGCGGACACCCGGCGCTACCTGTCGGCGCGCCTGCGGGGGCACCAGCGGGAGGTCTTCGGCTGCCTGTTCCTGGACAACCGTCACCGCGTGCTCGGGTTCGAGGAGCTGTTCTACGGCACCATCGACTCGGCTGCCGTACACCCCCGGGAAATCGTCAAGCGCGCCCTGGCCTGCAATGCGGCGGCGCTGATCCTCGCCCACAATCATCCGTCCGGGGTCGCCGAGCCGAGCCGGGCCGACGCCGCCCTGACCGCCCGGGTGCGCGATGCACTGGCCCTGGTGGACGTGCGGGTGCTGGACCATTTCGTGGTGGGAGACGGGGAGGTCGTCTCGCTGGCCGAACGGGGACTGCTGTGACCCTGCGGCCGGCCGGGTCGGGCCGGGGTTGGCTCGAGCGGTCCGATCCCGCTACAATCTGCGCCCTTTTCGCCAGCCGGACCGAGGTAAGCCCCATGTCCCGCGTCTGTCAGGTCACCGGCAAGGGTCCGATGACCGGAAACAACGTCTCCCACGCCAACAACAAGACCCGGCGCCGGTTCCTGCCGAACCTGCAGTACCGCCGCTTCTGGGTGCCGACACAGAACCGCTGGGTGCGTCTGCGCGTCAGCCGCCAGGGTCTGCG
Organism: uncultured Gammaproteobacteria bacterium; assembly: GCA_964404305.1. Taxonomy (GTDB): domain Bacteria; phylum Pseudomonadota; class Gammaproteobacteria; order JADZEE01; family JADZEE01; genus CAYOJP01. Next base: position 4,307 of record CAYOJP010000112.1, read on the forward strand.
CATCATCGACAAGAACGGCATCGAGCAGGTGCTGGCGGACCTGCGGGCCCGCGGCCAGGCCATCTGAGGGAACTGCCATGCAGGAAAACATCAAGCTCGTCTCGACCGCCGGCACCGGCCACTACTACACGACGACCAAGAACAAGAAGAACCACCCGGAGAAGCTCGAACGCAAGAAGTTCGACCCGGTGGTCCGCAAGCACGTCGTCTACAAGGAAGCGAAGATAAAGTAGCGCCGCGCACCGCGGCCGTGCTCTCCACGCCGGCGGGGAGCCGGCGGGCGCGTGCTACAGCAGGGACAGGCCCGCCTCGCGCGGGCCTTTTCATTGGCGCCTGCTCAGGCCGGCACGAGCGCGTAGCCCCGCAGCGAGCGGGCGAAGTCGGCGAGCGCCTGCACGCCGCTCGCCTCGGCCTGCCGGCACCACTCCTGCAATTGCGCGAGCAGCGCTTCCTGCGAGGCGTTGCGCTCGCTCCACAGCGCCTGCAGGCGCTCGCGGTACTGCAGCACCAGCACCAGCGTGCCGTTGGCCGCCAGCGCGCGCTCGAGGCGCGCGCGCGCCTCGCCGGTGAGATGCTGCGCCTCGCGGTTCAGCAGGCCGCGCGCGGCGATCAGCCGGCCGGGAACCGCGGTCCGGCGCACCTCCTCCCGGTACACCCGGCGCACGACCTGCTGCGCGTAGTCCGCCATGACCTGCAGACGCGCGCTGACGAGGGCCCGCACCGTCTCGTAATCGGGCGCGACCATCGCGCCGCGTACGTAGCGCCGCGGTGCGACCTTCTTCACGCGGGCGAGGCCCAGCGCGGCGAGCGCGCGGATGTAGAGCCAGCCGACGTCCAGTTCCCACCAGCGCGCGGAGAACTTCGCCGAGCTGGCCCAGGCATGGTGATTGTTGTGCAGCTCCTCGCCGCCGATGAGGATCCCGAACGGCACGATGTTGCGCGAGGCGTCGGCGCTCTCGAAGTTGCGATAGCCGGCCCAGTGCCCCACGCCGTTGATGACCCCGGCGGCGAAGAACGGTATCCACGCCATCTGCACCGCCCAGATCGTGATGCCGATGGGGCCGAACAGGGCCACGTCGAGCGCGAACATGAGCGCGATGCCGAGGGAGGGATGGCGGCTGTAGAGGCGGCGTTCGATCAGGTCGTCGGGCGTGCCGTGGCCGTACTGGCGCAGCAACTCCTGGCGGTCGGCGGCCGACCGGTACAGTTCCGCCCCGCGCAGCAGCACCGTGCGGATACCGACCTGCTGCGGGCTGTGCGGATCCTCGGGGCGCTCGACCTCGGCATGGTGCTTGCGGTGCACCGCCGCCCACTCGCGCGTGACCATGGCGGTCGTCAGCCACAGCCAGAAGCGGAAGGCATGCGCAACCGCCGGATGCAGCTCGAGGGCCCGATGCGCCTGGTGGCGGTGCAGGTAGATCGTGACCGCGGCGATGGTGGCGTGGGTCATGCAAAGCACGACCAGCACGTAGCCCCACCACGGCAGGACGAGGAGTCCGAGCGACATTGCAGCCTCCACTGGGGGCCGGTGCGAAAGACGGCCATCCTACGGGATGGCCGAACTTGGCAGCAATGTGCCGGGGTGGATAATCGCAACGCCGCCTGCACCCGGACGCGGCCGCGGCGCCGGGCGCGCCATCAATCGTCCTGCAACAACAGCAGGTTACCGTGCCCATCGGCCCGGGCGCTCCAGCCCGGCGCGAGCCAGACCGTCGCCCCCGCATCGACCGCCACCGCCGGCCCCGTGACCCGCGCACCGGCGCCGAGGCGCTCGCGCGCGAGCACCGGCACCGGCGCGGCGACGCCATGGACGTCGGTCATCCCGAGCGCGGCGTCCGCCGCGGGGCCCGCGCGCGGCAGCGCGAGCGGCGGGGCGGCCGCGCGCAACCGCAGCCGCACGGTCACGACCTCGAGCGGATGCTCCAGCCGGTGGCCGTAGCGGCGCGCGTGCGCGGCGTGGAAGTCGGTGGCGACGGCCTCGACGCTGCCCGTCCAGGGCACGTTGAGCGTGTGGCTCTGGCCGCGGTAGCGCAACGCCAGGGTCGCGTGCAGCGCAGGTGCGGCGACGATGCCCTCGGCCGCAAGCTCCGCGCCCCCCGCGGCGGCGAGGCGCTCGATCTGCGCCTCGATGTCGGCCGCGGCAAGGGCGGCCAGCGGCCGGATCACGGTGCGGGCCAGGTCGCGGCCCGGCGCGGCGGCCAGCATGCCGAGCGCGGACAGCACGCCGGCGTGCGCGGGCGCGAGCACGCGCGTCATGCCGAGCCGGGCGGCGAGGTCGCAGGCGTGCAGTCCGCCTGCGCCGCCGAAGGCCACCAGCGTGTACGTGCGCGGATCCAGGCCACGCAGCACGCTCACCACCCGCAGCGCCTGCGCCATGCGCTCGTCGACGATCCGCACGACGCCGAGCGCCGCGCTTTCGGGGTCCGGCAGACCGAGCCGGGCGGCCACTTGCGCGAGCGCGGCGCGGGCGGCGTCGACGTCGAGCACGACCCGGCCGCCGAGGCGTACCTGGACCGGCAGCCGGCCGAGCACGAGGTTGGCGTCGGTGACCGTGGCCGCCTCGCCGCCGGCCCCGTAGCAGGCCGGGCCCGGCGCCGCCCCCGCGGACAGCGGTCCGACCTGCAGCGCCCCGCCGGCATCGACCCAGGCGATCGAGCCGCCACCGGCGCCGATCGTGTGGATGTCCGCCATCGGCACGGCCACCGGCCAGTCGCCGATGCGGCCCTCGCCGGTCGGCACGGGCTCGCCGTCCACGAGCGCGACGTCCGTCGACGTGCCGCCCATGTCGAAGGTGATGAGCCGCTCCTCGCCCGCCGCGGCCGCCACCGCGCGCGCGCCGGCAAGGCCGCCCGCCGGCCCCGACAGCAGCAGGCGCACGGCGTGGCGGCCGGCGGCGGCGGCGTCGCAGGTGAGGCCGGCGCTCTGCATCACCGCGAGGCGCGCCGGGGCGAGCGCCTGCGCCAGGCGCGCGAGGTAGCCCTGCATCAGCGGCCCCACCGCCGCATTCAGCCAGGTGGTGATGCCGCGCTCGTACTCGCGCGCCTCCGGCAGCACCTGCGAGGAGCGCGAGACGAACAGCCCCGGCGGCAGCGCGGCCTCGATACGGCGCTCGTGCGCATCGTCGAGGAAGGAGAACAGCAGGCAGATGGCCACCGCCTCGGGCGCCAGGCGCTCGACCGCGGCGTGCAGCGCGGCCAGATCCTGCGGCGTGAGCGGTTCGAGCAGCGTGCCGTCGGCGCCGATGCGCCCTCCGGTGCCCAGGCACAGGTCGCGCGGCACGGGAGGCGGCACCGGCAGCGGCGTCAGGTCGTAGAGGGCGCGCCGGCCCTGCCGCCCGATGGCCAGCAGATCCTCGAAGCCGCGGTTGGTGATGAAGGCGGTGCGCGCGCCGCGGCCCTCCAGGATCGCGTTGGTGGCGACGGTCGAGCCGTGCACGACGCGCAAGTCGCTGCGGGCCAGCCCAAGTTCCGCGCAACCCGCGAGGATGGCCGCCTCCGGCGCGCTCGGCGTGGACAGCACCTTGTGCGCGCGCAGCCCGTCGCCGTCGAGCAGCAGGAAGTCGGTGAACGTCCCGCCGGTGTCGACGCCCAGCAATCGCGTGGGAGGCGCGGGCATCGTCGTCGGGCGGCGGGCTTGCAATGAGGTGGACGGGGCCAATAATAGCGCAGCCGCGCGGACCCTCCGCGCCCGCGACACGGAGCGAACCCCGCGCCATGCGCAGCCCCGCCGGCGCTACCGGCACCCAGCGATTGCGCGCCGCGCCGGCGCACGGCGCGCCATGAGCGAGCGGTCCGCGGACACCGGCGCCGAAGTGCTGGTCGAGGCGAGCGGCCTCACGCGCTGGTACGGCGAGCGCTGCGCGGTACGCGACCTCGACCTGCGCCTGCATCGCGGCGAGGTGCTCGGCCTGCTCGGCGCCAACGGCGCGGGCAAGTCCACGACGCTGCAGATGCTCGCCGGCGTGCTGGCGCCGCACGCGGGCGGCGTCGCGATCGCCGGCGCCGATCTGCTCGAGGCCCCGCGCGAGGCGCGCCGCCGCCTGGGCTACCTGCCCGAGCAGCCTCCGCTCACGCGCGAGCTGACCGTCGACGAATACCTCGACTTCTGCGGCCGCCTGCGCGGCCTGCGCGGCGCGGCGCTCGCCGCGGCCCGCGAGGCCGCGAAGGCGCGCTGCGGCCTGGCGGACACCGGCCGCCGGTTGATCGCCAATCTCTCCAAGGGCTACCAGCAGCGCACGGGCATCGCGCAGGCGATCCTGCACCGCCCGGCGGTCGTCATCCTCGACGAGCCCACGGTCGGACTCGATCCCATCCAGATCCGCGAGATCCGCGCGCTGGTGCGCGAGCTCGGGCGCGATCACGGGGTGATCCTGTCCACGCACATCCTGCCCGAGGTGCAGTCGGCCTGCGATCGCGTCGCCATCATCCACGCCGGCCGCATCGTGCTCGATGCGCGCACGGCCGACGTGGGCGCGGCGGCCGGGGCGTCGCTGCGGCTGCGGCTGCGCCGCCCGCCGCCGCTGGCGGAGATCGGCGCCCTGCCCGGCGTCATGGCGGTCAGCGAGCTGGCCGACGGGCGGCTGCTCGTCGCCGGTGGCGGCGAGGAGCTGGCCGAGCGCATCGCCGCGCACGCCGCCGGCGCGGGCTGGGGCCTGACCGAGCTCGTGGCGCAGGGCGCGACGCTGGAGGAGGTGTTCGTGCGCCTGACCGGCGGCGAGGCGGAAGCGGCGGCATGATCGGCAACGTCCTCGCCATCGCCGGGCGCGAACTGCGCATCCTGTTCGCCTCGCCGCTCGCCTGGATCGTGCTGGCGGTGGTGCAGGTGATCATCGCCTGGATATTCCTCGGCAACCTCGAATACTACGGCCAGGTGCAGGGCCGGCTCGCCGCGCTCGGCGCCGAGCGCGGCGTGACCGACCTGGTCGCCGTGCCCACGCTCGGCACGGCCGGCATCGTGCTGCTGTTCGTCGCGCCGCTGCTGACGATGCGCGCGGTCGCCGAGGAGCGGCGCAACGGCACGCTGGTGCTGCTGCTCGCCGCGCCGGTATCGGCCGCCGAGATCGCGCTGGGCAAGTTCCTCGGGCTGTTCGTCACGTTCGCGCTGATGGCGGTGCTGGTCGCGCTGATGCCGGCGAGCCTCGCGGTGGCGACCGCGCTCGATGTCGGCCAGCTCGCCGCGGGCTTCGGCGCGCTGCTGCTGCTGCTGGCGGCGTTCGCCGCGATCGGCCTGTTCCTGTCCTGCCTCACCGCGCAACCGCTGATCGCGGCGGTGCTGACCTTCGGCGCGCTGCTCGTGCTGTGGGTCATCGACATCGCCGCCCGCGCGCGCGGCGCCGGCGACGAGGGCGTCCTGCCGTGGCTGTCGCTGCTGCGGCATTTCGAGCGCCTGCTCAGCGGCGCGATCGACACCGCCGACCTGGGCTACTTCGCGATCCTCGTCGTGACCTTCGTGGCGCTCGCGGCGTGGCGCCTCGAGGCCGACCGGCTGGAGCGCTGACGGGCATGGACCGGCGCACCTCGATCCGGCTGCAACTGTGGTTCACGGCCGGGCTGATCGTCGCCTGCGCGGCGCTCGCCGGCTGGCTGACGACGCAGTACGGCCGCGAGTTCGACGTGACCGCCACCGGCCGGCACACGCTCTCCGACGCGAGCCGCGCGGTGCTGGCGCTGCTCGACGGCCCGGTGACCATCACCGCCTACGCGCGCCCCGATCCGGAACTGCGCGGGAGCATCTCGCACCTGGTCGAGCGCTACCGCGGGCACAAGCCCGACCTGGACCTGCACTTCCTCGACCCCGACGAGGTGCCCGACCAGGTGCGCGAACAGGGCGTGGGCAGCGACGGGGAACTGGTGGTCGCCTACGGCGGGCGCAGCGAGCACGTGACCGGGCAGACCGAGCAGGCGCTGACCAACGCGCTGCAGACCCTCGCCCGCGGACAGGAGCGCTACGTGGTGTTCGTGGAGGGTCATGGCGAGCGGGCGCCGCTCGGGCAGGCGAACCACGACGTGTCGCAATGGGCAGCCAGGCTGCAGGCGCGCGGCCTGAAGGTGCAGTCGCTGAACCTCGCGACCGCCGGCGCGGTGCCGGACAACACCGCGGTGCTGGTGCTGGCCTCGCCGCGCGTGGCGCTGCTGCCCGCGGAACTGGCGGCGCTGGAGGCCTGGACGGCCGGCGGCGGCAACCTGCTGTGGCTGACCGAGCCCGACGCCGACCCGGGCCTCGCTCCGCTCGCCGCGGCCCTGGGGATCGAGGTGGTCCCGGGCACGATCGTCGATCCGGCGACGCGGGCGTTCGCCATCGACAACGCCGCCTTCGCGCTGGTGACCGCCTACCCGGTGCACGCCGCGACTGCCGGCTTCCGCTACGTCAGCGTGTTCCCGTTCGCGGCCGCGCTGGCGACGCGGAGCGGCAGCGGCTGGGACGCGCAGGCGCTGCTGTCCACCGGCGACGGCGCGTGGAGCGAGACCGGCGCGCTCGAGGGCGACCTCCGCTACGACGAGGGCGGCGACTTCATGGGCCCGCTCACGCTCGGCTACGCGCTCACGCGCGAGCGCGCGGCCGCAGACGGGGGAACGCCGGCGCAGCAGCGGGCCGTCGTGATCGGCGACGGCGACTTCCTGTCCAACACCTACCTGGGCAACGGCGGCAATCTGGATCTGGGCGTACGGCTCGTCGAATGGCTGGCGCGCGACGAGCAGTTCGTGAGCGTGCCCGCGCGCACCGCGCGCGACCTCACCTTCGATCTGTCCGAGCCGGTGGCGTTCGGGCTCGCGGCCTGGTTCCTCATCGGCTGCCCGCTGCTGCTGCTGGGCATCGCCGGCTGGATCGGCGCGCGCCGGCGGCGGGCCTGAGGCGCGTGTCGCGGCGCGCGCTGGTCAACCTGCTGCTGCTGGGACTGCTCGCGCTGCTCGGCGCGCTCGCCTGGCTGCGTCCCGGACAGGCGCCGGAGGGCGAGCGCCATCCGCCGCTCACCGCCATCGACCCCGCGGGTGTCCGCGCCATCCGCGTCGAACGCTCCGGGCAGCCGGCCATCGTGCTTCGACGCGAGGACGGGCACTGGCTCATGCAGGCGCCGTTCCGCGGCCGGGTCGACGACGCCCGCGTGCGCATGCTCCTGCGCATCCTCGCCGAGCGCTCGCAGCGCCGGGTCGGCGGCGGCGATCCGGCCCGCTACGGGCTCGCCCCGCCGCAGGCCACGCTCACGATCGACGAGGCACGCTTCGAGTTCGGCAGCGCGCACCCGCTCGAGGCCCTGCGCTACGTGCGCACGGGCGACGCGGTGCACCTGGTGGTCGACGCGACCTATCACCTGCTGGTGGGCAGCGGCGCGGACCTGCTCGACACCGCGCTCTCGCGGCCGGACGATCCGCTGGTCGCCGTGACGCTGCCTGGCCACGCGCTGGCGAAGGACGATGCCGGCAGCTGGCGGGACGCGGGCGCCGTGCCGCTCGCGGCGGCCGGGGCCGCCGCGCTGGCGGACCGCTGGCAGACCGCGCGCGCGCTCGGGGTCGCGCCCCTGCGCGACGCCCCGGCGCTGGACGAGATCGTGCTGCGACACGCGAGCGGCGCCGAGATCGCCTACCTGATCCTGTCGCCCGCGCCCGAGCTGGTGCTCGGCCGCGCCGACCAGGGCGTCGAGTACCGCATCGCGCCGACCGAGGCGGGGCCGCTGCTGGGCATCTCAACCGCACCCGGACCGGATGGCGATGGGAATGCCGCCGAGCACTGAACCGCGGCACGTCGCCCGTAAGGCGCCCGCCTGTCCTGCGCCGGAGCCGGGCAGGTGCTCCGCGACCGTGAGCGCGCAGGACGCGCGCGACCGAGCGATACACGGACGTACTCGAGCGAGTCGCGGGGCATCTGGCCGGCTCCGGCG
>CAYOJP010000113.1:0-12108 GCA_964404305.1 uncultured Gammaproteobacteria bacterium
GTGTTCGCCAACATCGGCAAGCTGCTGCTCGCCACGCAGATCTACGACATGCACCGCCTCGCCCACCACGTCTCCGGGGGGCTCATCGTCACGCTGCCCGGCCCCGACGAGGACCACAACCCGCAGACCGCGGGCCGCCTGTCCGAACTGCTGGCCGGGCGCTCCGACATTCCCTACGAGAAGCGCATCGAGGTCGCCCGCCTGATCGAGGACCTCACTGCCTCGAACCAGGGCGGCTGGTACTCGGTGATCTCCCTGCACGGCGGGGGCTCGCCCGAGGCCATGCAGATGGAGATCTGGCGCCGCTACCCGCTGGGCAACAAGGTGGATCTCGTCGAGCGCCTGCTGGAGCGCGGCGTGCTCACCGACGAGACCCGCCAGATCGTGCGCAACCGCCAGCCGGGGAAATGCTGCGCACCGGGGTGCGAGGGGGTGGCGATGGTGGGGTTGCGGGGGAGCGGCGGGAAGCTGACGGAACACGATGCCGGCAACGGGGCGGCGAGAACCGCCAGCTGAATTGCAGAGCGGAATTGTGTTGCTCCTGACGTTGGAACACTCTAGGGGCCGGTGCCGGGCAGGTTCGCTGCGACCGTGAGCGCGCAGGACGCGCGCGACCGAGCGCTACAGGGACGTACTCGAGCGAGTCGCGGCGGACCTGCCCGGCACCGGCGCTGGCCGGAGTGACCGACAATTGCACTTTGCTTGCTATTGAGCGAGTCATCCGGGAACCCGCGTCCCCGTCAGTCGATGCTCATTGCGAGCGCGGTGTAACGGCCGGCTCCATTCGTAATCCGCCTTTCGGGTCGATGGCATCCGCAGGGGACGGCCCCGGAGGCGGGGTCGGGCATACTTGCCTCCGGATGGCCGGAGAGCCTGTTCGAGTTCTTCGGTGACGAGTGACCGGCCCCGGGCAGAAGCCCGACGGCAAGGCGTGGGAAGGAGGCGGAATCGAGTTGAATCACGAAAGAAGCGCGTTACCGCTGCTCTGCCTGCTGGCAGCCTGCTCCGTCGCGGCGGAGCCACCGGCGGCAGCGTTCCAGGACCCGGTCGCGGCCCCATGCCCCCGCGCGGCTATCGCGGATCCCGACGCCATCCGCGCCGAAGCCGTCTGCCTCGCGCAGCGCTACGTGCGCATCGACACGACCAACCCGCCCGGCAACGAGGCGGCGGCGGCGCAGTTCATCAGGGACTTCCTCGCGGTCGAGGGCATCGAGGCGACGATCTTCGAATCCGCGCCCGGACGGGCCAACGTCTACGCGCGGTTGGAAGGGGACGGCAGCCGCAGGGCGCTGATGCTCGTCCATCACATGGACGTCGTGCCGGCGGTGGCGGAGGACTGGACGGTCCCGCCGTTCGACGGGGTCGTCCGGGAGGGCTACCTGTGGGGGCGCGGCAGCCTCGACAACAAGGGGCCGGGCATCATGGAACTGCTGGCGTTCGCGTTGCTGAAGCGGCTGGAGGTGCCGCTCGCGCGGGACGTGGTGCTCCTGGGCGTGGCGGACGAGGAGCAGGGCGGCAGCCTGGGCGCCCGCTACATGGTGGAGCGGCACTTCGAGCGGTTGCGCGACGTCGAGTTTGCGCTGAACGAGGGCGGCGCGATGCTGGAACTGGCGGACGGGCAGAAGCGCTACAGCGTCGAGTTCGCGCAGAAGGTGCCGCTGTGGCTGAAGGTGACGGCGCAGGGGCCGCCCGGCCACGGATCGCGGCCGGGGCCGGACGCGGCACCGCACCGGCTGGTCCGCGCACTGGCGCGGCTGGAGGCGCACCGGTTTCCGATCACGGTGGTGCCGGCGGCGCAGGCGGCCTTTGCCCGGCGGGCGGAGTCGATGCCCGCGGAGCAGCGCGAGGCCTATGCCTCGCTCGAACAGTCGCTGCGGGATCCGGCGTTCCGGGACGCGTTCATGCAGGACGTCCACAACGCGGTGCTGGTGCGGAATACGCTGGCTATCACCATGCTGTCGGGCAGCCAGAAGGAGAACGTGCTCCCGGCGCAGGCCTCCGCGGTGCTGGACATGCGGCTGCTGCCGGGCCAGCGTCCGGATGTCGTCGTTGCCGAACTGCAGGTGGTGATGAACGAGCCGTCGGTGCGTCTCGAACCCATCCTGTCGTCGGTGTCGCATTCGTCCCCGATCGACACGGAGTTGCTCGAGGCGATCGGCCGGCTCGTGGCACAGGACGATCCCGAGGCGCGCGTGGTGCCCGATTTCATCGCCGGTTTCACCGACTGCAACACGTTTCGCGCCAGGGGCATCGTCTGCTACGGCTTCATGCCGATGCGCCTGCCAATCAAGGAGATCGACCGCGTGCACGGTCGCGACGAGCGCATCGCCACGCGCGAACTGGCGGATGGTACGCTCCGGCTCCTCCGGCTGGTGCGGGATGTCGCGGAGCGTCGCTAAATGGCGCAGCGGAATCATGCTGCGCCGGCGGACAGGAAGCCCCGCGCGCCGGCACCGGGCGCAGTGCAATTGCGCCGCGCTATTCGGCACTGCGACCGGGCGGTCGTTGCGAGGGCCCCGCGCCCGCCCCGTGGGACGCAGCAGCGCAGTCGGCGCTCGATCCATGGCCGCGGCCGGGTTGCGTTGCTCCGCGCGCAATGACACCATCGACGCCGCTCCGGACCGCAGCCGGCAGTTCCGGAGTACCTCTCTTCCTCGGACAACGGACGGAATGCACGCCATGGCCACCTACCTGATCGCCTTTGCCAAGCTGAAGGACACGACCAAGCTGCAGGAGTATTCCGGCGCGGCGGCGCCGACTCTGGTCGGTGCCGGCGGCACCATCGTCGGGCGCGGCAGGTTCGCGGGCGCGCTGGCCGGCAGCTTCGAGGCCGACTCGGCCTTGATCGTGAAGTTCGAGAGCACGGCGGCGGCGAAGTCCTGGTACGAATCGGCGGCCTACCAGGCGCTCATCCCGCTGCGGGACCAGGTGATGTCGCCCACCTTCGTGCTGGTCGAGGAGCCGACCTGAGGGTAGTCCGGCCTGCGCCGGCATTCATCCCGCGCCCGGACCCGGATCCGGGGCGGGTTCCTGCCCCTGTCCAGGTGAGTCAGGCCACCGGCGCCCGGGGGTTCCCTACCTCCGGTGCAGCACGATTCCGCTCCGCCAGTCGCCCCCGCGCCCCGTCTTTCGCAGTGCAGTAGCCGGGAGCTTCCAGTCGGGCGCCCGCCGTGCCGGCAGGCCCGCGCTTCCCTGAAAGTTCAGCCGCGCTCGCCACCCGTCCCGGGCCGCCGTCGGGTATGGACACGCCGGCGACAGCGTCGTATTGTCCGGCCTTATACTTAGAATTCGAAGTATCTTGGTATCCGGCAACTAACCTCGAGGCTGACGAAGGAGGGATTCGATGAGCGTGCAGGCCGAAAGCAAGTCGTTCGTGAAGACCGGCAGCGACTACAAGGCGTCGTTGCGGGACGGCCGCGCCGTCTACCACGGTGGCCAGCGGATCGACGACGTCACCAGCCATCCACTGACGGTCGCCGGCGTCGAGACCCTCGCCAGCCTGCACGACGACCAGCACGCGGTGGAGACCCGCGACCTGCTGACCTACGTCCGCCCGGACGGCGCCAGGGTCACGGCCGCCTACATGATGCCCCGCACCTACGAGGAACTGGTGCATCGCCGCGAGATGATCGAGCACTTCTCCCGGCGGACCTTCGGCCAGTTCGGGCGCGGAGTCGACATGATCTCGATGCTCCAGCTCGGCTTTGTCGCGCACTATCCGCGCTTCCAGCGGGACTGTCCCGAGTACGCGGACAACGTCCTGCGCTACCGCGATTTCGCCGAGGAGAACAACTTTCACCTGTCGGAGACGATTGCCGATCCGCAGGGCTTCCGCGGCCGGGGGGGCGGCACGCCGCTGGATGCCCGGCCACCGGAGCGGGCAACGACTCGCATCGTGAAGGAGACGAAGGACGGTATCTGGATCAGCGGCTGCAAGGTGGTCGGTACCGCGGCGGTATATTCGCAGGAGGTGCTGGTCGGCAGCCCCTACACGACGCAGGAGGTCGAGAGCTTCTGGGTCATGGCCCCGATCGCCTCGCCCGGGCTGAAGATCTTCCTGCGGGAGAGCGCCGCGCTGCCCGGGGTCAACCGCCGCGATCATCCGCTCGACGCACTGGGCGATGAGTTCGAGGCCGTCCTCGCCTTCGATGAGGTCTTCGTGCCGAACGAGCGCATCTTCAGCAAGCGGTTCAGGGCGCACCACGACATCAACTCGTACAACGAGTGGGCGCGATACGAGCACTGGTACACGCTCGTGCGCGTCATGACGAAGGCCGAGCTGTATGCCGGTCTCGCGCAGCTCATCGTGGACACGCTCGAGCTCGGCGGCGTGTCCGTCGTCCGCCAGCGGGTGGCGGAGATCTTCGAGTACGCGACGATCCTGCGCTCGCTGGTGCTGTCGTCAGAGCTGCGCGCGGTGCCCTCGCCCTACGGCCTGCTGGAGCCGCACGAGGGGACGGTCACCGCGGCGCGGGCCTACGCGCTGCACGTGCTGCCCTGGATCTATCACACGCTGCAGGATCTGTGCGGCCAGGGTCTGATGCTGCGGTTCACGCCGAAGGACCTGGAATCGCCGGCGGCGTTCGGCAAGAACCTGTCGTGGTTCCTCGACACCAAGGAGCTCGGCGCGGAGCAGAAGAACCGCATCATGAACCTCGTGTGGGACGCCACCTGCACCGCCAACGCCGCCCGCGGCATGATCTTCGAGGAACAGAACTCGCTGCCGGTGCCGTTCCTGCGCGAGCGGCTCTACAGCGAGTACGACCGCCAGCGCGCGTTGCAGGATTGCCGCGCCTTCGTCGGGCTGGGCGAGGCGAAGCGCGAGGCCTACAAGCCGACGCTCAAGCAGGCCCTGGGGTCCAGCAGCGCGACGAAGCGCTGAGGCGGCGGACTGCGGCGGTTCCTCGCGGCAGCGGCCGGCCGCGCGCGGTGGCGGTCAGGTGTTCAGATCGGCTGACAGGCCGGCAACACCATCATCCGAGGCACGGTCACGTGCGCGGGGCTTGCGATGATGTAGACGACCGCGTCGGCGATGTCCTCCGGATCGAGGGGACGCGGAATCGAGGTGATCGGCGTGGCGAAGATTTCGGTCTTCGTCATGCCGGGCTCGATGCAGGTCACGCGCACGCCGGCGGGGTGGCCCTCCAGGCGCAGCGCTTCGGTCAGCCCCTCGATGGCGTACTTGGTGCCGGCGTACCAGCCGACACCGGCGACCGTGATCTTCGTGCCCACGATGCTCGACAGGTTGACGAGGTCGCCGCGACCGGCGGCCTTGAAGTGCTTCATCGCCTCGAAGGCCACGCGGTAGGCGGCCTCCACGTTCACCCGCACCATCTGGCAGACCTTATCGATGTCGAGGCTCTCGACCGGTCCCACGGCGAGGGTGCCGGCGTTGTTCATCACGACGTCACAGCGCCCGAAGCGGGCCAGCGCGCGTTGCACGAGCGCGGGGGCCAGCGCCGGGTCGCAGATGTCGCCCGCCACGACCTCCGTCTCGCCGAGATCCTTCGCCAGTGCCTGCAGGCGCTCCTCGCGGCGCGCGGTGACCACCAGCCGCATCCCCTCCGCGCGCAGCCGCCGCGCGCTGGCCGCGCCGATGCCGCTGCTCGCCCCGGTGATGACGGCCACCTTGCCGGTCAGATCCTGTCGGTCGGTCATGGAGCGCCCCTCGTGGATTCGCGCGTGATCGCGGGTGACGCGCGGAAGCGCGTCGTCAGGATGGTCAGCCGACGAAGGACTTCACCGCGGCGACGAAGGCGTCGAGATCGTCCCACGGGATCATGTGCCCGACGTTCGCAATGCGGACGGAGCGCCCATCGCCCAGCGCAGCGACGATCTCGCGCTCTTCCTCCGGGCGCACGGTGTCGCCGTTCCCGGCGCACAGCAGCAGCGTGCGGCAACGCACCGCCGGCAGCAGCGCGTGCATGTCCTCTTCGTGGAACGAACGCCAGGCCTCGGCGACGGCGGTCGTGTCGCAGGTGGGCAGCCATTGCTCGCGCAGGGCGATCTGCGCGGGGGTCCACCTCGCGAGCATGGAGCCGGCCACCGCGAGCGCCTCGCCGCGCGACGCGTTCGCGATCCCGTCCAGGTACCAGGCGAGCGGAACAGGGTAGGGGCGCCGGCCGGGACCGCAGACGGGCGGATCGACGAGGATCAGTGCGCCGGCCACGTCGGGGTGGGCCACGGCGGTGGCCACCGCGATACGCGCGCCCATCGAGTGGCCCAGGAGGATCACCCTGCCGAGGTTCAGTGCGCGGATGAGCGCGGCGGTATCGGCCGCATGGTCGGCGAGCCGGTAGCCCAGGGCCGGGCCGCCGGCGGACAGCCCGCGGCCGCGGTTGTCGAGAGTGTGCACGCGGCAGAACTCCCCCAGCCGCTCCGCCACGAAGGCCCAACTCGCCGCGGGGCTGGTGATGCCCGGCAGGAGGATGAGCGGGGGACCGCTGTCGCCGTGCTCCAGGTAGTGGAGCCGGATGCCGTTCACCATCCGGTGCCGGCCGCGGACGAGCGTGCTCATCGCCAGTTCGCTGCGCTCAGTGTCCCGGGGCGCGCATGTCGTCGGGTACGATGACGCCGTCCTTCACGATCAGATCGTCGTCGAGCCACAGCGAGCAGTTGGCCATCGGCAGGTCGAGGTGGCATGGCGTGTCGTTGTCGCCGCCGAACTCGGAGTTCGGGCCGGTGGAGAACAGGACGTTGCCATAGCGCGCGCGGCCGTCCATGCAGATACCGGGCAGATCGACGTCCCACAGGGCGTCCTCGTTCAGGCCCCAGCCGATGTGCGAGACAGCGTAGGCCCGCGGATCCTCGAAGCGCTCGATGTACGTGCGCAAGCGCCGCGCCTCCTCGCCCCCGCCGATGTCGGTGACCCGGCCAGCGCGGATCGTGAAGGCAATCGGCTCGCGCAGCATTTGCTTCTGCGGCAGCAGGATGTCGCCGGCATCCATGACCACGCGACCGTTGACGCCGGTGACCGTGCCGGTGGTCGCGAGGAAGCCGCTCGGCCAGTGATCCCAGCGGCCGGGCGTGTCGGTGTAGCCGTACTCGGTGAGCACGCCGCTCGGCGCGGGGCCGTCGGCCGGGGCGAGCTCGTAGGTGACGTCGGTGCCGGCGCGATTGGTGAAGCGCAGCGTGCGGGCCGCCCGCATGCGCCGCTCCCCGGCTTCCACGCGCCGGCGGATGTCCGGGGTCGGGAACAGCCGCTTCAGGACGTCGAACGGCTCGACCACCATCAGCATCCGCGTGCCGGCGTGCTGGATCTCGAGCTGTTCGGCCGAGAACAGCAGCAGCATCAGGTCAACGACCATGTCGGCGTCCTTGAGCGTGGCCATCGCCTGGCGGTTCGCGCCGAGGGCATTCACGCCGACGTTGGCGATGCGCTCGGAGGCATCGACCGTGCGGCCTTCCAGGTGGACGCGGCTCGTGTCCGCCCCCAGCGCGTCGCCGGCGCGCAGGAAGGCCTCGGCGTAGTCGGCCAGGGCGTCGCCCTCGGACAGCACGGCGAGCTTCTGCCCCGGTCCGACCTTGCACAGCGCCAGCTCGGCGCGGAACAGATCGACCATCTCCTGCATCGGGACGGCGTTGCCCATGACGTACACCCCCGCTGTGAGCGTCGCCGGGATCGGCGACGGCTCATGATGGAAGGCGGCTGGTGCCGGAGTCAATCGCGAAGCGCCCGGTTGGCACGGTCAAGCGCGGTCAAGCCGTTCAAGGGGTCAGACCCCTTGAAACGCGGTGCGTCGCCGGCCGGGTGCGCCCGGCTAGCGAGATGGCGCGGTGCGCTCGTGGACGACCCGGCCGTTGGCGACGACGAGGAGCGGATCGCGCAGATTGCGCGTGGAAGCGGTCGGGTCCTTCCCGAACATGACCATGTCCGCGCGCTTGCCGGCGCGGAGGGCGCCCATGTCGTCGCGCGAGAGATGGACGGCCGCCTGGCTGGTGGCCGCCCGTAGTACCTCGACGGGCGTCAGGCCCGAGTCCTCCATCCGTTCGGCTTCGACGATGGAGTTCGCGCCGAAATTGCCCGATTCGATGCCGGGCAGCGTGATCGTCGGCGTGAAGCTGTCGCTGCCGAGCACGATGCGGACGCCGGCGTCCCGGACCCGCGCGAGATTGCGCATGCCCTCGATGCGGGGATAGACCCACAGCGTCGGAACGTAGGACGCGTCGTTCCTGCGCAGGAGTTCGAAGATGCGATCGTCCGAGATCTCGTCGCCCACGACGCCATGCTCCAGGCCGTCGGCGCCGGCCTCCAGGGCCTGGAGCGCACGCTCCTGCTCGAACGTGTGCACCGTGGCCTTCAGGCCGTGATGATGAGCCGCGTCGATCGTCGCCGCGAGAACTTCGGGCTTCAGGCGGGTCACCGCCACCATGCCGTGCCACAGGTAGGGCGGCTCGCCGGTGCAGCAGCAGCCGCCCTGGTGGAGCACCTTGATGGCGTCCATGCCGCGGGCGGCCATGTCGGCGACCACGCCGCGCGCGGCTTCGACCGACCCGACCTCGGCCGCCGCCCGCTGCCGGTACCACGGGTTGTGGCCGTACACCGTCAGGCTCGGGTGGCCGTCCGGTGCCGTGATGCCGACCCCCGCCATCAGCAGCCGGGGGCCCGTGAGTTCGCCCGATTCCAGGCGCGCGCGGGTCGCCACGAGTTCGTCCACGGGATCGCCCACCGACTTGATGGTCGTGATGCCGTGATCCAGGAACGACTGCAGGTTGCCCGGCAATACCGAGTCGATGTAATGCCCCATCGTCTCCGGATCCCGGGCGTTGCCGAAGTCGAATACGTGGACGT
Organism: uncultured Gammaproteobacteria bacterium; assembly: GCA_964404305.1. GTDB lineage: Bacteria > Pseudomonadota > Gammaproteobacteria > JADZEE01 > JADZEE01 > CAYOJP01. The sequence goes on from CAYOJP010000113.1 coordinate 8,792, forward strand.
GGCTGTCGACCAGTCCCGGTGTGAGCCAGCAGCCCGTCGCGTCGATCGTCCTGCGGCCGTGCAGGTGAGCCTCCGAGACGGACTCGATGACCCCGGCCCGCACGCCCACGCTGAGCGGTCGCGGCAGCATATCGACGCCGTCGAACACGCGTGCGTTCCGCACGACCAGATCGAACGTGGCGTCAGCGGTCGCGGTCATCGTCGCTTTCCTCGCGGGAGTCCGGAGTGGGCCGCCGACGGAAAGATACACCCTCCGCAGGACGACCCGACCCTCCAAGGGGTCTGACCCCATGGAATGCTGCGGTGCAGTCGCCGGTGCGGGTGGCGGTGACGTGCTGGGTGAAGGTCATGTTCTTGCCGCCCATCTTGATGGCGAGCGTGCCGGAGATCCCGGCGGGGATCGTCTCCAGGCGCGCGCTGCCCGTGGCGACCCTGGCCGATTCGCAGACCAGCACGTAGCCGGCGCCGGTGGCGTCGCGCGCCTCGTAGCCGAGCTCGCAGCCCCGCAAGGCGTACTGCTGCAGCACGCTGAACAGCGGCCCTGGCGTCGCGCCGGTCACGCAGGCGGTGCCCGTGGTCCAGTGCCGCCTCATGTCGTCCAGGTGCGGCATGATGATCTGCGAGGTCACCGCGTACTCGCCGGGCACGACCGCTGGCGCGGCTGCGACGGACAGGGCCAGCAGCGCCGGCGCAGCGAATGCCAGTGTCACGCGCGGGGCGTGCCGACCGCGGCCGCGGGCAGCGATCCGGACCCCTTGCGCTGCCGGCACGGCACCGGCGGCGGCATCCGTCCCGGGGTGCATGCTGCCGCGGTTCTGCGTCCACATGACGTTCGGTCGATCCCTGCCGGCTGTCTACCGCTCGCGCCGCGCGTCCGGCACCCCGCTTCTTGCGGTTGTCACGCGGAGGGCCGGCCCTGTACGGTACCGGCATGGAGCGGGCGCGGCCAGCGACGACCGGCATGACCCGGCGCCGGGTCCTCGGCTGCGCGGCGGCGGGGGTCTACGCCAGGGTGGTGCCGGCAGCGAGCCGCCAGGCGGTCGAGGTCTACGCCGACGCCACGCTGGCCCGCTACGGCTTCGGCGGCACGCACCCGTTCGGCACCGATCGGCAGGCGGCCTTCGTTGCCGCCGCGCGCGCGGCGAACGTCATCGGTGCCGCGCGGGTGCGGGGCGGCCGCCCGGCGTCGGTCGCCGAGCTGGCGCGCTTCCATACCGCCGACTACATCCGCCTGGTCGAGACGGCCGAGGCGAGCGGGCGCGACCTGCTCGATCGCGGCGACACGCCCGTGTTCCCCGGCGTGTTCCCGGTTTCGGCGCACGTCGTCGGTGCCGCGCTCGAGGGGCTCGCCCGCGTGCTGGACGGCGCCTGCCGCAGGACGTTTCAGCCGATCGGCGGCCTGCACCACGCCATGCGCGACCGCGCCTCGGGTTTCTGCGTGTTCAACGACCTGGGCGTCGTCATCGAGACCCTGCGCGCGAAGTACGGCATCCGCCGTGTCGCCTACGTCGACATCGATGCGCATCACGGCGACGGGATCTTCTACCCGTTCGAGTCCGATCCGGACCTCATCTTCGCCGACCTGCACCAGCACTCGCGGACGCTGTTTCCCGGCACGGGTCGCGGCGACGAGTCGGGCACGGGGGCGGCCGCCGGCACCAAGCTCAACATCGAAATGCCGCCACGCGCGCGCGACGCCGACTTCCTGCGGGCCTGGCCCGCGGTCGAGTCGCACCTGCGCAGGTTCGAGCCGGAGTTCTTCGTCTTCCAGTGCGGCGCCGACAGCCAGGACGGCGATCCGATCGCGCAACTGGCCTATACGCCCGTCGCGCATGCGCATGCCGCGCGCAGCCTGTGCGCGCTGGCCGACGAGTTCGCGCAGGGCCGCCTGATGGCCTTCGGCGGCGGCGGTTACGACCGCGCGAACATCGGCCGGGCGTGGAGCGCGGTGCTGCGCGAGCTGTCGGCATGAACCGCGCGGCCGCAATCCGGGCGGGGGCGGCGCCGGCATGACCCGCGCCTTCGAGGAACTCGCGTGGAGCCGCACTCGCCTGGGCGAGCTGGTGCTGCGCCGGAGGCGCGAGCCGAAGCTCGACCTCGACGTGTGGGAGGTCAAGCTCGACGACGAGTTCCTCATGTCGAGCCTGTTCACGGTAGCAGAGGTCGAACTGGCGCGCATGGGGCTGGCGGCGGTCGACGCGCCGGCGCCGGACGTGGTGGTCGGCGGGCTGGGACTGGGCTACACGGCGCATGCCGTCCTCGAGGTTCCGCGCGTGCGGTCGCTGCTCGTCGTCGAGGCGCTCGCGGAGGTCATCGACTGGCACCGGCGCGGCCTCGTACCTCTGGGGGCCGGCATCGCGGGCGATACCCGCTGCCGGCTGGTGCACGGGGACTTCTTCGCGCTCGTCGCCGCGGCGTTGCCGGGGCTCGATGCGGAGGTCCCGGGCCGTCGGTTCGATGCCATCCTGCTCGACGTCGATCACTCGCCGCGGCACGTGCTGCACCCGAGCCACGCCGCACTCTACGAGGAAGCCGGGATGCAGCGCCTTGCCGCGCACCTGCGGCCGGGCGGCGTCTTCGCCCTGTGGTCGAATGCCCCGCCCGATGCCGGTTACGAGCGGGTCCTGCGCGCCGCGTTCGCGGCCGCGGCTGCGCGGGTGGTGAGCTTTCACAACCCGCTGCAGGACCGGGAGGCCACGGCGACCGTCTACGTGGCGTGCAAGGCGGCCGCCGGAAGTAACCGCGGGGCGTGACGACGGTCGCAGGCGGGCACGCCGGCGGATAGCGGGTACGCCGTGCTCTGGTAGCGTGGGGCCGGCGGCCACGGGTGGCGGTGCCGGGGGGGCGATGCAATGACGCGCACGAACGGGATACGCGCGGGCGGGGCCCGCACGCACAGGTTCATCGGCAACGCGCGTCGCCCGCTGGCGGCGGCCGCGGCGCTGGCTGCAGCGCTCGCCGCGCCGGCCGCGGCCGAGCCCGCGATCCCCGCCAATCCGGCCGCTGGCCTGCCGATCCGGGACGCCAGCCGCTTCGGCGATCCGTGCGAACTCGGCCGGGCACTGCAAGAGGCCGAGCGTGCGCTGGGCGGGATCGGGATGACCGAGGAGGAGCGTCTCGCCGCGGTCGCCGCCATCGGGCAGGACCAGCGCTACTACCTGTACGTCAAGAGCTGGCTGCAGGTCGAGCAGTTCGCGCTCGCCGCGACCCGCGATGCGCACGAGCGCTCCGGGCTGAGCACCGCGGATCTGGATGCCCAGCTGGCGTTCTTCCGCAAGGCGATCCGGATGCTGGACCTGGAGTAGGCGTGCAGCGCC
>CAYOJP010000114.1:0-12096 GCA_964404305.1 uncultured Gammaproteobacteria bacterium
AAGTAGCCGGCGAAGCCCATCTTCTCGATCACGCCGGCCTCGGCCTCCAGGCGCGCCTCGTAGACGGCGCGCCTGGAGGCGTAATCGGGCGAGTCCGTGTCGAGGAGCTTGGCGAGCCGGCTCTCGAGGCCCGCCCGCGTGCGCTGGCGCAGGTGGGTGTGCAGATCCTGCCCTTCCGGCAGCGGGAATTCGGGCAGGGCGTAGTCGCCGAAGCGCAGGTCGAGGTTGCAGCGGCGCGCGATTTCCACCGAGTTGGCCAGCGCCCCGGGCAGGTCCGCGAACACCTCCGCCATCTCCTGCGGGCTGCGCAGGTACTGCTCGGCGGAGTAACGGCGCGGCCGGCGCGGATCGGCGAGCGTGCGCCCCTCGTGGATGCAGATGCGGGCTTCGTGCGCCTCGAACTCCTCGCGCGCGAGGAAGCGCACGTCGTTGGTGGCCACGACCGGCAGGTCGAGCTCGGCCGCCAGCTCCACCGAGCCGGCGATGCACTCCTCCTCGCCCGGACGGCCGGTGCGCACGAGTTCGAGGTAGTAGCGGTCCGGGAACAGTGCGCTCCACCAGCGGGCCCGCCGCCGCGCCTGGTCGCGCGCGCCGGCGGCGAGGAGCTGCCCGGGCTCGCCGTCGCGGCCGCCGGAGAGGGCAATGAGACCCTCGGTCGCCCCGTCCAGCCACTGCGGATCGAGCCGGGGCACGCCGTCGCGGCTGCCTTCGAGATAGCTGCGCGTGATCAGGCGAGACAGGTTGCGCCAGCCGCGCGCGTCCTGGCACAGCAGCAGCAGCGAGCAGCGCCGGCCCGGGCTCCAGTCGTTGGCCACCCACACGTCACAGCCGACGATCGGCTTCAGCCCCGCCTTCTCGGCCGCGCGATAGAACTTCACGGCCGAGAACACGTTCGACTGCTCGGTCACCGCCAGCGCGGGCATTCCCAGCGTCACCGCTCTCCCGACCAGCGCCGGCACGCGGATCACGCTGTCGACGATCGAGTACTCGGTGTGCAGGCGCAGGTGGACGAATCGCGGGCTCATCGACGGCTCACGGCGCGCGGGGGGGCGCCGCCGGAAAGATAACTCAATCGGGGAGCAGCCGGCGGACCGGCGCGAACGAGCGGCGATGCTCGGGACACGGTCCGAGCCGCGCCAGCGCTTCCAGGTGAGCGACCGTCGGGTAACCCTTGTGCACCGCGAACCCGTACCCGGGGTAACGGGCGTCGAGTTCCACCATCTGCGCATCGCGCGCGACCTTGGCGAGGATCGACGCCGCGCTGATGGCGGGCTCCAGCGCGTCGCCGCCCACGATCGCCTCGACCGCGCACGGCAGCGCCGGGCAGCGGTTGCCGTCGACCAGCGCCCGCGCCGGGACCAGCGGCAGCGCCGCAAAGGCCCGCTGCATCGCCAGCAGGCTCGCCTGCAGGATGTTCAGGCGGTCGATCTCCTCGCGGCTGGCCTGTCCCAGCGCCCAGCCGAGGGCCTGCGCGCGGATGCTGGCGGCCAGACGTTCGCGGGCTCCGGCCGTCAGGGTCTTCGAGTCGGCCAGGCCGGGGATCGGACGGGCCGGGTCGAGCACCACCGCGGCCGCGACCACGGCGCCGGCGAGCGGCCCGCGGCCGGCCTCGTCCAGTCCCGCGACCGGCCCCCCGGTCATCGCGCGACCTCGCACCCGGCCACCCGCAGGACCGCCTGCGCGGCGCGGCCGTCCGCGTCGCCGCTCAGGCTGGCACGCAGCGCGTCGAACGCGGCCTCGAGGCCCGGATCGGGCCTTTCGCCGCGCAGCCAGGGCAGCAGCGCCGTCCCCATCGCCTCGGGGTTCATGGCGTCCTGGAGGAACTCGGGAACCAGCGCGTGGCCGGCCAGCACGTTGACGATGGACACGCGCGGCACGCGCACCAGCCGTCGCAGGATGGCCCAGGTGAGCCAGGCGACCCGGTACGCGACGACCATCGGACGATTCACCAGCATGGTCTCGAGGGTCGCGGTCCCGGACGCCGTGAGCACGGCGTCGGCGGCGGCGATCACCGTCTGGGCCTGGCCGACGTGGACGCTCAACGCCAGGTCAGGGCGCCGGGCCGCGGCCTCCCGCACCCGCGCGGCGGCACCCTCGTCGATCGCCGCGACGGCGATGCGCAGGCCGGGCACGCGGGCGGCGCACCAGCGGGCAGTCGAGATGAACGGCTCCACGTGCTGCGCGAGTTCCGTGCGCCGGCTGCCGGGCAGCAGCGACAGCACGGGACCGCCTGCAGGCAGGCCCAGCGCGAGCCGGGCGGCTCCGCGATCGCTGCGCCCGGGGATGGCGCTCGCGAGCGGATGGCCGACGAACACCGCGGGCACGTCGCGGTCGCGGTACCAGGCCTCTTCGAAGGGGAACAGGGTGAGCACGGCGTCGGTGGCCTGGCGGATGCCCGCCACGCGACCCTCCCGCCAGGCCCAGACCTGCGGGCTGACATACTGCACGGTCCGGATGCCCGCAGCCCGCAGGCGGGTCTCCAGACCGAGGTTGAACTCCGGTGCGTCGATGCCGACGAACACGTCGGGGCGGCTGGCGAGGAAATGCCGCGCCAGGTCCGCACGCAGGCGCCGCAGTTCGCGGTAGCGGCCCAGCACCTCCACGAGGCCCATCACCGCCAGGCGCTCGGCATCGGCCAGGACGCGGCAGCCGGCCGCCCGCATGCGCGGCCCGGCGACTCCCTCGACCTGCAGGTCCGGCACCCTGGCGCGCAGCGCCTCGATGAGGCCCGCGCCCAGCCGGTCGCCGGAAGCCTCTCCGGCGACGATCCCGACCCTCAGCATCGGCGGCCCGGAGCGCGGCGCCGGATCATTCGTCGCCGGGGTCGCCGGAGTCGGCGCGGACCGGGTCGCGACCCCGGCCGCGCACGATGCCGCGCCCCGAGGCGCGGATGAAATCGAGGAAGCGGCGCACGTCGGGGAACTCCGCCGCCAGCCCATCGAGCGCGGCAAGGGCATCGGCCCGGCGCAGGCCCTCGCGGTACAGCAGCCGGTAGGCGCGCTTCAGCGCCAGCAGCCGGGCCGCGTCGAAGCCCTGCCGGCGCAGCCCGACGCGGTTCAGCCCGTAGGCGCGCGCGGTATTGCCCGAGACGAGCAGGAACGGCGGCACGTCCTTCACGACGATCGCCGAGATGGCGGTGAAGCTGTAGGCGCCGATGCGGCAGAACTGGTGCACACCGGTGAAGCCGCCGAGGATCACGTGATCCTCGATGGTGACGTGACCGGCGAGCGTGGCGTTGTTGGCGAACGTGGTGTGATTGCCGATCGCGCAGTCGTGCGCGAAATGCACGTACGCCATGATCCAGTTGTCGTCGCCGAGGCGGGTCACGCGGCCGCCGCCGGGCGTGCCGCGGTTGATGCTGACGTACTCCCGGATCGTGTTGCGGTCGCCGATTTCCAGCCTGCAGGTCCGGTCGCCCTGCGCCTTCTTGTCCTGCGCCGCATCGCCGATCGAGCAGAAGGCGTGGATCCGGTTGTCGCGACCGATGCGGGTCGGCCCCTCGATGACCACGTGCGGGGCGATGCGGGTGCCGGGGCCGATCTCCACGTCCGCGCCGATCACGGACCACGGCCCGACGGCGACATCGGCCGCAAGCCGCGCCTGCGGGTCAACGCTCGCCGTCGGGTGGATCACTCTTCGACGCTCGACTTCGTCGTCATGAACTCGGCGGTCGCGACGACCTTGCCGTCGACCCGCGCCGTCGCCGCGAAGCGGTAGATGCCGCGGATCTGGCGCACCACGTGCACGTCCATGAGGATCTGGTCGCCCGGGCGCACCGGCGCCTTGAAGCGCGCCTTGTCGACGCCGACCAGGAGGTACAGCGTGCCCTCGTCCGCGCTCTGGCCCAGCGAATGGAACGCGAGCAGGCCGGTCGCCTGAGCCAGCGCCTCGAGGAGCAGGACTCCCGGCATCACGGGCCGGCGCGGGAAGTGCCCCTGGAAGAACGGCTCGTTGATGGTGACGTTCTTGATGGCCGTCAGCGATTCGAACGGCTTGCAGTCGAGCACCCGGTCCACCAGCAGCATCGGGAAACGATGCGGCAGCAGGTGCAGGATCCGTTCGATGTCCATCGTGGTCATGGCGCCCGTGTCAGCCGTCATTCGTCCCGCCCTCCGCGGCGGCCGCCCAGGCGCCGCAGTGCCGCCACCTCGCGACGCCAGGCCCCCGAGGGGCGTGCTGCCCAGCCGCTCGAATAGCTGCCGGGCTCGTGGATCGACTTGGTGACCATGGTGAAGCCGGTGATGACGCAGTCGTCGCAGATCTCGAGATGGCCGGCGATGCCCACCCCGCCGCCGAGCATGCACCGCCGGCCCACCGTGACGCTGCCCGAGATGCCGACGCAGGCGGCGATGGCCGTGTGCGCGCCGATGCGGCAGTTGTGCGCGATCTGCACGAGATTGTCGATCTTGACCCCGTCCTCGATCACGGTGTCGCGCAGGGCACCGCGATCGACCGTGGTGTTCGCGCCGATCTCGACGTCGTCGCCGACCTGCACGCTGCCGACCTGCGGAACCTTCACCCAGCGCGCGGCCTCGCGCACGTAGCCGAAGCCGTCGGCGCCGATCACGGCGCCGGGGTGCAGGATGCAGCGCTTGCCGACGTGCACGCCGGCCTGCAGCGTGACGTGCGCGTGCAGGCGCGTGTAGTCGCCCACGCGCGCCGAGGGACCGATGTAACTGCCGGCCCCGATGTCCACGCCTTCGCCGATGACGGCATCGTCCCCGACCACGACGTGCGGCCCTATGCCCGCGCTCGCGGCGACCGTGGCCCGCGGACTCACGCTGGCGGTCGGATCGATGCCCGCGACCGGCGCCGGCTCGGGATACAGGAGCGCCGCCGCCCGGGCGTAGGCGATCCGCGGATCGCGGACCACCAGCGCGGCCACGGGGCAATCCCCGGCGACGGCCGCGCCGAGGATGACGGCGCCGGCACCGGTCAGGGGCAGGAAGCGGATGTAGGACCGGTCGTAGAGGTAACTGAGGTCGTCGCGGGTTGCGGCGTCCAGTTCCGCGACGCCGCTCACCCGCGCGGCCGGGTCGCCCCGCAACTCGGCGCCCAGACGCTCGGCCAGTTCGCCGAGGGAGTATGACGTGCCCCGCCTACCCTCCATTGGCGCCCCCACCGTTCCGGCGCTCCCGCGCCGGCCGGACTACTTCGCGGCGCCGGAACCGCCCTTCAGGTGCGCTATCACCTGGTCGGTGATGTCGATGGTCTTGGAAGCGTAGATGACGCCGTCGCCCAGCACCAGGTCGTACTTCTGCGACTCGGCGACCTGCTGGATCGCCCGGACGATGTCGCGCTGGATCTTGCCGAACTCCTCGTTGCGGCGGAAGTTGACGTCCTCGCGGAACTCGTCCTGGTCGCGCTTCAGGTCGCGTTTCTTGCCGACGATGTCGCGCTCGACCTTGGCACGCTCGCTTTCGCTCATGACGGCGCCGTCCTTGACCAGCTTGTCCTCGAGAGTCTTCAACTGCTTCTGGGTCGCGACCAGCTCGCGATCGCGGGCCGCGAACTCGGTCTCCAGGGACTTCTTGGCGGTCTCGGCCTGCGGGGCGGCTTCGAGGACGCGCATCGCGTTGACGACGCCCACCCGCAGTTCGGCCGCGGCTGCGGAGCCGGCGGCAGCGGTGAGGGTCGCAGCCAGGAGGGACGAGAACAGCGCACGGGATTTGAGGTTCAAGATGTTGCTCCGAAACAGAAATGTAGTTTTCGACGGGCCGCGATGTTAACCCATCCGGGACCGTCGGGCCAGCCGTCCGGCCGGCCTAGAACGAAGTACCGAAGGTGAACTGGAACGGCTGGGTGTCGTCCCCGGCCTGGTCCTTGAACGGCTGGGCCACGCTCGCCGACAGGACGCCGAACGGCGACATCCAGACGCCCGAGATGCCCGCCGACATGCGCAGGTCGTCGAGGTCGAATTCGTCGTCGGTGAACGGCCGGTTGTCGAACGCGCCCCGGACCTGATCCTGGTTCCAGACGTTGCCGGTGTCGAAGAACCCGGTGACGCGCACCGACTTCAGTTCCTCCAGGAACGGGAGCGGGAGGATCAGCTCGGCGTTGCCGACCACCATCAGGTCGCCGCCGGTCGCCCGGCCGAACTCGTCCTCGGGGCCGAGGGTGTTCTCCTCGTAACCGCGCACCGTGCGCGGACCGCCGGCATAGAAGTATTCGAAGAACGGCAGGACCTCGGTGTCCCCATAGGAGTCCCCGTAACCCACGCGGCCCTTCAGCAACAGGGTCCACTTGCGCGTCAGGGGCAGGAACCAGCGGGTGTCGTAGTCCAGCTTGTAGTACTGCAGGTCGCCGCCGGGGGACGCGATTTCCGTGCGGACGCGGTGCAGCACGCCGCGCGTCGGGAAGATGGCGTCGTTGCGGGTGTCGTAAGCGAAGCCGGCGGTCAGGCGGATGACGTCGAACTCGTTGCCTTCGCGCTGCAGGAAGTCCCTCACCTGCGCCGCGACGAAGAAATTGTCGACGTTGATCTCGGTGCGCTCGTAGTCGCCGGCCAGGCTGACGAAGTTGTATTCGCTGACCGGAATGCCGAAGTTCACGCCGACGCTGACGAGCTTGGAGTCGAACCGGGTGATGTTCGCGTCGTTGGCGTCGGTCTCCTGGTAGGAGACGCGGTAGCCGCGGCTGACGCCGTCGACCGTCCAGTACGGGTTCGTGTAGCCGAACACGAACTGGCGGTTGATGTCGCTGTTGTTGAACGCGAACTCGATGCGCTTGCCGGTGCCGAGGAAGTTCTCCTGCGCGACGCTCGTGTTGAAGATGACGCCGGCGGACTGCGAGAAGCCCAGGCCCAGCAGCAGGTTGCCGGAGGGCCGCTCGGTGACCGAGAAGTTCACGTCGACCTGGTCGGTCGAGCCGGGGACAGGGACGGTCTCGACGTTGACCTCCTCGAAGAAGCCCAGCCGCTGCAGGCGGACCTTGGAGCGCTCGACCTTGACGGTCGAGATCCAGGCGCCCTCGAGCTGGCGCATCTCGCGGCGCAGGACCTCGTCGCGCGTCTTGGCGTTGCCGAAGAAGGTGATGCGCCGGACGTAGGTGCGGTTGCCCGGATCGATGAAGTAGGTGACCCCGACCGTGCGGTCCTCCTCGTTGATCTTGGGGATCGCGTTCACGTTCGCGAACGCGTAGCCGTCCTCGCCGAGGCGGTCGGTGATCGACTTGCTCGACTCGGTGACGGCCTTGCGCGAGAAGATCATGCCCTTGCGCGTCTGCACGACCTCGATGAGGTCCTCCTGCGGGACGATGAGGTCGCCGGCGAGCTTGACGTCCGAGATCGTGTACTGCTCCCCTTCGGTCACGTTGATCGTGACGTAGACCTCGGACTTGTCCGGGGTGATCGACACCTGCGTCGAGTCGACGGCGAAGTTGACGTAACCGTTGTCGAGGTACCACGAGCGCAGCGTCTCGAGGTCGCCGCCCAGCTTCTGGCGGGAGTACTGGTCGGAGCGGGTGAAGAACGAGATCCAGTTCGGGGTGGTGAGCTTGAACTGGTCGAGCAGGTCGTCGTCGTCCCAAGCCTCGTTGCCGACGATGTTGATGGCCCGGATCTTCGCCGCCCGGCCTTCCGCGACGGTGATGTCGATGCCGACCCGGTTGCCGTCGAGTTCGCGCACATTGGGCTCGATCTTCACGCCGTACTTGCCCTGCGCGTAGTACTGCCGGCGCAGTTCCTGGACCACCTTGTCGAGGGTGCCCTCGTCGTAGACCTCGCCCACGGCGAGGCCCGTCTCGCGCAGGCCTTTCAGCAGGTCCTCGGACTTGATCGCCTTGTTGCCGCTGAGGTTGATCTCGCCGATCGCTCCGCGCTCGACGACCACCACCACGAGCACCGAGCCGTCGCGGCGCAGCTGGATGTCCTTGAAGAAACCGGTCTTGAACAGCGACCGCACCGCGTCGGGCGAGCGCGACTCGTCGAACGTGTCGCCGACCTTGACGGGGAGGTAGTTGAATACCGTACCCGGGGAGATGCGTTCCAGCCCCTGGATGCGGATGTCCTCGACGACGAAGGAGTCGGCGCGGGCCGCCCCGCCACCGAGGATGAGCAGAAACAGAAACGCGCGTATCAGTCTGTCGATGGCGCCAGCGGGCATGTCTTTGTTGTTTTCTTGTCCGGGGTGCCGGCGCTACAGGATCCGCACGAGATCGTTGTAGAACGCCAGCCCCATGAGGCTCAGCAGGAGCACCAGGCCCACCTGCTGTCCCACGACCTGCAGGCCTTCGGATACCGGCCTGCGGGTCACCAGTTCTATAAGGTAATACATCAGGTGTCCGCCATCCAGTAGCGGCACGGGCAGGAGGTTCAGCACGCCGAGGCTGACGCTGACGACGGCGAGGAATTTCAGGAACTCGGACAGCCCGATGCTGGCCGACTGGCCGGCGTACTGCGCGATGCTGATGGGGCCGCTGAGGTTGTCGACCGAGGCTTCGCCGAACAGCATCCGGCCGAGGATCCGCAGCGTCAGCGCCGACATGTCCCACGTCTGCGTGACGGCCCGGCCGAAGGCCGCGATCGGCCCGTAGCGCTCGACACCGGTAGGCAGCGGCTCGACGTCGACGGGCGGCTGCACTCCGGCGCCGATCCGGCCGATGACCTCGCCCTCCGGCCCGCTGTCGCGCCCGGGCGTCACGCTCACGGCCAGCGTCCGCCCGTCGCGCTCGAGCTGCAGCTCGATCGGCCGGTCCGGCCGCGCGCGCACGTACCGAACCCACGCGGTCCAGTCCGTGACCGGTTCGCCGTCCGCGGCCAGCACCCGGTCGCCGGGCGCGAGTCCGGCCCGCGCGGCCGGACTGCCGGCGACGACCTCGCCGATGACGGGCGGGATGCGGAGCCGCTGCGGCTCGAGGCCGAGGCGCTCGAAGAACGTGCCGCGGGTGACGTCGTCGACCCCGAAGCCCGCCAGGTCGAGGACGATCTCCTCCTCCACCCCGGCGTGCGCCACCCGCAGGGTGATGGCGCGGCGATCGAGCACGGCCTTCATGGACGCGTGCAACACGCCTTCCCAGGTCGCTGTCGCCTGCCCGTCGACGGCGACGATGCGGGCCCCGGCGGGCAGGCCCGCGCGCGCCGCGGGGGAATCGTCCGCGACCGCGCCCACGATCGCCGCCGGGCCGGTCACGCCCGCGAGGTAGACGGCCCAGTAGGCCAGGACGGCGAACAGGAAGTTGGCGATCGGCCCGGCGGCGACGACGGCGGCGCGCACGCCGAGGGACTGGCGATTGAAGGCGCGGCCGAGTTCGCGGGCCGGCACCTCGCCCTCGCGCTCGTCCAGCATCTTCACGTAGCCGCCGAGCGGGATCGCCGACAGGCTGAACTCGGTGCCATCCGGTCCGTAGCGCCGCGTCCACAGGCAGCGCCCGAACCCGAGCGAGAAGCGCAGCACCTTGATGCCGCAGCGGCGCGCCACCCAGTAGTGCCCGAACTCGTGCACGGTCACGAGCAGCCCGAGGGCGACGATGAACGCGGATATCGAGATCAGCATCGCCGCGCGCTCAGGCCGTGCGCTTCATGCGCGTGCGGACGCACTGCCGCGCCAGCGCGTCGTCCTCGAGGATGACGTCGAGCGACTCGGCGGCCCGCGCCGGGACACGCTCCAGGGCGTCGTCGATCAGCCGCGCGATCTCCAGGTAGCCGATGGCGCGATCGAGGAAGGCCGCCACCGCGACCTCGTTCGCGGCGTTGAGGATCGCAGTGGCCGTGCCGCCGGCCGCGAGCGCCTCGCGCGCGAGCCGCAGACAGGGGAAGCGCTGTTCGTCGGGTGGCTCGAAGTCGAGCCGCCCGATCGCCGCCAGTTCGAGGGGACCGACGCCGGAGGCGATGCGCTCGGGCCAGGCGAGCGCGTGGGCGATCGGCGTGCGCATGTCGGGGTTGCCGAGTTGCGCGAGGACCGAGCCGTCGACGTACTGTACGAGCGAATGGATGACGCTCTGCGGATGCAGCACGACGTCGATGCGATCGGGGGCCGCATCGAACAGCCAGTGGGCCTCGATCACCTCCAGCCCCTTGTTCATCATGGTCGCGGAGTCGACGGAGATCTTGCGGCCCATCACCCAGTTCGGATGGGCGACGGCCTGCTCGGGCGTGACGTGGGCGAGCTCGGCGAGCGGCGTGCGCCGGAACGGGCCGCCGGACGCGGTCAGCAGGATCCGGCTGACGCCGGTGGCGTCCATGCCCCGCGCGAAGTCGGGGGGCAGGCACTGGAAGACGGCGTTGTGTTCGCTGTCGATCGGCAGCAGTTGCGCGCCGCCGCCGCGCACCGCGTCCATGAACAGCCGCCCGGACATCACGAGCGCTTCCTTGTTCGCGAGCAGCACGCGCTTGCCGGCGCGGGCGGCCGCCAGCGTGGGGAGCAGGCCCGCGGCGCCGACGATGGCAGCCATCACGCAGTCCGTCGGGGCCGCCGACGCGACCATCGCCAGCGCCTCCGGGCCGGCGAGCAGCTCGGTGCCCGGGCAGTCGGCGCCCACGGCGCGGGCGAGTTCGGGCGCCTGCCGCGGATCGGCGACGACCGCCCACAGGGGCTGCCAGTGCCGGCACTGCTCCGCCAGTCGCCCGACGTTGCCGTTGGCGGTGAGCGCGGTCACCCGGTAGCGCCCGGGATGGCGGGCGAGCACGTCGAGGGTGTTGACGCCGATGGTGCCGGTCGAGCCCAGCACGGCGATGCCCTTCATGCGCGTATCTCCAGGGTGGCCAGGCCGAGCGCGAACCAGGGCGCGGCGGCGGTGATGCTGTCGATGCGGTCCAGGATGCCGCCATGACCGGGCAGCAGCGTGCCGCTGTCCTTCACGCCGGCATGCCGCTTGACCAGGCTCTCGAGCAGGTCGCCGACGACCGAGAATGCACCAGTCGCGACCGCCAGCACCAGCAGGCCCGCCGTCGCCGCCGCGGAGAGCCCGAGCCAGGCCGCGGCCAGCAGCGCGACGACGAGCGTCGCGGCGAGGCCGCCGGCCGCGCCCTCCCAGCTCTTGCCGGGGCTGACGCGGTCGGCCAGCCGGCGCCGGCCCCAGCGCCGGCCCGTCGCCCACGCGCCGGTATCGGCGGCGCAGATTAGCACCAGCAGCAGGACCACCCAACGGGGCCCGGCGCCGTGCAGCTCCACCAGCGCGGCCCAGCCCGGCAGGAGCACCAGCCAGCCGAGCGGCACCAGCACGGCCGGACCGGGCCTGCGCACGATGCGTCCGTGCTGGACACCCGCGATCCACAGGGCGGCGAGCACCCACCAGCCGCAGGCCGCGGCCTGCAGGGCGAGGAACGGCGCGCCGTGCACCGCGCCGAGCCCGGCGAGCAGCAGCGCCGTGGCGAACACGTAGCCCGCCCGGAACACTGGCCCGGCGCAGCCGGCGAGCGCCGACCACTCCCAGGCCCCGAGCAGCACCACGACGGCGAAGACGGCGGCGAGCACCGGTGTCTGCAGGCCCGTGACGGCGGCCACGACCAGCGCGCCGAGCACGATCCCGGTGGCGATCCTCGGACGCAGGCTCGCGCCGGTGACTGCGGAATGGGCGGCGCCGGCCCGCACGCTAGGCGGTCGACTTGGCCGCTGCTTCGGGCCCGATCTGCTCGCCGGTCATGCCGAACCGGCGCTCGCGCCGGGCGTAGCTGGCAAGCGCGCGGCCGAACTCCTCGTCGTCGAAGTCCGGCCACAGGCAGTCGGTGAAGTAGAACTCGGTGTAGGCGAGCTGCCAGAGGAGGAAGTTGCTGATGCGCTGCTCGCCGCCGGTGCGGATGAACAGGTCGGGCTCGGGCACGTCGGCGATGCACAGCCGCTGCGCGAGCAGCGTCTCGTCGATGAGCGCCGGGTCGAGCCGGCCTGCAGCGGAGTCGAGGGCGAGCGAGCGGGCGGCCTGCGCGATGTCCCAGCGCCCGCCGTAGTTGGCGGCGACGATGAGTTGCAGGCCGGTGTTGGCGGCGGTGGAGCGCTCCCCCTCGGCGATGCACTCCTGCAGGCGCTGCGGAAAGGCGGCGCGATCGCCGATGACCCGCAGCCGCACGTTGGCGCGACGCAGGCGCTCGGCCTCGTGCTCCAGCGCGCTCACGAACAGGTCGAACAGCAGCCCGACCTCGCGCGCCGGACGGCGCCAGTTCTC
>CAYOJP010000115.1:0-311 GCA_964404305.1 uncultured Gammaproteobacteria bacterium
CCGGCGTGGGCAAGACCGAGGTCTGCCGGCAGCTCGCCCGGATCATGGGCATCGAGCTCGTGCGCTTCGACATGTCCGAGTACATGGAGCGGCACACGGTGTCGCGCCTCATCGGCGCCCCGCCCGGCTACGTCGGCTTCGACGAAGGCGGCCTGCTCACCGAGGCAATCACCAAGCACCCGCACTCGGTGCTGCTGCTCGACGAGATGGAGAAGGCGCATCCCGACGTCTTCAACCTGCTGCTGCAGGTGATGGACCACGGGGCGCTGACCGACACCAATGGCCGCAAGACCGACTTTCGCAACGTCATC
>CAYOJP010000115.1:321-590 GCA_964404305.1 uncultured Gammaproteobacteria bacterium
GGAGTTCCGCAACCGGCTCGACGCGATCATCCAGTTCAACGCCCTCGATCCGCGCACGATCGCGCAGGTGGTGGACAAGTTCCTGGTGGAACTGGAGGCGCAGCTCGACGCCAAGCGCGTGACGATCGACGTCGACGAGGGCGCGCGCAAGTGGCTGGCCGAGCGCGGCTACGATCCGCTGATGGGCGCCCGGCCGATGAGCCGGCTGATACAGGATCGGATCAAGAAGCCGCTGGCCGAGGAGATCCTGTTCGGCAAGCTCGAGAACG
>CAYOJP010000115.1:600-8744 GCA_964404305.1 uncultured Gammaproteobacteria bacterium
GAACGGCGGGCACGTGCGCGTGTCGGCAAACGGCGAGGAGCTCGCGATCGACATGCACGCCGGCGCCGAGGCGCCGCCGGTCGAGACCGTCTGAGCGCGTGGCCGGGCACCCGCCCGGCCCTCACCCCAGCGTCTTGATGAGCACCTTGGAGTTGCGCTGCCAGTTGTAGAGCGTCTTGCGCTCGACCGGCAGGGAATCGATCGGCGCCTCGACGAAGCCGCGCTCCTCGAACCAGTGCTCGGCCTGCGTGGTGAGCACGAACAGGCGCTCAACGCCCGCCTGCCGCGCGAGGCCCTCCATGCGCTCGAGCAGTTCCTGCCCGTAGCCCTCGCGCCGGTAGTCCTTGCGAACGACCACGCAGGCCAGCTCGGCGACGCGATCCTTCGGGTACGGGAACAGCGCCGCGCAGGCGATGATCGTGCCATCGCGCTCGAACACCGTGTACTGGCCGATCTCCATCTCCAGCCGCTCGCGCGAGCGGCGCACGAGCGTGCCGTCGGCCTCCAGAGGCCGGATCAGCTCGATGATGCCGCCCGCATCGTCGATGTTCGCGCCGCGCAGGGCGTCGAAGGGCGAGGCGCTCACCAGCGTTCCGGCGCCGTCGCGCGTGAACAGCTCGCGCAGCAGCGCGCCGTCCATCCGGCGGTCGAGCAGGTGCACGCGCCGCACGCCTCGCGCGCAGGCGGCCCCGGCGAGCTCCAGAGCCTGTGCGAGCGGGCTGCCGGTCGGCGCGAGGCGATCGACCTGCGCGGCCAGCTCCTTGGTGGTGAGCTCGCGCACCGGGCCGTCGGCATCGGCCACCGTGTCGCTCTCCAGCAGCATGATGAGCTTGGCCGCCTGCAGGGCCGTGGCGATCGCCGTCCCGACCTCCTCGGCCTCGAGGTTGAAGATCTCCCCGGTGGGCGAGTAGCCGAGCGGCGAAACGAGCACGATGTCACCGGTCGCGAGGCGGCTGGCGATGCCCTCGGCGTCCACCCGGCGCACGACGCCGGTGTGCTGGAAGTCCACGCCGCCGCGAACTCCGACCGGCCTCGCGGTGATGAAGTTGCCGCTGCTCACGCGGATGCGGGCACCGGCCATCGGCGAATTGGCCAGCCCCTGCGAGAGCATGGCCTCGATGTCGACGCGAAGCGTGCCAACGGCGTCCTTGACGCACTCCATGGCCGGCCCGTCGGTGATGCGCAGTCCGTCCACATGGCGCAGTGCCACCCCGCGCGCGGACAGCCGCCGTTCCACCTGCGGCCGCGCGCCGTGCACGATGACGACGCGGATCCCGAGGCTCGTCAGCAATGCGAGGTCGTGGACCAGGTGATCGAACTCCGGATCGTCCACGGCCTCGCCGCCGAACACGATGACGAAGCTGTGGCCGCGGTGGGCGTGGATGTAGGGCGAGGCCTCCCGGAACCAGCGCACGAACTCCTGCGGGCTGTCGATCATCGCGACTCCTCGAGGCAGAACCGGCGGATGAGGCCGGCGAGCACGTCGGTGGCCGGGGCGAGGCGCTCGATCGGCACCTGCTCGTCGGGCTGGTGGGCGCAGTCGATGTCGCCCGGCCCGAGCAGGACGGTCTCCATCCCGAGCGCGTTCAGGTAGGGGCCTTCGCTCGCGAAGGCGACCGTGCCGGCCGGCGCGCCGGTCAGGCGCTCGGACGCCGCGACGATGGCGGCATCCGCCGCCGTCTCCATGGCGGGCACCGGGTCCATCAGCGCCACGACCTCCACCGCCAGTTCGCGGCCCGCGACGGCGGCGGTGGCGATGTCCTGCAGGTCCGCCCGCAGCGCGGCGAAGTCCATGCCCGGCAGCATGCGCAGATCGATCTGCAGTTCGCAGTCGCCGCATATTCGGTTCGGGTTGTCGCCACCATGGATGCAGCCGAGGTTGACGGTCGGCGTCGCGACTTCGAACGCGGCGTTGCGGTAGCGCGCGGCCAGGCCCTCGCGCCAGGTGAGCAGCGCGCCGATGATCGCGTGCATGCCCTCGAGCGCGTTGCGGCCGAGCGCCGGATTGCTGGAATGCCCGGCGCGGCCCAGCACGCGGATGGCGATCATGCCGACGCCCTTGTGCGCGCGGACGGGCTTCAGCCCCGTCGGCTCGCCGATCACCGCGTGCCGCCCGAGGCGGCGGCCCGCGGCGAGGAGCCGCCGCGCCCCGCTCATGGAGCTCTCCTCGTCGGCGGTGCCCAGCACGACGAGCGGGGCCCGCAGGCTGCGCGCATCGACGGCTGCCGCCGCCGCGAGGGCGAGCGGGAAGAAACCCTTCATGTCGCAGGATCCGAGTCCGTACAGGCGACCGTCGCGTTCGGTCAGTGCGAACGGGTCCGACTGCCACAACCCGGGATTGCAGGGCACCGTGTCAGTATGGCCGGCGAGCACCAGCCCGCCCTCTCCCGCCCCGAGCGTCCCGATCACGTTGAACTTGCCGGCCCGGCCGGGGATCGGGAGCACCTCGACCGCGAAGCCGGCCGCGTCCAGCCAGCCGGCGAGCAGGTCGACCACCCCGCGGTTGCCCTGGTCGATGGCGGGATTGCCGCTGCTGACCGAGGGGCTGGCGACCAGCCGGGCGAGCATCTCGCGGGGGGTGGGCAGGCGGGCGGGCATGGCGGTGCTCGTGGCTCGGGCGCGGGATGGGCGTCGAATTGTACCGCCGTTGCGCCTGCGCGGACCGGCGGGGCGGGCGGCTGTAGTATCCTTCCGCGCCCCGCAAGCCCGCTGTCCCGGAGAGCGACGATGACCCAGAAGCTGAACCGCTACAGTTCCCGCCTCACCGAGCCGAAGTCGCAGGGCGCCTCGCAGGCCATGCTCTACGGCACCGGCATGACCGAGGCCGACATGGGCAAGCCGCAGGTCGGCATCGCCAGCGTCTGGTACGAGGGCAACACCTGCAACATGCACCTGCTCGACCTGGCCGCCGCGGTGCGCGAAGGCGTGCAGGCGGCGGGCATGGTCGGGATGCGCTTCAACACCATCGGGGTCAGCGATGGCATCTCGATGGGCACCGACGGCATGAGCTACTCGCTGCAGTCGCGCGACCTCATCGCCGACTCGATCGAGACCGTGATGGGCGCGCAGTGGTACGACGCCAACGTCTCCATCCCGGGCTGCGACAAGAACATGCCCGGCTGCCTCATCGCCATGGGCCGCCTGAACCGTCCGGCGCTGATGGTCTACGGCGGCACGATCAAGCCGGGCTACCGCCGCGACGGCCAGCCGATCGACATCGTCTCCGCCTTCCAGTGTTACGGCGAGTTCATTGCCGGGCGCATCGACGAGCCCACGCGCGCGGAGATCGTGCGCAAGGCCTGTCCGGGCGCCGGCGCCTGCGGCGGCATGTACACGGCCAACACGATGGCCTGCGCGATCGAGGCGCTCGGCATGTCGCTGCCGTACTCCTCGTCCACGCCCGCGGTCGACCCCGGCAAGCGGCAAGAGTGCCTGCAGGCGGGCGCCGCGGTCCGGCGCCTGCTGGAACTGGACCTGAAGCCGCGCGACATCATGACCCGCGCCGCGTTCGGCAACGCGATGGTGATCGTCTCCGCGCTGGGCGGCTCGACCAACGCGGTGCTGCACCTCATCGCGATGGCGCGCTCGGTCGGCGTCGAACTGACCCTGGACGATTTCCAGGCGGTGAGCGATCACGTGCCGTTCCTCGCCGATCTGAAGCCGAGCGGCCGCTACGTGATGGAGGACGTGCACCTCGCCGGCGGCACGCCGGCGGTGATGAAGTACCTGCTCGCCGAAGGCTACCTCGACGGCTCGTGCATGACCGTGACGGGAAGGACCATCGCCGAAAATCTCGCCGCGCTGCCGGGCCTGAAGGCGGGCCAGCAGGTCATCCACCCGCTCGCGAACCCGATCAAGCCGACCGGCCACCTGCAGATCCTGCGCGGCACGCTCGCGCCCGGCGGCTCGGTCGCCAAGATCACCGGCAAGGAAGGCCTGCGCTTCGCGGGTCCGGCGCGCGTGTTCGACGGCGAGGAGGCGATGCTGGCCGCGCTCGAGCAGGGCCGCATCGGCAGGGGCGACGTCGTCATCATCCGCTACGAGGGTCCCAGGGGCGGCCCGGGGATGCCGGAGATGCTCACGCCGACGTCCGCGATCATGGGTGCGGGGCTGGGATCGGACGTCGCGCTGATCACCGACGGGCGCTTCTCCGGCGGTTCGCACGGGTTCATCGTCGGGCACGTCGTGCCGGAGGCGCAGGAGGGCGGCCCGATCGCGCTCGTGCACGACGGCGATCGCATCGTCATCGACGCCGAGACTCGCCGGCTGGACCTTCAGGTGGAGGAGGCGGAGATGGCTGCGCGCCGCAAGGCGTGGACCGCGCCGCCCTGGAAGGCGACCCGTGGCACGCTCTACAAGTACATCCGCAACGTGAAGTCGGCGAGCGAGGGCTGCGTGACGGACGAGTGATCCGTGATTCGTGATCCGTGATTCGTGAAGCGCAGATCTCGGATCACGGATCACGATTCACGGATCACCAGTCAACTGTTCGCGCCCTTCACCGGCTGGCGGTTCTGGCGGTAGAACTGCAGGACCTTGCGCACGTAGCCGCGGGTCTCGGCGTAGGGCGGGATCTTGTAGCCGTGCTCGATGACCGCGCCCTCGCCGGCGTTGTATGCGGCGATGGCGAGCACGAGGTTGTTGTCGAACATCTGCAGCAGGTCCCGCAGGTAGCGCGAGCCACCCTGGATGTTGGCGGTCGGATCGCGGCGATCGCGCACGCCGTAGCGCTGCGCGGTGGCGGGCATCAACTGCATCAGGCCCACCGCGCCCGCCGTCGAGATCGCGTTCGGGTCGTAGTACGACTCGGCCTTGATCACGGCGTGCAGCAGGGCATCCGGGAGCCGGTACTGCTTCGCGGCCTTGGCGATGGTCGGCCCGAAGCGGCGCCGGTTGACCTCGGCCCGGCGGTAGTCGATCCGCCCGCTGCCCCGCGCTCCGCGCTCGACCCAGCCCTTCCAGGTCTTCACCAGCAGCTTATAGCCGGCGTGATCCGGTTTGTCGGTCAGATAGACGTGGCCGCTCTTGTCGACATATTTGAAGATGTCGGCGAGCGCGGCGAACGGCGCCAGCAGCAGCGCCGCGGCGGCCGCAAGTCCGAGCATTTCCGTTGTCTGGCGTCGCCGGATGGTCACAATCTTGATGCTTTTTCGAGCTATTGAGCGTAACTATATAAAATAAATGAGGTAAGATGTAAACAAGTTGTGGCAAGGACTGCCGCGGCAAGGTCGTCCAGCATGATTCCGAGCCCGCCCTTCACCCGCCGGTCGAGGACCCGCACCGGCCAGGGCTTCACGATATCGAAAAGCCTGAACCAGCAGAACCCGGCGACCATCCAGGCCCAGCCCGCCGGCGCCCCGGCCATCGTCAGCAGGAACCCGGCGATCTCGTCCCAGACCACCGCGGGCGGATCCGCCACCCCGATGCGGTCCGCCCCCCGGGCGCAGATGGGAATACCCGCCACCGCCAGCAGCGCCACCACTGCCAGGTAGGCCGGCAGCGGCAGGTCCGCCAGCAGCAGGTACAGCGGCACCGCCAGCAGTGTGCCGCAGGTACCCGGCGCCCGCGGCGCGCACCCGGCCCCGGCACCAGTGGCCAGCCACAGCCATGGATCCCGCCAGGCGGCGGCGAGGGTGGGACGGGCGGGCATGGACGACGGACCGGGCATGGCCGAGGCGGCCTCGACGGGGACCGCGCCAGTCTACCGAGGGACGCCCGCCCGCGGATCCCCGGCCGCCGTCCCGGGCCCCGACGAACCCGCCTCCCGTGCCGCTGGCCCTCCGCGCAGGCGGTCCGGATAATCGGCCACTCCTCCAACCGGAGTCCGGAATGCCCGACGGGTCCGCCAGCGACCACCCTTCACCCCCGGGGACGCCGCCATCGCGCCCGGGATCGTCGACGGCTGGCGGCGTAGCGACCCTGCTCGCCGGCGTGCTCGCGGCCATGCCGGCCGCCGGCGTCGATCCGGCACTGTTCCCGCCGTCCTACAGCGTGTCGGACGCCATGTTCATCGCCGGCAGGCACGTGCCGCGCAGCGTCGAGGAGTTCTACTTCTTCGCGGTCGAGCCCTACCAGCCCACCCCGGCGCTGGCCGCCGAGCTGCGCGACCTGCTCGCGTCGGCCGAGCGCGAGCACGGCTACCTCGGCATCGCCGGGCCGCACGCGCGCCAGAACCTGGAGGTCGTGCGCGGCGCCTTCGCCGGCGCCGGCGCCGCCGATTACAGCCACGCCACGATCATCTACCTGGGACCGGACGAGCAGCAGGCGAAGCTCGAGGCCCTCGTCCGGCCGACCGGCGCGACCCTGCACTTCAAACCGTATCCCGACTACCAGTGACACCCACGCACGAGGAATACCGCCGATGGTCACCGCCGTCATCCTGATCAACGCCGAACGCGGCTGCGTCGGCCGCGTCGCCGAGGAACTCGCCGCGCTGCCGTCGATCTCGGAGGTCTACTCCGTGGGCGGCAGCTACGATCTCGTCGCCATCGCGCGGGTGCGCGAGAACGAGGAACTCGCACACCTCGTCACCGACGCGATCCAGAAGGTCGAGGGTATCGCCCGCACACAGACGCTGCTCGCCTTCAAGGCCTACTCGCGGCATGACCTGGAGGGGATCTTCTCCGCCGGGATGGAGTGAGCCGGGGGCTACTGCCGTGACGCTTCCACCAGCGTGAACACCTGCCGCTCGATCGGCGCGCTGGCGAAGCGGCCGCCCTCGCCCGGCGCCAGGTAGCGTCCATCGCACCAGACCTCGAGCCCGGATTCGCGGAACGGGAACGGCGCGAAGGCGTAGCGTCCGGCGGCGACCTCGCGCACGTGGACGTCGACGTCGTCGGTGGCGGATCGGGGGACGTGCGGGAAGGTCGACTCGCCGCGCTCGCCGGCCGGTGCAAGATTGAAGTACAGCGAGAGCGTGTCGCAGAACTGCAGCAGCTTGTAGGCCTGCATCAGGCGTGCGGGCTCGATCCACGGACTGCCGGCGAGCTGCGCCTTCAGGCGCGCCTGGCGCGCGAGCTCGCCTGCGAGCATCGCGTCGACCCGCGCGCGGTGCGCGTCCGGGATGTCGTCGAGGATCACCTTGTCCGAAAGCCCGTAGCGGCCGCAGTACAAGCCGTAGGTATGCATGCTCGACAACAGTCCGGCGTAGGGCCCGTAGCGCTCGTTGTAGTCGGGCGAGGCGCTGCCGGTGGCCACCATGCGGTCCATCGGCGTCTTCAGCAGGTGCCAGGGAAGGCCGGTCGCCGGGTCCAGCTCGGGCTGCGCGTCGAGCGCATCCCACCCCTGGTCATGGTGGTATACGAGTTCGAGGAACAGGTCCCGCGGCTCCGGTGGCTCGAAGCCGGTATTGCCGAAGGCCTCGGCGAGGCGCCCGGCCAGGGCGTGGTGCTCGGTATTGCGCATCACGAACCGGGCCGCTGCCGGCGCCGCCTGCGGGGGTCGCTGCACGATCATCGGTTGCCTCCTCCTGGGGGCCGTGCCCCGTTCCGGTGGCACGGTGTACCATCACCGTCCCCTACCCATGTCCCAGCTTAGCGAGGAACACCATGACCATCAAAGTAGGCGACCGCATCCCCGACGCAACCCTGCACACCATGGGCGAGAAGGGCCCGCAGCCCCTCACCACGCAGGAGATCTTCGGGGGCAGGAAGGTGGTGCTGTTCGCCGTCCCCGGTGCCTTCACGCCGACCTGCTCGAAGGCGCACCTGCCGGGCTTCGTGGTCAACGCCGACAAGCTCAAGGCCAAGGGCGTGGACACCATCGCCTGCCTGTCGGTCAACGACGCCTTCGTGATGGGCGCCTGGGGAGCGAGCGCGAATGCCGAGAAGCTCCTGATGCTCGCCGACGGCAACGCCACGTTCACCAAGGCGCTCGGCCTGGAACTGGACGCGAGCGGCTTCGGCATGGGCACGCGCTCGCAGCGTTTCGCGATGATCGTCGAGGACGGCGTCGTGAAGAAGCTCGCGGTCGAGGCGCCGATGAAATTCGAGGTCTCCAGCGCCGAGGCCATGCTCGCAGCGCTCTGAGTCAGGGCGGCGTGTCCCGCTCCCGCATCCGGGAGGCGGCGACGGCGCGGGTTCCGGCCGCAAAGCCGCGGCTCGAGCAGGTGCTGTTCTGCTGCCTTGGCGCGCCGGTGCGTGCCG
>CAYOJP010000115.1:8844-12094 GCA_964404305.1 uncultured Gammaproteobacteria bacterium
AAGCCGCGGCTCGAGCAGGTGCTGTTCTGCTGCCTTGGCGCGCCGGTGCGTGCCGCCCGGACCGCGGCGCTCGCCTCCCGCTGAGTCGACCCGCTGCCCCCCACGCCGGGAGGCGGTCCCTTGTGAGGCGCGGCCGCGGATCGCAGAATCCGGCGGTGCCGCCCGCCTTCCTGTCGAGAGGACCGCTACCCATGACGCGCGCCGCCCTGCTCTGCAGCGGCCTGCTGGCCGCTCTTGCCGGCTGTTCCGAGCGTGGTGCCGACACGGCCTCCTCGCCTGCGACGGGCGCGGGCGAGACGGCGGCCGTCGCCACCGCGCCGCGCGGGGTCACGGGGGCACGCATCGCGGCGGCCGACACCGAGCCGCAGAACTGGCTCTCGCACGGCCGCGACTACGGCGAGCAGCGCTACAGCCCCCTCGACCGGATCAGCGCCGACAACGTCGGCAAGCTGGGGCTGGCGTGGGCCTACGACCTGCCGACGAACCGCGGCGTGGAGGCGACGCCGCTCGTCGCCGAGGGCGTGCTTTACACCACCGGCAGCTGGAGCATCGTCTACGCGCTCGACGCCGCCACCGGACAGGAGATATGGGTCTACGACCCGCAGGTGCCGCGCGAGAAGGGCTTCTACGCCTGCTGCGACGTCGTCAACCGCGGCGTCGCGCTGTGGGAGGACAAGGTCTATGTCGGCGCGCTCGACGGCCGCCTGATCGCGATCGACGCCGCGAAGGGGCAGCGCGTGTGGGAGATGCAGACCACCGATCCTGCCCAGCCCTACACCATCACCGGCGCGCCGCGCGTCGTCGACGGCAAGGTCATCATCGGCAACGGTGGCGCCGAGTTCGGCGTGCGCGGCTACGTCACCGCCTACGACGCGCGCACCGGCGCGCAGGTGTGGCGATTCCACACGATTCCCGGCGATCCGGCCCTGGGCTTCGAGAACGCGGCGATGAAGAAGGCCGCGGCCACCTGGAGCGGCCAGTGGTGGACGCAGGGCGGCGGCGGCACGGTCTGGGACTCGATGGCCTACGACCCGGCGCTGGGCCTGCTGTACATCGGCGTGGGCAACGGCGCGCCCTGGAACCAGCGCTACCGCAGCCCGGACGGCGGGGACAACCTGTACCTGTCCTCGATCGTCGCGCTCGATGCCGCCACCGGCGAGTATCGCTGGCACTACCAGACCACGCCGGGCGACCACTGGGACTTCACCGCCACGCAGCACATCGTGCTCGCGGACGTGGAATGGCAGGGACGCACGCGCAAGGTGCTCATGCAGGCGCCCAAGAACGGGTTCTTCTACGTGCTCGACCGCGCGACCGGCGAACTGCTCGCCGCCGATCCGTACGTCACCACCACCTGGGCCACGCACGTCGACATGGCCACCGGCCGACCGGTCGAGACATCGCAGGCGCGCTACGCGGAGGGCCCGCAGGTCCTCAGCCCGACGCCCTTCGGCGGACACAACTGGCCGCCGATGGCCTACAGCCCGAAGACCGGTCTCGTGTACATCCCCACCCAGGACCTGCCGTTCCGCTACAACGAGATCCCGGGCTGGACGCCCACCGCCGGCGGCTACAATCTCGGCGTGAGCTTCGCGGTGGCGGCGCTGCCGCCCGATGCGAAGCAGGCCGGCGAACTGGTCGCGGGCCTGCACGGCCACATCACCGCGTGGGACCCGATCGCGCGAGCACCCCGCTGGCGGGTCGAGCACCCCGGCGTGTTCAACGGCGGGCTGCTCGCGACCGCCGGCAACCTCATCTTCCAGGGCACCGAGCGCGGCGAGTTTGCCGCCTACCGCGCCGATACCGGCGACAGGCTGTGGTCATTCGACGGCCGCTCGGGCATCTTCGCCGGTCCCGTGAGCTACGCCGTGGGCGAGGAGCAGTACGTGACGGTGATGGCGGGCTCGGGCACCGTGTACGGCGTCGCCGCCGGGCAGGTCGCCTCTTTCAGCCTGCCGCCGAACGCGAGCCGGGTGCTGACCTTCAGGCTCGACGGCACCGGCACGCTGCCGCCGGCCGTGGTCGTCGACAAGTCCATCCCCGAGCCGCCCATGCTCATCGCCGACGCCGACGCCCTCGCGCGCGGCAAGACGCACTACGACACCTACTGCGCGCGCTGCCACGGCGACAACGCGGTGAGCGGCGGGGTGATCCCCGATCTGCGGCGCATGGCGCCGGACACGCACGCCGCCTGGCAGCGCATCGTCCACGACGGCGAGCGCAAGGATCTCGGCATGCTCGGCTTCGCGCAGTGGCTCGACGCGACCGCCGTGGACGAGGTCCACCAGTACGTGATCAGCCGGGCGCGCGAGGACCGCGCAGCCGCCGCCGCGCCCTGACCCGACGGGCGCAGCACGCGTCGCGCCAGCGCTTCGCGGCCGCAACGTGGCAACTGCGCTTTTCGCTTAGCAGCCGCGCTTTCGAGATTGCCGCTGCCGCTGGCGGTGTCCAGACTAGGCGCGACCACAGACCCGCTCCGGAGAGGTCCGCCCATGCACCCGGTCAATCGCGCCCGCCGTGTCACCCTTCAGCGCCTGGCAACCCTGGGCATCACCGGCACCCTCGGTCT
Source organism: uncultured Gammaproteobacteria bacterium (assembly GCA_964404305.1). Lineage (GTDB taxonomy): Bacteria > Pseudomonadota > Gammaproteobacteria > JADZEE01 > JADZEE01 > CAYOJP01. The sequence continues at coordinate 11,414 of CAYOJP010000115.1, forward strand.
GCTGCGCTCCGGGCAGCTGTACGGGGCGCCCGCCGCGCCTGCCAATCCCATCCCCGGCGTCCAGGGCGGTGTCATCGGCCGCGACGACCCGAGCTACGAGCTGTGGCGCCAGTCCATGGTCTGGCACCGCTCGAAGCCCGCGCGCAAGCCGGACCTCATCGTGCAGCCACGGACCGAGGACGACGTCATCGCCGCGGTCAAATACGCGGCGCAGAACGGGCTCAAAATCGCGATGCGCAGCGGCGGCCACAATCCGACCGGCCCGTCGCTGCGCGACGGCGGCATGTGCATCGATTGCTCGGCGCTCACCAAGGTCGAGATCGACCCCGCGGCGAACAGCGCGGTCGTGCAGACCGGCACGCACGCCTACGACCTCATGACGCAACTGCTTGCCAGCGGCCAGTGCTTTCCGACCCCGCACTGCCCCTCGGTCGGCATGGGCGGGTTCCTGCTCGGCGGGGGCCTCGGCTGGAACAACGGCTACCGCAGCGGCGTCGCGACCCTGAACATCGAAGCCGTCGATGTCGTCACCGCCGACGGGCAGCGGATCCTGGCCACCCGCGACCACCATCCGGATCTGCGCTGGGCGGCGCGCGGCGGCGGACCGGGCATTCCGTTCGCGATCCTGCGCTTCCACCTGAAGACCTACCCGGCGCCGAAGGCGATCCGCGTCAGCACCTA
>CAYOJP010000116.1:0-1973 GCA_964404305.1 uncultured Gammaproteobacteria bacterium
GCTGGCCTGGGGCGTGTGGATCACCCTGGAAAAGGCGTGGGTCCTGTTCCGCTGACCGCGCCGCCCCTCCCGGCGCGCGGACCGGCGGCTGCAGGGGTGCTCGACCAGCCGCGCGTCGCCGCAGCAGGAATCGAAGGAGAGCTCCTCGCCCGACCACAGGCGCCTGCGTTCGATTTCACGCGCCATGGGCAACGCACTCCGGCGGGGGATCGCCGCGATCGTGCCGTCCGGACGCCGGCGCGCGCCCCCGGGCAGGCCACGTGACCGGCGGCGAGCGGTCCTGGCGGTCGGCGCTTTCGCTGTATGCCGAGCCGCGCGTACTCGCGCTGGTGGGACTGGGATTCTCGGCCGGCCTGCCGTACCTGCTCGTGTTCTCGACCCTGGCGGCGTGGTTGCGCGACGAGGGGGTTCCGCGCACGGCGATCGGGTTCTTCGGCTGGGTCGGCATCACGTACTCGATCAAGGTCCTGTGGGCGCCGGTGGTCGATCGCGTCCGGGTGCCGCTGCTCGGCGCGCGGCTGGGGGACCGCCGGGCGTGGATGCTGTGCGCGCAGGCCGGCATCGCCGGCGGCCTGCTGGCGATGGCGGCCCTGGACCCGGTGGCGGGCCTGGCGCCCGTCGCGGCCTGCGCGGTGCTCATCGCCTTCTGCTCGGCGACGCAGGACATCGCGGTCGACGCCTGGCGGATCGAGGCGGCCGGCACCGATCTGCAGGCCGCGCTCGCGGCCGGCTACATCCTGGGCTACCGCGTCGCCCTGCTGGTGGCCGGCGCTGGGGCGCTGTACGTCGCCGAGTACGTGTCGTGGCCCGCGGCCTACGCGACCATGGCCGCGCTCACCGGCATCGGCGTGTTCACCGTGCTGGTCGTGCGCGAACCGGCGCGGGGCGCCGGTCCCGGACCGGCGGACCTCGACGCCGCGATCGCGCGCCACGGCGCCCTGCTCGCCGGGCTGCCGGCGCGCATGCAGCCCGCCGCGCGCTGGCTGATCGGCGCGGTCGTGTGCCCGTTCACCGATTTCTTCGCGCGCCAGGGGCGCCGCGCGCTGCTGGTGCTGGCGTTCGTCGGCCTGTACCGGCTGGGCGACATCACGATGGGCATCATGGCCAACCCGTTCTACCTCGACCTCGGCTTCGACAAGGCGACCATCGCCGAGGTGACCAAGGTGTTCGGCTTCTTCATGACCATCGCCGGTTCCGCGCTGGGCGGGCTGCTCGTGGCGCGCTACGGGCTCGCGCGACCGCTCCTGCTCGGCGCCGCGCTCGTCGCCGGCACCAACCTGCTGTTCGCGCTTCTGGCGGTGACCGGGCCGGACGCGCGACTCCTGATCGCCGTGGTGAGCGCCGACAACGTCAGCGCGGGCATCGCGACCAGCGTGTTCGTCGCCTACCTGTCGAGCCTGACCAACCGTGCCTACACCGCCACGCAGTACGCCCTGTTCAGTTCCCTGATGACGCTGCCGGGCAAGTTCCTGAGCGGGTTCTCCGGCGCGGTGGTCGACGGCATCGGCTATCCCGCCTTCTTCGTCTACGCCGCCGCGACCGGCGTGCCGGCGCTGGTGCTGACGGTGCTGCTCGTCCGGGACGATGCACGGGGGCGGAGATTGGTGATCCGTGATTCGTGATCAGGAGCTGAGCGCTGGATGGACGCGAAGGGTGTCGAGTACGGTTTCCGGATCACGGATCACGGATCACGGATCAAGGATCACGAACTCACTCCCCCACCGTCGAGCGGCGTTCACGCTGGCGGCCGCTGGGCGCCCCGTAGTAGGGTTCCTCGCGGCGCGAGTCGTAGCGGCTGCCACGGTGGCGGTCGTGTCGGTCAGCGTCGCGGCGGGGCGGATCCCCGACGTAGTTGCGGGGTCGGGGGTCGTACCCGTGGTCGTCGTCGCCGCCGTAGCGTCCCGGCCAGCCGTAGCCGTAGCCGTAGCCCGGCGGCGGGCGACCGTAGCCGCGGTAGCCACCGTAACCACCCG
>CAYOJP010000116.1:2073-11985 GCA_964404305.1 uncultured Gammaproteobacteria bacterium
TAGCCGTAGCCCGGCGGCGGGCGACCGTAGCCGCGGTAGCCACCGTAACCACCCGCGCCATAACCGCCGTAACCCCCGGTGCCGTACCCGTAGCCGTAGCCGCCGGTTCCGTAAGGCTGTACGGTACCCGACCAGGCGCCCTGGGCCGGCCAGGTGCCGGAACGGACCCCGGTGCCGGTCTCGGTGCGGAAACGGCCATAGCCGTCCTCCGCGGCCGCGAGCGGCGCGGCAAGGGCCAACCAGAGCAGCAACCGCCAGCGCATCCGCGTCGTCATGCCGACTCCCTCCTGTTGCATCCTGCGCCTTCGACCGTCAGGCCGCGCGGTCGTGCGGCGCCGCTTGTGAACGGCGTCGCTGATCGCCTGTCATGAGGCCGCCGCGCGTCGAAATCGAATACTGCACGCGCTGTCGTTTCGTCCTGCGCGCGAGCTGGCTGGCGCAGGAACTGCTCATGACTTTCGGTGCCCTGCTCGGCGAGGTGGCGCTCGTCCCGGGCGAGGGCGGCGTGTTCGTCGTCCGGCTCGGCGGCGAGGTGCTGTTCGACCGGCGGGTCGCCGGGCGCTTCCCCGAGTCGAAGGAGTTGAAGCAACTGGTGCGCGACCGCGTCGCACCGGACCTGTCGCTCGGGCATTCCGACGCCTGACTTCGCCCGTCCGATCAGGGTTCGCGGGCGACGCGGAAGCCGATGCTGTCGTTGCCGGCGTCGGACTTCGCCCGGTCGCGCTTGGAGGGGCGGATCGACTTGGGTGCGCTCGCGAACGAGCCGCCGCGGATGACGCGCACCGCGCAGTCGCCGCCCTCCCAGACGCCGCCGTCGGTCGGGGCATCGGTGTAGCTCGGGTGATAGCAGTCCTGCACCCACTCGGCGATGTTGCCGGCGGTGTCGTAGAGGCCGTAGCGGTTCGGCTTGAAGCTGCCGATCCTGGTCGGCTTGCGCGGATCGAATCCCGACTCGCAGCCGAAGCAGTGCGCGTTGCCGCGACCCGGCTGGCGGCCCCACCAGTAGGCATCGGCACTGCCGCCCCGCGCGGCGTACTCCCATTCGGCCTCCGTGGGCAGGCGGTACTTGTGCCCGGTCTGCTGCGACAACCAGCGCGCGTAGTACAGCGCATCGTCCCAGGTCACGAAGAACACCGGGTGCGTTGCCTTGTCCAGATAAAGGTTGTCAGGCACCTTGCGGCCGGTCGCCTTCGCGAAGCGTTCGTACTCGGCGAGCGTGATCTCGTGCGTCGCCATCGCGAACCTGCGCACCGACACCTGCCGCGTCGGCTTTTCGTCCGGGTCCGCCGTCATCTGGCTGGATCCCATCGTGAAGCTGCCGGCCGGGATCCAGACCATCTCGGGGCCGGTGCCGCCGCCCTGCAGGGCATCTCGGAACGTGCCGGTCGGCGCCGGCTTCTCGGGCTCCGGCGCGGGGACCGGGGCCGCGGCAGGGGCAGGTGCGGGTTCGGTGGCCGGCGCCGCGGGCGGCGGCGACGGCTCGGCAGGAGCTTCCGGCGGTGGTTCCTCCGGCTCCGCGACGGGCGGCGACCCGGTATCGGGGCTCGCGGGCTCGGTCACGGCTTCCGGCGCCTGCGCCTGCTTGCCGGCGAACAGGAACCAGCCGGCGATTCCACCGAGCGCCAGCACTGCAACGACCACGCCGGCGATGAGCCCGCCCTTGCCGCCGGCGCGCGCACCGGCGGCCTCGGCGGCTGGCGCCGGCGGGGGCGCGCTGGCGCCAGCCGCGGCTTTCGGCTCGGTGCGATCCTCGGAGTCGTCGGCGAGCAGGATCTCCTCGACCGGGGACTCGGCCGGCATGCCCGCCGGATCGCGCACGTCGATCACGACGACGGTCGTGTTGTCCTGCCGCGGCAGCTTTTCGTCGGCCACGCCCTGCAGCAGTGCATCGACGTATTCGCGCGCCGCCGGCGCGCTGCCGGAGAGGAAGGCGACCGTGGCGTCCGACAGCGTGTCGAGGCCGTCGGAGGCGATGATGATGCGATCGCCCGGCTGCAGCTCGAGCGGAGTCTCCGGGCAGTCGATGTCGGCGATGTCCTCGCCGGTCAGCGCGCTCATCAGCATGTTGCGCGAGAAGCCGGGCTCGGGCTCGACGACCTTGCCCTCGGCCGCCATGCGGTCGAGGAAGCCGCCGTAGCTGTGATCGGCATTCTTCTTGCGCAACTGCCCGTCGCGCAGGAGGTAGAGGTTGCTGTCGCCGACGCTGACCCAGCGCAGGTACTTGTCGGCGACGATCGCGCAAACGAACGTGCAGCCCATGCCCTTCAGCGCGGCGGTCTCGCGCACGGTTTCGGCGATGGCAGCGTTCGCCTTCAGCACTCCGGCGTGCAGGGTGCCGGGAACGTCGTCGCTCGGATAGTTCGACGAGATGTGGCGGTTGAACGCCTGCACCGCGAGATTGCTCGCGACGTTGCCGGCGGCGTGCCCACCCATGCCGTCGGCGACGATGACCAGCGAGCCGCCGCCGGCCTTTTCGCCGAGGTGAGTGATCAGGAATGCGTCTTCCTGATAATCTCGCGCGCCGTCGATCTGCCCGCCGGCGATGTCGAAGCTGTAGCCCATGTAGGTCGTTTTCGGTATTGGTGGGCGTTATTGCCGTCGGTGGCCGTCGACGTCCTTACCCGGCCGGTTCCCCCGCGGATAACCGCAAACTGGACAGTAGCTTAGCAGGTAGGCTTAGGAATGCACATGAGTTCTGCGTCCGGCCGGTCACAAACCCCTGGGTGCTCCCCGGCAAGCGGTCCTCGGGGCCGGCGGCATTGAACCCGGACCGCGGGGCGGCGCCGGCAACGACTCCGACGCCAGGACCTCGATGCCGGCCCGGCCGGCGATGACCACCCACCCGGACCCGGCAGCGCGCGCGGCGCTGGAGCGCGCGCTGACGTCGCTGGCGCCCAGGGACCGCGAACTGCTAGGAAGCCGGCTGGATCGCCTGGTCCGCGGTAACCTTGCGGGCGTCGTCTGGGAGGGGCTCTCCCGCGACGTCGAACGCGCGCGCGAGCGACTGGCGGCACGCGAGGCCGCCCGACCGCGCCCGAACTTCGCGCAGTCCCTGCCGGTCGTCGACTGCAGGGCGGAAATCGCCGCCGCTATCGCGGCCCATCCCGTCGTCGTGGTGTGTGGAGAGACCGGGTCGGGAAAGTCGACCCAGCTCCCGCAGATCTGCCTGGACCTCGGGCGCGGGACCCGGGGACTCATCGGGCATACCCAGCCGCGCCGGATCGCCGCGCGCACGCTCGCCGCGCGGATCGCCGACGAACTGGGCAGCAGCGTCGGCGGGGCGGTGGGGTATCAGGTCCGGTTCGACGACGAGACCGGGCCTGACACCTACGTCAAGCTGATGACCGACGGCATCCTGCTCGAGGAGATCCGCGGCGACCGTCGTCTGCTGGCCTACGACACCCTGATCATCGACGAGGCGCACGAACGCAGCCTCAACATCGACCTCGTGCTCGGCTACCTGCGCGGGTTGCTGCCCCGGCGCCCGGACCTGCGCGTGATCGTCACCTCGGCGACCATCGATCCGGAGCGCTTCGCGCGCTTCTTCGGCGGTGCGCCGGTGATCGAGGTGTCGGGCCGGGGCTACCCCATCGAGGTCCGCTGGCGGCCGCCCGATCCCGACGAGGCCGACGCCGACGCGGTCGCGCCCGTGGTGGCGGCGGTCGGGGAGGCGCTCGCCGACGGACCGGGCGACGTGCTCGTCTTCCTGCCCACCGAGCGTGCGATCCGCGAGGTCGGGGAGCGGCTGCGGCGGGTGCGCGGCACGGTCGACGTCCTGCCGCTGTACGGCCGGATCGACGTCGCGGCGCAACGACGCGTATTCGCGCCCCATGAGCGCCGGCGCGTCGTGCTGGCGACCAACGTCGCCGAGACGGCTGTTACGGTGCCCGGCATCCGCTACGTCGTCGACACCGGGCTCGCGCGCATCGCCCGCTACAGTCCCCGGGCGAAGGTCGAGCGCCTGCCCGTCGAGCCGATCGCGCGGGCCGCGGCTGAGCAGCGCAAGGGCCGCTGCGGTCGCGTTGCGCCGGGTGTCTGCATCCGCCTGTACGCGGAAACCGACTACCTCGGGCGGCCCGAGCACACCGAGCCCGAGATCCTGCGCTCCAACCTCGCGCACGTGTGCCTGCGGCTGCTCGCACTGGGCATGGACGACATCGACCGCTTCCCGTTCATCGACCCGCCCGACGTGCGCCAGGTCAACGACGGCTACCGCCTGCTGGTCGAGATCGGCGCGCTGGACGCCGGCCGCCGGCTCACGCGGCTCGGACGCGAGCTCGCCGGACTGCCGCTCGATCCGCGGGTCGCGAGACTGCTGCTCGCCGCGCGCGACGGGCGCGCACTCGCCGAGGTGCTGATCATCGCCGCCGCGCTGAGCGTGCCCGATCCGCGCGAGCGGCCGCTCGAGCGCCAGTCGCAGGCCGACGCCGCGCACGCGCGCTGGGCGGACCCGCGCTCCGACTTCCTGTGGTACCTGAACCTGTGGCGCGCGCTGGCGGCGGACGGCTTCTCCGCCGGTGCCCTGCGCCGCGCGAGCCGGCGCGGGTTCCTGTCGGTCCAGCGCCTGCGCGACTGGCGCGACGCGCACGACCAGCTCGCCGCCATCGCCACCGACCGCGGCTGGCGCGCCAACCCGCAGCCGGCCGACTATGCGGCCATCCATCGCGCGCTGCTCACCGGGCTGCTCGGGCAGATCGCGCAGTTGCAGGATGACGGCACGTACCTCGGGCCGCGCGGCCTGCGGCTGCGCCTGCATCCGGGCTCGGCGCTCGCCGCGCGCCCGCCCCCGTGGATCGTCGCGGCGGAGTTCACCGAGACCACGCGCGTCTTCGCCCGGACCGCCGGCAAGGTCGGCGCGCGCTGGATCGCCGACCTCGGCCGGCACCTCGTCGTGCGCTCGGTGGACGACGCGCAGTGGGACCGCGCCAGCGGCCGCGTGCTCGCGACCGAGCGCGTGTCGCTGTACGGGCTGGTGCTGGTCGGCGGGCGGCGCGTCGACTACGCGCAGTACGATCGCGCCGCCGCGCACGCGATCTTCATCCGCGAGGCGCTGGTGCCCGCCGACCTCGACACCGACGCCGGCTGGCATCGCCACAACACCGCGCGGCTCGCCGAACTGCGGGCACTCGAGCGCCGTGCGCGCCGGCACGATCTCGTGGCGCCGGACGAGCGGCTGGCGGACTTCTACGCGCTGCGCATCCCGGCGCACATCGCCTCGCTGCGCGAACTCGATGCCTGGCGGGCCGGCGCCGAGCAGGCGCAGCCGCAGGTGCTGTACCTGGGGCCGGCCGACGTCCGGCGTCCGGGCTCGCAGGTCGATCCACGCGACTATCCCGAGACCCTCGACGCCGGCGGCGTGGCCGTGCCGCTGCGGTATCGCGACGCGCCCGGCGAGCCCGACGACGGCATCACGGCGCTCGTGCCGCTGGCCGCGCTCAACCGGCTGCCGGCAGCCGTGCCGGAGTGGCTGGTTCCCGGCCACCTGCCGGAGAAGATCGAGGCCCTGCTGCGCGGCCTGCCCAAGGACCTGCGCCGCGCGCTCGTGCCGATCGGCGAACGCGTCCAGGCCTGCCGGACAGCCCTGGCCGCCGCCCCGGGCGGCGAGCTCCACGCCGCGCTCGCCGCGGCAATCGCGGCGGACTGCGGCGCGCGGCTGGCGCCGGCGGATTTCGCGCAGGTATCCCTGCCCGCGCACCTGCGCATGCACTTCGAGGTGATCGATGCGCACGGCGAGGTGGTGGGGCGCGGCGACGACCTGCGGGCGCTGCAGGATGCGCTCGGCCAGCGCGCGGTCGCGAGCTTCGGCAGCGAGGGCAAGTGGGCGATCGAGCGCGCGGGCATCCGGACCTGGGACTTCGGGACCCTGCCGGGCGCGGTCTCCGGCGAACTGCGTGGGCAGGCTGTGCATGGCCATGCGGCGCTGGTGGACGAGGGTGACAGCGTGCGGCTCGCCGTGGTCGACACCGATACTGCCGCCCGCGCGTTGACGGTGGGGGGGCTGCGCCGGCTGGCGCGCCTCGCGTTGCCGGAGCAGATGAAATTCCTGCGCCGGCGGTTGCGGGCACTCGATCGCCTGCAACTCGCGTATGCGGCCGTCGGGCCGGGTGCGAGCCTGGCCGACGACGTGCTCGACGCGGCCCTCGATCGCACCTGCCTGGCGGCCCCGGAGACGCTCCGCGACCCGGCCGCGTTCCAGGCCCGCATCGATGCCGGCCGGGCCGGACTCGCGGCCGTCGTCGACGAGCTCGCCGGGGCCGCGCGCGCGGTGCTCGACGCCTGGCGACCGGTGCACGCCCGCACCCGGTCCCTGCCGGCCGGTGCGCTGCGCGCCGATCTCGAGGTGCAGCTCGAGGGGCTCGTCTATCCGGGCTTCATCGCCGCGACACCCCCGGAACGGCTCGCGCGCCTGCCCCGCTACCTGCAGGCGATTGCCGTGCGCCTCGACAAGCTGCGCGCCGATCCGGCGCGGGATGCGGCCCGGCTCGCCGGCCTCGCGCCCCTGCGCGATCGCTGGCGCGCGCGGGCCGACTGGCGCGCGCCGCTCGATCCGGGTTGGCGGGCGTTCCGGTGGCAGTTGGAGGAACTGCGCATCCTGCTGTTCGCGGAAGCCCTCGGCGCCCAGGGGCCGGTGTCGGTGACGCGGCTCGAACGCGCGCTCGCGGCCCTCCAGGGGTGAGCCGCAGCCCGGCCATCACGGCGGTTCGCCGCCGCGCGGCGCACGGCGTCGCGGGCCAGGGCCCGGTGGACCCCGGCCTACCCCGCCGGCGGGCACGCGCCGGACCATGCAGCGTGCGGCGCTCCCCGATAAACTGCGGGCATGCCGGCCGAAAGTCCGATCGTCTACGCTTTCTTCCTGATTTTTGCCGGCGGCGCGCTCGCGGCGACGCTCGCCCTGTACGCGCGGCTGGCGCTGCTGGTCGCCTACATCCTGCTCGGCGCACTGTTCGGCCCGGCGGGCCTGGGGCTCGTGGCCGATCCGACCTGGATTGCCCAGAGCGCCGAGATCGGCGTCGTATTCCTGCTGTTCCTGGTCGGGCTGAACCTGATGCCGCGCCAGCTCGCGCAGATGCTGGGCGAAGCGCTCGGCGTCACGGCCGTCAGCTCCGCGGCCTTCGCCGTCGCGGGCGTGGCCATCGGTCTCGCCTTCGGCCATCCGCTCGTCGAGGCGCTCGTCATCGGCGCGGTGCTGATGTTCTCGAGCACGATCATCGGCCTGAAGCTGCTGCCGACGACGACACTGCACCACCGCCACACGGGGCAGGTCATCGTCAGCGTGCTGCTGCTGCAGGACCTGCTCGCGATCATCATCATGCTGCTGCTGCAGGGCTACGGGCGCGGCGGAGACCCGGTGACCGACATCGCCCGCCAGCTCGCCATGCTGCCGGTGCTGATCGCCATCGTGTGGGTGCTGGAGCGCCACGTCGTCGAGCGGCTGATCACGCGCTTCGACCGCCTGCACGAATACATCTTCCTGCTCGTGCTCGGCTGGTGCCTGGGGGTCGCGGAGCTGGCGCGCCTGCTGGGGCTGTCGCTGGAGATCGGCGCTTTCGCCGCCGGCGTCGCGCTGGCCTCGGCGCCCATCGCCCGCTTCATCGCCGAGAGCCTGCGGCCGCTGCGCGACTTCTTCCTCGTGTTGTTCTTCTTTTCGCTCGGAGCGACCTTCCGGGTCGAGGCCATCGGCGAGATCCTGCCCGCCGCGGTGACGCTTGCCGTCGCCACGCTGGTGCTGAAGCCGCTCGTGTTCCGGCAGCTGCTGGTGTGGGCGGGGGAGCGGGCGGACCTCGCCCTGGAGATCGGCGTCCGCCTGGGCCAGGGCAGCGAGTTCTCGCTGCTGGTGACGATGGTCGCCGTCGGCGCAGGGGTCATCGGGGACCGCGCCTCGCAGATGATTCAGCTCGCCACCCTGCTCACCTTCGTCGCGTCGTCCTACCTCGTCGTGCTGCGGTACCCCACGCCGAGCGCAGTGACCGACCGGTTGCGGCGGGACTGATGCGCCGCGGGCCGATGGCCGTCGTGCTGCTGCTCGCCGGCGTCGCCGCCGCCGGCGCCGACTGGCTCGGCTGGCTCGGCAGCCGGGAGGCGCTGGTGCGCGACGTGTTGCGGGTGCGGCTGCGGACCGTGGACGCCGTCAGCGGCGACCCGGTGTCCGCGGTGCACGTCGCCTGCACCCGCAGCAGCCCGCTCCCGGGGCACGGCAGCGCCGAGGCCTGCACCGACACCGGGACCGGCGGGCGCGGCGAGGTGGACCTCGCGGTGGGTGTGCTGCGCCGGCTCGAGCGCACGCGCCTGTTCGAGCACGACCGCGGCATCTCCCTGGGAGCGGGCGCGGAACTGCACGTGATGTTCATCCATCCCGGCCACGCCCGCACGGTACGTAGCTTCGACGCCGACCAGCTGGCGGCACTGCGCGGCTCGCCTATGACCGTACCGCTGCCGCGGGCGGTCGATGACGCGGGAGCCGGCGAATGAGGCCGTACCGCCCGGCCGGCCGGCCGCATCCCGGGAGCCCTGCCACATGAGCGATGCCCTCGATTACCTGACGCGGGTCCGGCCCGAGGCCATGGGTCACTATTTCGCGTTCCTGAAGGCCTCCGGCGGCAGCCTCGACCCGAAGACGCGGGCCCTCATCTCGGTCATCACCAAGGTGGCGGCCCAGACCGAGCGCGGCTTCCGCCAGTACCTCCGGCGGGCCTTGCGGGAGGGGGCCACCGCGGCCGAGGTGCTCGACGCACTGCTGATGGCGTTTCCCGCGCTGGGCCTGACGAAGATCGTCTGGGCCGTCGATCAGATCCTGGCACTCGACCTGCCGGAGTTCTCGCCCGACGCCCTTGCGGGCGGGCGGGCCTGGCACGCGGTCGCGCCGCTGGCGGAGTTGCCGGAAGGGCCGTCCCGGCGCGCGGTCGCCGGCCACCCGGTATGGGTCGTGCGCGCCGGCGAGGCCTTCCGGATCTGGGACACGGTGTGTCCGCATCAGGGCACCGCGATCGTCGCCGACCCCGGCCCGGACGGCTCGGTGGAGTGTCAACGCCACGGTTGGCGCTTCGATGTCCGCGAGGGTCGCTGCAGCGCCGGGGGCGACCGTCCACTGACGGAGATCCCGGCCCGTGTCCGCGGTGCCCTGCTGGAGGGGTGGCGGTGAGGACCCCAATCGAGAGTTTACGTGATGTCCCTTGCTAAATGGCCCAGTGGGCCATAGAGTTACAAAAATTTCATCACGTAGTTTAGAGCACTGGCTCGGGTTCCGATGGCCGCCCCGGTATCGCTGTTCGAACGTCTGCTGACCGGCACCAGCGAGGATCTGGCGACGCTCTTCGCCCGCCTTCCGCCGATCACCGACGTCGACGCGGATCGGCGCCGGGAGCGGATTGCGCAGCGGCTGGGCCTCAACGTGCGCCAGCTCGTCTGCGGCGTCGGTTTCAACGCCCGTGCCGGCAAGCTGCCCGCGATCCGCGAACGGCTGGGATTCACGTCCTACGATGCGCTGGTCAGCGAGCGCAATTACCTGTTCATCAGCGACGTCTATCACGACCTCTCGGTCGACAACGTCCTCGACATCTATTCCCAGCTCGGCGCGGACGCCGAGTCGACCGACGCCGCCGCCGACCTGATCCTGAGCCGTCTCGCCCACATCGAGTCCCAGATCGAGGCGACCATCAACCCGGTGATGCTCGGCGGCTACAAGCTGGAGATCCGCGCCATCTACGATCATGGCCTGGCCTCCTCCGCCCTCGTCGACGCCCGTCTGCGGCCGGAGTACGAGGCGTTGCGCGGCATCACCGACGAGGTCGTGCACATGGCGCGCAACGGCGCGGTCCCGCCGCTCACCCTGCTGGCGCGGCCCGGCGTGTCGCCGGAGGAGAAGCGCCGCCTGCTGTTCCACGACCTCGTGACCCGGACCGACGTCGAGGCCCG
>CAYOJP010000117.1:0-11949 GCA_964404305.1 uncultured Gammaproteobacteria bacterium
CCGGATGAACACGACTTTCATCGCCCTCATGGCACGTATTTCAGAGGTTCCCTAAATAGCAGACTGTAAATGTCGGTCACTCGGGCCGGCACCCGGGATTCCCGACGTCAGGTGCAGCACAATTCCGCTCTGCCGTATAGGCTATTCGGCGCGCGCGGCACCGCTCGCCGGCCGTCAGCGCCGGATCGAGTGCGCCAGCGCCGGGAACCGGCGCAGGGCGTCCTCGATGCGGCGGGCGGCGGCGCGCAGGTGCGGCACCCGCTCCCGGATCATCGGGTCCCGCCGCACGCGGCTGGTGGCCGTCGAGCAGTTGATTGCGGCGATCGCGCGGCCGTCGTGGTCGCGGATTGGCACCGCGACCGAGACGATGCCGTAGTCCAGTTCGTCCTCGACGGCGGCGTAGTCCAGTCGCCGGATCTCGCGCAGCAGCTTCTTCAGCGCCGCGGGACTGGTCACCGTGTGCTCGGTGAGCGGTCGCAGCACCGCCGCGTCGAGGTAGGTCGCGAGTGCCGGCTCGTCGAGGTTGGCCAGCAGGACGCGGCCGAGCGAGGTCGCATAGGCGGGAAACCGCGTGCCGGCACCGGCCGCGAGCCGGACCATGCGGCTGGTCGAGACGTGCACGAGATAGAGGATGTCGTGCTCGGCCAGGACCGCGAGCGAGGAACTGTCGCCGGTCGTGTCCCGGATTTCCTGCAGGTACGGGCGGACCACTTCCTCCAGGTGCATCGAATCGGTATAGGCCGACGCGAACAGCATGACCTCGGGACGCAGCAGGAAGCGGCGCTCCCGCCGCGCGACGTAGCCGAGGTGTTCGAGCGTGTTCAGGCAGCGCCGCGTGACGGCGGGGTTGAGCTTCACCCGCGTCGCAACCTCGCTCAGCGTCATCTCGGGCTGGGCGGCGGTGAAGGCGCGCAGGACGGCGAGGCCGCGTGCCAGCGAGGTGATGTACTCGCCATCGTCCCGCGGGGACCGTCTGTTCGGCATCCGGAGTCGACCGCGACGGCCTGCAGCAGCGGGCGATTCCGGACGCTCGCTCAGGCCTGCCAGTGGAACGGGGCGAAGTGGCCGTTGCACCGCCCGCCGGTGTCGTCGTCCCAGTCGATGCCGAAGGCGTGGATGTGGCCGCGCTCGGCGGTGCCCAGGGCGAGGCGCGAGTTCGCCGGGTGGGCAACGTCGTCGAGACAGATCGGGCGGCCCGGATCGGTCAGCATCGGGCTGCCGGCCACGGTCTGGTCGACTCGCCCGGGCACGACCACCGCGACGCGCATCGGCTCCTTCACGAACTCGATCGGGTGCGACTCGCTGCCGAGAAATTCCCCGACGAGCGGCTGGAAGGCCGCCATCGGCCCCCCGGCGGCGCCGCTGCAGATCGCCTGCAGGGCCTCGCGCTGCGCGGCGTTCGCGCGCGCATCGAGGATCAGTCCGAGTTTCCAGTTGCCGGCACCCATGGCGCCGTCCGAACGCGCCACCGCCACGAAGGCGAGGCCCGCGAGCGGGGTGTCGCCCCAGCTTCCGCCGTCGATGCGGAATGCCATTGCCACGATGCAGTCGCCACGCGTCGGCGCCGCCTGCATGCGGGTGTAGATGCAGGGGCACAGGTAGTCGCAGTTGCAGACCTCCATGTACTCTCCGCGGACTTCCCAGCGCGGTGCGTTCATATGGCATCCCTCCCTTGCGGCGGCAGCCTGCACAGGCATTCTAACCGCAGGTGCCGCGGCCATGGTTGACCGGTGCGCGAGGCTCGTCCCCGGGCTGCTCGCGCTCGCGTGCGCCGCGTCCGCGGCGGCGGGCGAGCCCGAGGTGGTGGCCGCCCTGCGGGAAGCCGACCGGACGGGAACGCACTGGCCGCGCGCCTCGCAGATCGAGCCGGCGCTCGCTGTCGACGGGGCTTACCGGGTGCAGTCCGCATATGTCCGCTCGCGCCTCGGTGGTGCCGCGCCCGCCGGCTACAAGGGCGGCTTCATGGCCCGGGCGCAGCAGGCACGCTATGGACTCCAGGGCCCGGTCGCCGGCGTCCTGTACCCGGGCGGGGAACTCGCGAACGGGGCGACGGTGCCTGCCGACCGGGTCGACGGCCTGCTGGTGGAGGCCGAGATCGGCTGGACGATGGTGCGTGCCATTGCTGCGCCGGTCGCGGATGCCGCCGCCATGGCGGCCCTGGTGGCGCAGGCCATGCCGGTGCTCGAGCTGCCGCGCGTGCGCTTCGCCGCCCCCGGCGAGCTGACCGGCGTGGATCTGGTCGCCGTCGGCGTCGCCACCGAGTTCCACGTGGTCGGCTCCCCGCTGGTCCTGTCCAGTGCAACCGCCGCCGACGCCCTTGAGGTCGTGCTCCGCCACGACGGTACGGAGGTTGCCCGTGCGCCCGGCTCGGTGCCGATGGGCAGCCAGATGGAGGCGCTGCGCTGGCTGGTGAACCGGGTGCTGGACCTGGGCTGGCCGATCGGCCCGGGGCAGGTGTTCATCACCGGCGCCCTCGCGGCGCCGGTGCCGGGCGCGCCGGGGGAATGGAGTGCCGAGTACGGCTCCGGCGCGCGGGTGTCCGTGCATGTGCCGGCGCCGTCGGGCGATTGACCTGCCGCGCCCGGCTCGTGCCACAATGCGGCCACATTGACGGCCCCCTTCGAGGAGAATCACGATGGCCAAGGGCAGGATAGTCGCCGGTTTTCTCGCTCCGCATCCTCCGCACCTCGTCTACGGGGAGAACCCGGCGCAGAACGAGCCGAAATCACAGTGCGGCTGGGAACCGCTGCGGTGGGCTTACGAGCGCGCGCGGAAATCCATCGACGAGCTCAAGCCGGACGTCCTGCTCGTGCACTCGCCGCACTGGATCACGCAGCTCGGCCACCACTTCCTCGGGGTGCCGCGCCTGTCGGGCAAGTCGGTCGATCCGATCTTCCCGAACATCTTCCGCTACAACTTCGATCTGAACGTCGACGTCGAGCTGGCGCAGGCCTGCTGCGACGAGGCCCGCGCGCGCGGACTGGTCGGCAAGATGATGCGCAACCCGAACTTCCGAGTGGACTACGGCACGATCACCACGCTGCACCTCATCCGCCCGCAGTGGGACATCCCGGTCGTCGGCATATCCGCCAACAATTCGCCCTACTACCTCAAGCTCGGCGAGGGCATGGAAGAGATGGACAAGCTCGGCAAGGCGACGCGCGCGGCCATCGAGAAGACCGGCCGGCGCGCCGTCCTGCTCGCCTCGAACACCCTGTGTCACTGGCACTTCCACCAGGAGCCCCTCATTCCGGAGGACATGTCCCAGGAGCACCCGCAGAACTTCGAGGGCTACAAGTGGGACATGCGCATGATCGAGCTGATGCGCCGAGGCGACACGGCCGAGGTGTTCAGGGTGCTGCCGCAGTTCATCAACGAGGCGTTCGCGGAGGTGAAGTCCGGCGCGTTCACCTGGATGTACTCGGCAATGGGCTACCCGAACATCCCGGCCGAACTGCACGGTTACGGCACCGTGATCGGCACGGGTAACGCCGTGATGGAATGGAACCTCGAGAAGGCCGGCGATCTGCCCTTCCACGAGCAGCCCATCGCCGCCTGAAGCGTTCGGCCCGGCCGGCGTGAAGTGCCGGCCGGGCGCGTCCGGACACCGCACCGCAACTGAATGCGCCGCGCCGGGCAAGGTCCCGGCGGCGCCCGGAGATCCCCCGATGGCCGTCGTATCCGCGTTCCTCGTGCATGGCAGCCCGCTGCCATGGCTGCGTCCCGACAACCCGCCGTGGCGGGGGCTCGACGCCGCCTATCGCGTCGCGGCCGCGGCGCTCGCCGCGTCGAAGCCGGACGTCATCGCGATCTATTCGACGCAGTGGTTTGCCGTGCTCGACGAATTGTGGCAGACGCGCAAGCGCATCGCCGGCCTGCACGTGGACGAGAACTGGCACGAGTTCGGCGACCTGCCCTTCGACATCGCGACCGACGTGAAGCTCGCCAATGCCGCAATCGCGGCGACCTCAGCGTTCGGCGTGCGTTCCAAGGGCGTGGACTACGACGGCTTCCCCATCGACACCGGGACGATCGTGGCCAACAACTATCTCAACCCGACCGGGCGCCTGCCGCTGGTCATCGCCGCCAACAACCTCTACCACGACTTCGCGACGACCGCGAAGCTCGGCGCGACCCTGGCGGACTGCGCGGCCAGGCTCGGCCGGCGCGTGGCGCTGGTCGGTGTCGGCGGCCTGTCCGGGACGATCTTCCGCGAGGAAATCGACATCGCGACCGATCACATCGCGGCGGACGACGACGATGCCTGGAACCGCCGGATGCTGAAGGTCCTGGCCGGGGGCGACCTGAAGAAGATCACGAGGGTCTGCCCGGTGTACGCCAGCGAAACGCGCGCGGACATGGGCTTCAAGCACCTGGCGTGGGTGCTCGGCGGCATCGGCGAGCGCCTGCGCGGCGCGAAGGTGCATGGCTATGGCCCGGTGTGGGGCAGCGGCGCGGCAGTGGTGGAGTTCGCGCTCGCACCGGAGCGCGCGGCACGCACGCCGGCCGGCCAGCCGGCGAAGAAGTCCGCGGGGCCGGGCAGGGCGGCCGGCGGCCCGGCGGCGCGCGGCAACGTCGCGAAGAAGAAGGTCGTGAAGAAGAGGATCGCGAAGAAGAGGATCGCGAAGAAGAAGGCGCCCGGACGGAAGGTGGCGAAGAAGGCTGCCGGCCGGGTGGCGAAGAAGAAGGTCGTCAGGACGAAGGTCGCGCGCAAGGCGCCCGCGAGTCGGGCAGTCGCCCGCCGCGGTCGCGGGCGACGATGAGCGGGACCGCGTCCGCCGCGAGCGTGCCGCTGCAGCACTGGATCGGCGGGCGCGGCGTCGCCGGCGGGGGCGACGCCGTCGAGATCCGCAATCCGGCCAGCGGCCAGGTCATCGGCGCCGTGCCGATGGCCGATGCCGCCACGGTCGACGCCGCGGTTGTCGCGGCCCGGGCGGCCTTCCCGGACTGGTCGGCGACACCCCCCATGCGCCGGGCCCGCGTGATGTTCCGGCTGCGCGCCCTGCTCGAGCGCGACGCCGACCTGCTGGCGGGGATCATCAGCGCCGAGCACGGCAAAGTCCGCGACGATGCGCTGGGCGAAGTGCAGCGCGGGTTGGAAGTGGTGGAGTTCGCCTGCGGGGCCCCGCAACTGCTCAAGGGCGAATTGAGCGAGAGTGCCGGTACCTCGATCGACGTCTACGGCATGCGCCAGCCGCTGGGCGTCGTGGCCGGCATCACGCCGTTCAACTTTCCGCTCATGGTGCCCATGTGGATGTTCCCGGTGGCGCTCGTGTGCGGAAACACGTTCGTGCTGAAGCCGTCGGAACGCGATCCGTCGGCGGCCGACGCGATTGCCGGGCTGCTCGCCGAGGCGGGCCTGCCGGCCGGGGTGTTCAACGTCGTGCACGGCGACCGGGTCGCGGTCGACCGCCTGCTGGCCCACCCCGACGTCGCGGCGGTGAGTTTCGTGGGCTCCACGCCCGTCGCGCGCTACATCTATGCCACCGGCTGCGCCAACGGCAAGCGCGTGCAGGCGCTCGGGGGCGCCAAGAACCACATGGTCGTCATGCCGGACGCCGACCTCGATCTGGCCGCCGATGCTCTCATGGGCGCCGCCTACGGCAGCGCCGGCGAGCGCTGCATGGCGGTTTCGGTGGCCGTCGCGGTCACCGACAGGGTCGGGGACGCGCTCGTCGAGCGGCTGGCGCCGCGCGTGCGCGAACTGCAGGTCGGGCCGGCGACCGACGCCCGCTCGCAGATGGGGCCGCTCATCAGCGCCGCGCACCGCGATCGCGTGCGCGGACTGGTCGACAGCGGCGTCGCCGAGGGCGCGACCCTGGTCGTCGACGGGCGCGATCTGCACGTGCAGGGGCACGAGGGCGGTTACTTCATGGGGCCCTCGCTGTTCGATCATGTCCAGCCGCGGATGCGCATCTATCGCGAGGAGATCTTCGGTCCGGTCCTGTGCGTGGTGCGCGCGGCGTCCTTTGCCGGCGCGGTGGAACTCGTGAACCGGCACGAGTACGGCAACGGCACGGCGATCTTCACCCGCGACGGCGATGCCGCGCGCGCGTTCGCCGTTGAGGTGCAGGCGGGCATGGTCGGCATCAACGTGCCCATCCCCGTGCCGGTGGCGTTCCACAGCTTCGGCGGCTGGAAGTCCTCGCTGTTCGGCGATCACCACGTGCACGGCCCCGAAGGCGTGCGCTTCTACACCCGCCTGAAGACCGTCACCGAGCGCTGGCCGACCTCGATCCGGGCCGGCGCCGAGTTCGTGCTGCCGACCCTGGAGTGAGAACGCGCGTGCGGCCGCAGGGGCCGGGCGACGCGCGGTCCTGCCCACTCCCGGCCGCGAGGTGAGGGCGGGAACGGGGGGCGTACAACCCATGTGGCTGGTGCTCGTCCTCGGGTCGCTCGTGCTTCCGCTGCTGGCGGGCATCGTGGCGACGGGCTCGGAGCTCGCCCCGTATCTGGAATTTCCGCCACTGACGCGTGCGGTCGCGCAGCCCCCGTTCTCGCCGCCCGTCTTCTGCGCCCTTGCGAGCATCGTGGTCGCCGCCGTCGCGCCCCTGGCGCTCGTCGGACTGCGGTATCGCGCGCCCCTGCGCCCGGAAGCGCCCGCGCGGCCCCTGCCGACGTGGATCTGGGCGGGGCTCGCGCTCACCGGCGGTGGCTGGCTGCTCGCGTGGTCGCGCCTGGAATGGTTCGCGGACCTGCAGCGGCACACCTTCCTGCCGCTGTGGCTCGGCTACATCGTGATCGTGAACGCGCTGCACCGCCGCGCCGCGGGCTGGTGCCTGCTTATCGATCACCCGCGCTACCTCGCGGCGCTGGCCTGCGTGAGCACCGTATTCTGGTGGTACTTCGAATTTGCCAACCGCGTGACCGCGAACTGGTACTACCGGGGAGTGGAGACGTTCGGCGCCGGAGAGTATGCGCTGTTCGCGAGCCTGTCCTTCGCCACCGTGCTACCTGCGGTGATCAGCACCTACCTGTGGCTGCTCGCCATTCCGCGCCTCGCCGGCCCGTACGCCGGGCTGCGCCCGCTCCGGGTGCGCCGGCCCCGCGCGCTGGGCGCCGGCGTGTGGCTGCTGGCGGTCCTCGGGCTGGCCATGCTCCCGCTGCGTCCCGATCTCGCGTACCCGCTGGTGTGGATCGCCCCGCTGCTGGTGGTCTGCGGAGCGCGCGCCGCCTGCGGGCAGCCGACGGTGTTCGCCGCGCTGGCGAGCGGCGACTGGCGCCCGTTCGCCCTCGCGCCGCTGGCGGCTCTCGGCTGCGGCCTGTGCTGGGAACTGTGGAACTGGCGCAGCCTCGCGCACTGGGAGTACGCAGTGCCGTACGTCGACCGCTTTCACCTGTTCCGGATGCCGCTCCTGGGCTATGCGGGTTACCTGCCGTTCGGGCTGGAGTGCCTGGCCGTGGCGCTGCTCGTGCCCGGGGGACGGGCACTGCTCGCGCCGCCCGCACCGGCCGGCCCGCGGCGCTGAGCGCCTGGATCAAGTGCGGCCGGCGGCGAACAGTGCCCGCTCCTGCTCGAACACCTCGCTGAGCCAGGCATAGGCGGCGCGCACCCCCGGGAGCCGGCGCTGCTGCCGGTCGACGACGAGCCAGATCTCGCGCAGCGGCACCGGTTCGCTCAGGCGGCGCAGTCCGGGCATTCCGTCCGCCCGGTAACAGGGCAGCATGGCCGCCCCGAGGCCGGCGACCACGGCATCGAAGACCGGTGCACCGACCGTGGTCCGCGCAATGGTGCGCGCGCCGGGCACATGCTTGCGTCGCCAGCGGGCTTCCGGCAGGTGTTCGAAGCGCTGCTCGTAGATGACCCACGGCAGTTGCTCGAGCGTGCGCGGGCGCCCGCCCCCGAGCAGTGCGTCCGTCGCATACGCCGCGTAGGCCACCCGGGTGAGCCGCTTGACCACCAGGCTGCCGGTGGCCGGTCGCACCATCCGCAGGGCGATGTCGGCTTCGCGCTGGATCAGGTCGGCGTGCGCGGTATCGGCAATGAGTTCCGGCACGATGGCAGGGTAGCGCCGCGCGAAGTCCGGCAGGCGCGGGATGAGGAATCCGCTGAGCAGGGACCCGACCGCCGAGATGCGGACCGTGCCGCTCGGTTCGGCATCCCCCGGACCGCGCACCGCCTCGATCTCCCGCAGTGCGCGCTCCGCCTCGGCCGCGTGGCGGACCACCGCCTGACCGGCGGCGGTGGGGACCAGGCGGCCGCCCACGCGCTCGAACAGGCGGCTGCCGAGCACCCGCTCGATCGCCGCGATCCGGCGCGCCACGGTCGTCGCATCGACTCCGGTCACCCGCGCCGCCGCCGCCACGGTGCCGCTGCGGGCGGTGGCGAGCAGGTAGCGGGCATCGTTCCAGTTCAGGGCCATCGGAGTTCCTGCAGTTCTGCCGTGCCGACCTGCAATTCTACCGGTTCACCGGTCCCGCCCGCGCGGCTACTCTGGGCCTGCTCCCATCGGGGGGCGGGCTCGCGCCCCGCACGGGCGCCGGAAGGAGCGCCAGCATGGCAAGAGGCGATGTACTGCTGGTCGGCAGCGTGCCGCTGGCCGACGCGGAGGCCGTATTCACGACCTGTGGCCATGCGCTCGGCGACCACCTGGCCAGCCTGCCGGACGGTGAGACCGGCGATCGCCGGATCTGGATCGTGTACCAGGCATACCGGGTCTTCGACGGTCATCCGCAGCTCGAAACGGTGCAGCGCCCGCGCGGCCTCGCCGACGAGCCCTGGATCCCCGCGGGCCTGGACGACCTGTGGCAGTTCAAGGTCCGGCCCGGTGCCGGTCCGCTGCACTTCGAGACGCTGCGCTATGCCGACGACGCGATCGCCTCCTACGCGCGTTTCCAGGCCCTGCGGGCCGCCGGCGGATTGCCGGCCGGCCTGCGGTTCCAGGTCTGCCTGCCGACGCCGGTAGGCGTGTGCGGCGTGTTCTTCCCCGATCTGGCCACCCGTCCGGCGGTCGAGGCCGCGTACGCGGACGCCATGGGCCGCGAGCTGGACCGGCTCTGTGCCGCGGTACCGGGTTCCGATCTGGCGGTGCAGTGGGACGTGTGCACGGAACTGATGGAGATCGAGGGGGTGTTTCCCGCGCCGGGCGATCCCTGGCAGCGTTACGAACAGGCGCTGGGGGCGCTCCTCGGCCGGGTGCCGGCGGATGCTCTCCTGGGCTATCACTTCTGCTACGCGGACCTGGGCCACCGGCACATGGTGGAGCCGAAACATCTCGGGCTGTGCGTGCGCATGGCCAACGCCGCGGTTGCCCGCAGCGGCCGCCGCGTCGACTGGGTGCACATGCCCGTGCCGCGCGACCGGACCGATGACGCCTACTTCGCCCCGCTGGCGGGACTCGCGACCGGCGGGACGCGGGTCTACCTGGGGCTCGTGCACCACAGTGACGGTCTGGCCGGAGCCCGGGCCAGGATCGCGACGGCCCGGCGGCACCTGTCCGGGTTCGGCATCGCCACCGAGTGCGGGTTCGGCCGCCGCCCGCCGGCACAGGTGCCGGAACTGTTGAACCTGCACCGCGAGGCGCTGGCCCTGCTGTGAGGTCGGCCGGACGCGGCGCGCACCGATCCGACGGAGGAATTCATGCTCGAACTGTATACGCATCCGATGTCCCCCTGCGCGCAGAAGGTGCGCCTGGTGCTCGCCGAGAAGGGCATCGAGTGGACCCCGCGCCCGGTGGATCTCGCCGGCAAGGAGAACCTGCAGCCCTGGTACCTGAAGCTCAACAAGCTCGGGGTCGTGCCGACGCTCGTGGACGACGGGCACCCGGTGATCGAGTCCTCGATCATCTGCGAGTACCTGGAGGACCGCTTCCCGGCCGTGCGCCTGCGGCCGGCCTCGCCGCTCGCCACGGCGCACATGCGGTTCTGGATGAAGCACGTCGACAACAAGCTGCACCCGGCCTGCGGCACGCTGCAGTGGCCGTTGCTGATGCGTCCGCGGCTGCTGGAGATGACGCCGGAGCAGCGCGCGCGCCTGCTCGACCAGGTCGTCGAGCGCGAGCGGCGCGAGCGCCAGAAGCGGCTGGCCGAGCATGGCCTCGATGCGCCGGACGTCGCGATCGCGGTGGTCACCTATGCGCAGACCATCGCCGACCTCGATGCCGCGCTGGCCGGCCGGGCCTTCGCCGCCGCCGAGGAATTCACGCTCGCCGACTGCGCGCTCGCGCCGTACTTCCAGACGCTCCATCAGTTCGGCTGGACCGCCCTGTACGAGCGCCACCCGCGCGTCGCCGACTGGTACGCGCGCGTCAGCGCCCGGCCGTCCTACGAGCGGGCGGTGGCGGGCGATTTTCCCGCCCAGGTGCTGGCCGATCTGCGCGCGCGCGGCGCCGGCGCCTGGGCCAAGATCGAGCGGCATCTGCAGGCTGCCTGACGCGGGCGGGAATTTCGGAACACAGGGGAGGAAGCGCATGAGGCTGTTCTCGCACCGGCACCGCCCGGCACACCTGGGCACCTGGCCGCTGGAGCGGCTGG
Organism: uncultured Gammaproteobacteria bacterium; assembly: GCA_964404305.1. Classification (GTDB taxonomy): domain Bacteria; phylum Pseudomonadota; class Gammaproteobacteria; order JADZEE01; family JADZEE01; genus CAYOJP01. The sequence goes on from CAYOJP010000117.1 coordinate 10,474, forward strand.
CGCGCGGCACCGCGATTCCGCCGCTGCCGCCCCGGGCGCAGGCGGCGCTCGACTTCGGCGGCGCCGGCGGCGCCTCGATCGCCGCGGCGATGCAGTCGTATATCGGACTGCACGACCAGTTGCGCGACGGCCCGGTCAGGCCCGGGCAGGCGCCATTGCCGGACGACCTCGCGCTGCGCGCCGCCAACGTGAAGGGCGGCTGCTATTACCTCGACGCCAGTCAGGTCGGCATCGCGCGCCTCACGGACGCCGACGTGCTGGAGATGCCGGTAAGCCCCCCGGACGCCGTGGCGGTTCGCGACGGCATCTCGGCCGGCACCGAGGCGAACGCGATGTTCAGCGTTCGCGACTTCAGCCAGCGGGACGCGGAGGCCGCGACTGCGTCGTTCCGCGCGCTGGGGCACGATCACGCGGTCGTGATCCTGGTCGCCTACACCCGCGATCCGCGTCCGGGCGAGCCCGGCGAGCCATGGCTGCGCGGTACACAGGCGCACCGGGCGGCGGTGCGGGCCTCGGAGATCGCCGTCGTGGTCGCCGGCTACCTGCGCACCCTGGGCTACTCCTCCCGGGCGCATACGGCGACGACCCGCGAGGTGGACTTCGAGCGGCTGGTACTCGCGAGCGGACTCGGAGAACTCGACGGCAAGGGGCTTGCTGCGGGCCTGCGCAATCCCTACCTGGGCGATCGCTACGGCGTCGCGGTGGTGACCACGACGCTCGCGCTGGCCTGCGACGAACCGCTCGCACCGCGCGGGCCCGCCGACCAGTGGCGCGCCTTCGGCCCGGGCTACCTGCTGGGAGCCGGCGGGGCCCGGCCCGGCTGGAAGGCGCTCCTCGGCGAGAACCGGCCCCTGCACCTGGGCGCCTACCCGATGGAGCGCGTGAAGCGGGTGGACAAGCCCACCACGGTCATCGACGAGGCCGGCGTCCCGCGCATCCCCAAACGCCACAACATGTTCGTTCGGGCGGCGCACGGCGACCTGGGGCCCGGACCGCAACGGGCACTGGATCACTTCAACTTCATCTCCAAGGAGCCGTTCGCCGGCGCGATGCTGCCGGTGCTCGCGGGCATGGTGCCGCTGCAGAGCGGGCAGGCCGCGCCGCAGGTCGCGCCGGGGACGGACGACCCGGCGGCCAACGCGCAGGCGGTCAAGGCCGCGCTCTACTACCTGGGCGCGGACCTGGTCGGGGTCGGGCCGGCGAAATCCTACTGCTGGTATTCCCATGACCACGATGGCTCCCCCATCGAGCCCTACCACCGCAATGCCATCGTCATCCTGATCGACCAGGGCTACGAGACGATGGAAGGCGCCAGCGGCGACGACTGGATCTCGGGCTCGCAATCGATGCGCGCCTACATGCGCTGCTCGCTGATCGGCGGCATCGTCGCCGACCACCTGCGCCGCCTCGGCTGGTCGGCGCGCACGCACTCGGTGATCGAGGAGGATGTGCTGCACATCCCCGTGATCCTGAACG
>CAYOJP010000118.1:0-11936 GCA_964404305.1 uncultured Gammaproteobacteria bacterium
GCGACGCGGTGCTGGGCCTCGCCTCGAGCGGCGCGCACTCGAACGGCTACTCGCTCGTGCGCCGCATACTCGCGCGCAGCGGCGCCGCGCTCGACTCCGCCTTCGCGGGCCGCACGCTGGGCGAAGCGCTGCTCGAGCCGACGCGGATCTACGTGAAGCCGGTGCTGGCGCTCGCCGCGCAGGTGCCGGTGCGCGCCATCGCGCACATCACCGGGGGCGGGCTGCTCGAGAACATCCCGCGCGTGCTGCCTGCCGGCACGCGCGTGCACCTCGATGCCCGGCGCTGGACCCGCCCGGCCGTGTTCGACTGGCTGCGCGCCGAAGGCGGCGTGGAAACGCGGGAGATGCTGCGGACCTTCAACTGCGGCATCGGCATGGTCGCGATCGTGCCCGCCGCCGCCGCCGCGCGCGCGCTCGCGCTGCTCGCGGAGGCCGGCGAGACGGCCTGGGAGATCGGCCGCATCGAGGCCGGCGAGGGCGCGGCGGGGGTGGAGGTGGAGGAATTTTAGGCGGTGACTGGGGCAGTGAGTGGTGACTGGTGACTGGTGACTGGTGACTGGTGACTGGTGACCAGAGATGGTGTAACTCATCAGTCACTAATCACCAGTCACTGCCCCAGTCACCGTCCCAAGAGCTTCTCCTGCACCGCCGTCAGCATCCCGCGCAGTATCTGCAGTTCCTGCCGGTCGAGGCCCGCGCGGCCGATGAGGCGGCGCAGCCGGCGCATCAGCCGGCGCGGCTTGGCCCGATCGTGGAACTCCACGTCCACCAGCGTCTGCTCGAGGTGCGCGTAGAGCTGCTCCAGTTCGGCGTTCGTCGCCGGCCTGACGCCGGCTTCCACCGGCGGCGGCGGCGACTCACCGCCGGCGGCGCCGAAGATCTCGCAGGCCAGCACCTGCACCGCCGCGGCCACGTTGAGCGAGGCGGCCTCCGGGACGGTCGGGATGCGCACGAGCGCCTGGCACAGCTCCAGTTCCTCGTTGCTCAGGCCGGCGTTCTCGCGACCGAAGACCAGTGCCGCGGGCGCGCCGGCCGCGGCCTCGACGAGCCGGGCGGCGCAGGCGCGCGGGGCGAGTTCGGGCCACGGGATGGTGCGCGAGCGCGCGCTCGCCCCGACCACGAAGCCGCAGTCGGCGACAGCCTCCGCGAGCGTGGCGTGCACGCGGGCCGCGGAGAGTACCGCGCCGGCGCCGGACGCGAGGCTCACGGCCTCGGGCGCCGGAAAGCGCAGCGGCGCGACCAGCGCCAGATCGGCCAGCCCCATGGTCTGCAGCGCGCGGGCCGCGGCCCCGATGTTGCCGGGGTGGGCGGTGCCGACCAGCACGATGCGGATGTTGCGCAGGCGCTCGCGATTCATGGCGGCGGCATTGTCGCAGAAGCCCCGCCGCGGGGTGAGGCCGGGGGATCGGGTAGAATCGGCCCCGTGCAGCCGACCCTGAACATTGCCGTCCGCGCCGCGCGCCGCGCGGGCGACCTCATCCTCCGCTACGTCGACCGGGTCCCGTCACTGACCGTCTCGACCAAGGCCCACAACGATTTCGTGACCGAGGTCGATCGCCAGGCCGAGGCCACCGTGATCGACGTCCTGCGCGCCGCCTACCCCGACCACGGCATCCTCGCCGAGGAGAGCGGCTCCCACGGCGCCGATCACGAGTACCGCTGGTACATCGACCCGCTCGACGGCACCACCAATTTCCTGCACGGTTTCCCGCAGTTCGCGGTGTCGATCGCCCTGGAGCACAAGGGCCGCATCGAGCAGGCGGTGGTCTACGACCCGCTCAAGCAGGATCTCTTCACCGCCTCGCGCGGTCGCGGCGCGCAACTGAACGGCAAGCGCATCCGCGTCGCCGGGCTGCGCGCGCTCGACCAGGCGCTCGTCGGCACCGGCTTCCCGGTCAAGCACCGCGAGCACATCGAGCGCTACTGCGCGCAGTTCCGCGCCGTGCTGGAGCGCACCGCGGGGCTGCGGCGCGCCGGCGCCGCCTCGCTCGACCTCGCCTACGTCGCCTGCGGCCGCCTCGACGCCTTCTGGGAACTGGGCCTGTCGCCGTGGGACATGGCGGCCGGCGCACTGCTCGTGGAGGAGGCCGGCGGCCTCGTCTGCGATCTCGCCGGCGGCGATCGCTGGCTGTTCGGCGGCGAGATCGCCTGCAGCAACCCCAAGCTCCTGAAGCCCCTGCTGCAGGCGCTGCATACGGAAGCGGTGACGCCGGCGCCGTGCTGAGCGCCCGCGCAGCGTGGCGAGTCCCATGCGCGGACACCGGAGTCTGCGACTGCTCCTCGGGCTCGCGCTGCTCGGCGCACTGCTCGCCTGGTTCGATCCGCGCGCCGTGTCCGGGGCGCTCGCCCGGCTCCCCGCGGGCGCCCTCGCGCTCGCGGGCGCCGCCATCCTCGCCTCCACGCTGCTCGGCGCCGTGAACCTGCACCTGCTCATCGGCCGGCAGGGACGCATCGGCCTGCGCGCCTTCCTGCCGATCTACTGGTTCGGCTGGGCGCTGGGGCTGGTGGTCCCGGGCCAGGTCGGCGACCTGGGCGGCATCGCCGCGGGCCTGCGCCGGCACGATTTCGACTGGCATCACAGCCTGGGCCCCGCGCTGCTCGACAAGCTCCTGTCGCTCGCCGTGATCGCCGCGCTCGGCGCAGCCGGCGCCGCCACCGCGCTCGGCGCCGGACCGGCGGGCTGGGCGGCCCCGTTCCTTGCCGTCGCGGTCGCCCTCCCCGCCGGCCTGTGGCTGCGCCGCGCCGCGCAGCTCCGCCGCGACGGCACCGGTCCGCTGGCGGTCGCGGCGCGCAGCCTCGCCGAACTGGAGGCCACCGTGCGCGGTCATCCCGCGCGCGTGCTGGTGAACGCAGCGCTCAGCGTCGCCAAGGCGGGCCTGCTCGGCCTCGCCTACCTGGCGATGTTCCGCGGCCTGGGCTACGCGGACGCGGACTGGCTGCCGATCACGGCGCTGATGGCGGCCTGCTCGCTGGTGGCCTACGTGCCCGTGAGCCTCAACGGCCTGGGCACCACGGAGGCCGCCGGGGTCCTGCTGTTCGGCACTCGCGGCATCGCCGCGGCGGACGTGATCGCGAGCTACCTCGCCCTGCGGGTGCTGGTGCTCGCCCTCGCCTGGCTGCCTGTCGCGCTGTGGTGGCTGGCGCGCCCGGCGGCGCCCCGCGCAGGCAGCCGCGATGAGTGAACGCATGCCGGCCTACGGCGGGGAGCAGCGCTACTGGGACGCGCGCGGCGCCGCCGACTACGTGTCCCTGTCGCCCGCGGACCAGGCGCGCGTCACACGCTGGATCGACTGGCACGGAGGCGGCCGGGCGCTCGATCTCGGCGGCGGCTCGGGCATGGTGAGCCGCCTGCTCGCGGGCGCACCGGGCACCGGGTGCGTGTGCCTCGACATCTCCCACGCGATGCTGCGCCACGCGCAGGTGCCGGCAGTGCAGGCGAGCGCGCTGGCACTGCCGTTCGCGGACGGCAGCTTCGACCTGGTCGTGGCGGCCGCCTTCGTCCATCACCTGCCGGGTGCCGAGCCGCAACTGCTGGCCGAGTGCCGCCGCGTGCTCAAGCCGGGCGGGCGCCTGGCCGGCTACGACCCGAGCGCCGACTGCCTGCAGAACCGCATCTTCATGGGCGCCGGGCCGTTGCGACTGAAGTTCTTCAGCCCCGACGAGCGGCCGGTCGCGCCCGAGCGCCTGCGGGCGCAGGTGCTGGCGGCCGGCTTCCGTGATTTCCGCTACGAGCGGGCAACCTTCCGCAACGCCCGCTTGACGCCGTTCGAGGCCGTGCAGCGCTACCTGCTCAACCCGCTCGCGCGCGGCCCGCTCGCGCGCTACCTGGAACGCTGGTTCTTCTGGACCGCGCAGTGCTGAGGCGCTGACAGCCGCCGCCGCGATGCTCCGCTTCTCGCCCATGCAGCGCCTGCGCCAGCGGCTCGCCCGGCTCCCCGGCGCCGCGCGGCTGTGGGATCTCGCGCGCCTCACGCTCACTCCCCGCTACCGCGAGGACGGGCTCGCCACGGTGCACAACTGCGACTTCGCCGCCGAGCCGCGCTTCCTGCGCGCCTACGCCCGCGCGCTCCGGCAGGAACCGGGCGTGGCGATCCGCTGGCGCGCGCACGTGGTGCAGTGGGCGGGCGCGCAGGCCATGCGCCTCGACGGCGATCTGGTCGAGTGCGGCGTCAACCGCGCGTTCCTGTCGGCGTCGCTGATGGAATACGTGGACTTCGACCGCAACGCCGGCGGGCGCCGCTTCTACCTGTTCGATACCTACGACGGCCTGGTGCCCGAGCTGGTCGGGCCGGAGGATCACGCCGCCTGGCGGCATCCCTACCCGGACTGCTACGCCTTCGTGCGCGAGTCGTTCCGCGACTCCCCGAACGTCGTGATCGTGCGCGGCCCGGTGCCGGACACGCTCGCCACGGTCGCGATCGACCGCGTCGCCTACCTGTCGATCGACATGAACGCGACGCCGCCGGAGGTGGCGGCGCTGGAGCATTTCTGGCCGAAGCTGGTGCCGGGCGCGGTCGTCCTGCTCGACGACTACGGCTTCCCGGGCCACGAAGCCCAGAAGGCCGGTGCCGACGACTTCGCCCGCCACGCCGGCACGCAGGTGCTCACGCTGCCGACCGGGCAGGGGCTCATCGTCAGGACCTGAGCTCGCGCCGCCGCGCCGCGCGTGCCCGAGGGCAGGCGGTCAGGCGGTCTGCGGGGGCGGCGCGGCGGGCGCGCTGCCCGCCGCGGCCGCCAGCGCCAGCGTGGTCCGCGAGGAGGCCAGCTGGCCGGCGGTGTCCACGGGCGTGCCGCCCCGGACGGCGGCGAGAAAGGCCTCGATCTGGGCGGCGTGGCCGCGATCCGGCCCGAGCCAGTGCCGCGCGCGCCGCACGCTCAGGCCATGGCCCAGTTCGAGGCGGCGGTAATCGGTGAGCACCGCCGCCCGGTTGTCGCACGACACCTCGACCTGCTCGATCGGGAACGCGCGCGGGCCGTTCGACAGGTAGGCGAGCGTCGCCACCGAGCCGTCGGCGTAGCCCACGCGCATGTGCACGTTGTCCCCGGGCACCAGGCCCGGGCCGGCCAGCGCGAGCACGTCCGCGCTCACGGCCGGGGCGCCGACGAGCCACTGGCAGAAGTCCACGTGATGGCAGGCTTCCCCGAGGATCACGCCGCCGCCCTGGCGCGGGTCGTGCAACCAGTGCCCGGGCGGTCGGTAGCCGACGTTGGCGCGGTACAGGATCGAGGCCGGCTGCGCGCGCGTGCCGAAGAACGCCTTCATGCGCGCCGCGAGCGGCGCATGCCTGCGGTTGAAGCCGACCATCAGCGCCCGGCCCGACGCACGCCAGGCAGCCTCGACCCGATCGAGCTCCGCCGGCGTCAGCGCGAGCGGCTTCTCGACGAACACGTGCCGCCCGAGCGCGAGCGCGGCGGCCGCCAGGCGCGCGTGCGTGTCGTGGCGCGTGAGGATGAACACGCAGTCGGTGCCGGGATCGGCGATCAGGGCGTCGACGTCGGCGGTGCACAGCTCGAAGCCGTGCCGGGCCCCCAGCGCCTGGGCGCGCACGCCGGTGGCCGAGGCGATCCCGCGCAGGCGCACGCCCGGGACCTTCGCCAGCAGCGGCAGGAATTCGTTGGTTGCGTAGCTGCCGGCGCCGATGACCGAGCAGGTGAGCGCTCCGGCCGCGGGTGCGGACGCGCGCGCGGGCAGCCGGACGAGCGGCGCCGGCGCCGCGGCCGGCGCCCCGTCGGCCGCCGGATAGCGCAGCAGGATCGCGGTGGAGCGCTCCGGCGCTCGCCCCGAGGCGAGGTCGAAGGCGCGCGCGGCGTCCTCCACGCCGAACTCGTGGGTCACGAGCGCCTCGAGGTCGAGCCGCCCGGCCGCGGCCTGTTCGAGGAACGCCGCCATGTTGCGGTTCTCGGTCCAGCGCACGTAGGCGTAGGGATAGTCGATGCCCAGCTCCTCGTAGGCCGGATCGCCCGTGCCCGGCCCGTAGGCCATCGACGTGTGCAGCTCCAGTTCCTTGAACAGGTAGGTGTCGCGCGGCGCGGTCATCTCGGTGCGCCCGACGACGACCACGCGGCCCTTGCGGCGGGCGAGCAGGCCGGCGAGCGCGACCGGCGCGTTGTCGTCGGTCGCCGCGGTCACGATGACGCTGTCGGCCCCCTCCCCGCCGGCCCAGGCCTGCACGCGCTCGGCGATGTTCGCGTCGGTCGAGCCGGCGGTCGCGCCCCAGCCGCGGTCGGCGACGAACCGGGCGCGCAGCGGATCGCGATCGATGCCGAACACGCGGCATCCGGCCGCCCGCAGCAGCTCCACGGCCAGCAGGCCGACGAGGCCCAGCCCGATGACGACCACGTTCTCGCCGAGGCGCGCGTCGGCGATGCGCACCGCCTGCAGCGCGACCGCCCCCAGCGTGGTGAAGGCCGCGGCCCGGGCGTCGAGTCCCGCCGGCACCGGCACGCACAGGTTGCGCGGGACCGCGACGATCTCGGCGTGGTTGGCGTGGCCCGGACCGCCGCAGGCGACGAGATCGCCCACGGCGAGGTCGGTGACGCCCGCGCCGACCGCGATTACCTCGCCCGCGCAGCAGTAGCCGAGGACGATCGGCATCTCCAGCGCCCGCCGCGCGGCGTTGTAGGCGACGAGCAGGCCCTGCGTGCGCGCCACCGCGAGCACCTTGCGCGCCTGCTCGGGCCGCGCGCGCGCCTTGCCGAGCAGGCTCATCCGCCCGAGCTTGACGGTGCCGCCCTCGGTGCCGGTGGAGATGAGCGACCAGCGGTTGCGCACGAGCACGCCGCCCTCGCCCACCACCGGCGGGGGCACGTCGCGCACCTGGCACTCACCGGTCGAGAAATCGGCGACGATCTGCTTCATTGCAGCCTGCCTCCCGCGGCCGGCGCGCGCGGCGTCGCCACGATCACGAAGCCCTTGGTGACGAGCTCGCGCTCGTCGTAGCCGGCCAGCTCGGCGCGGATCGCGGGCGTGAGCAGCGCGCGCCCCTCCTCGCCCGCGGCGAACCAGTCGAGGATCTCGAAGCGCTCCTCGAACACCCGCCGGTAGTCGCGCTCGCGCAGGCCGTTCAGGTAGGAAGGCACGCGCGCGTGGCGGCGCGCGCGCAGGTGATCCCAGGGCGCCACCACGCGCGAGGGCGCGCTGTCCGGGTGCTTCCAGGCGATGTGATGGCCGCCCGACAGGCTGGTCCAGTTGTGCACGTAGAGGTAGGTGCGCGCGCCGGGCTTGAGCACCCGTGCCAGTTCGGCGGCGAGCGCCGGCAGGTCGGCGACGTGCTCGAGCACCTCGTGCGACACCGCCAGGTCGAAGGTCGCGTCGGGGAAGTCGAGCCGGCGACCGTCGATCGGCTGCACGTCCACGGCGTCGAAGGCGAGCGGGAACGGGGCGAGGCGCGCCAGCTCGCGGTAGTAGGGACGTGCGAACAGCAGTTCCCACGCCAGCGTGCGCAGCGCCCGCTCCGGGCCGTTGCGGCGCGCGATGGCGAGGTACTTGGCGGCGGTCGCGCCGGGCGCGACGACCTCGGTATCGACGCCGGTCGCGCGCGCGCCGGCGCTCGCCAGCAGCAGCGTGAGCCAGTACGACTTGCCGCAGCCCACGTCGAGCACGCGCAGGCCGGCCGGATCGCCGCAGTACGCGCGCAGGCGCTCGAAGAACGCCCAGTGCTCGGCCGCGAAGTCGGCGTTGCAGGCGAGCCCGTACTGCAGCATCGAGAGGTACAGTCCGGCGCGTCCCGGCAGGATCGGATCGGGCATGGGCGCGTGCCGCTACCTGGTCGCGCGGATCATCAGGTGCCAGCCGACGTGCCGGGACAGCAGGTCGTAGAGCGGCCGCGGCGTGAACCGGAACAGCGGCCCGTAGCCCTCGCCGTAGAGGTAGTCGACCGCGACGTCCACCGTCGCGTAGGCGGCGAACAGGCGCCCGATCTCGGCGCGCGTGTAGCGCCGCACGACCGGGCACAGTTCGTCCTTCTCCTCGAACGGCACGCCGAGCAGGCGGTGGACGAGCTCGTTCAGCGAGTGGCGGTGGTAGAGCATGATGCGCGCCTCCCCGCCGGGCTTGAGGACCCGGTGCACCTCGCGGATGCAGGCGTCGGTGTCGGCGGCGTGGTGCAGGACGCCGAAGGAGTACACGTAGTCGAAGGTGCCGTCCGGGAAGGGCAGGCGCTCGGCGTTGGCGGCGGCGAAGCGGCCCGGCACGCCGTCGCGGGCGAAGCGCGCCTGCGCGGTCGCCACGCCCACGTCGGTCAGGTCGACCGCCGTCACCTGCAGTCCCTGGCGCGCCATGGTGTAGCTGTCGAGCCCGATGCCGCAGCCGATCTCGAGCACCGAGCGGCCTGGCTGCATGCCGCCCATCCACGGCAGCAGGTGCCGGTGCGAGCGGTAGCGCTGGGCCTCCAGATCGGCGAAGTAGGCGGCCTCGCCGCGCGGGTGCGCGCTGACCGCGCGCCCGTACAGCCGCTCGGCGTTGACGTTGCGGGTCCAGAAGTCGCGCACCCGCCCGGTCAGTCCGGTCTGCGGGCGCACCTGAGCGTCCTCGATGCGGCTCATGCAGCCCCTCCCGTCACGACGGCGTAGCGCGCCAGGGCGCGCGCCATCCAGGCGTTGCACCAGCGCAGCAGCGTGAAGCGCTTGGTGTACAGGCGCGTGCGCTGGTAGTAGAAGCGGCCTTCCGGGTCGTACATGTTCGCGAGCGCCCAGGCGCCGACGCGGGCGGCCAGGCCCGGGTGATCGGCGCCGTGCCGGGCGAAGGTCAGGATGCCCTGCGCGGCGCCGTGGATATCGTAAGGATACTCGACGTCGCTCATCCAGCGCGGCGCGCCCTGCGGCGTGAACAGCTCGCGCGCGTAGAAGGCCAGCCCCGCGGCGTAGGCACCCTCCCAGTCCCGCTCGCCGGTCGCGTCCATGTAGCGCGCGAGGGCGTCGAGTATGAACCCGGTGTGGTAGTTGTCGTGGCGGATCGGCGAGTCCCCCGGCGGATCGGTGTAGTACCAGGCCGCGGCGGCGGTCTGGCGGCGCACCACGTAGCAGGCGAGGCGCCGGGCGGTGACGGCGTGGGCGCTCTCGCCGCTCGCGCGGGCGTGCCGGGCGAGCACCGAGGCGACGAGGATGCTCACGTCCAGCACCCGCATGCGCATCGGCAGCGGCATGTAGGCGAGGCACAGTTCGTCGGGCTCGTCCTTCAGCACCGTGAGGTCGCGCAGGAAGAACGGCAGCGCGCGCGTGACCGTATCGAGGTAGTCCGCGCGCCCGGTGACCTCGAAGGCGTCGAGGAAGGCCTCGCACACGAACGCGCTGACCACGGCGTTGGGCGTCGCGGCCGGCGCGTGGAATCCGGGATCCTGCCAGGGATACTGGTAGCCCCAGCAGGTGCCCGACCACGGGCCCGGCGAGGCGAGGCGCCCGAGCAGGTCGAGCAGCGCGGTCGCCGTCGCCAGGTGGCGCGCGTCGCCGCCCGCGCGGTAGCGGTCGAGGCACGCCTGCGCGAACAGGGCGAGGCCCTTGGGGTTGTAGGTGCGCGGCACCCGCAGCAGCGGGCGCAGGTTCACCGGTGCGCGCATGACGGCCTGGATGGCGAGGATGCGCGGCCACTTGCCCCAGCCGAGCAGCGCGCGCAGCAGCGGGCTGTTCAGGCCGTCGTGCTTGTTCCAGCCGCGCCACTGCTGCGCCCCGCTCCAGGCGAGCACGGCGTCGCAGACCTGCGCCGCGCGGGCGGCGCTGAGCGGTTCGGCGCCGGGAGCGTTCACGGCCGCGCGCCCTCCTGCGCCAGGTCGTCCGGCGCACGGCCGTGCTCGAACATCTCGAGCCACAGGTGCGCGCCGAGCATCAGGTACAGCATGAAGTAGTGCCAGCGCAGCCGGCGGTGCGCGGGCCGGGCGAGCACGTCGCGCACGAAGGCGGGGTTGAACAGCCCGTGCCGGCGCACCGTGGCCTCGTCGAGGAACACGCTCGCGAGCGCGGCCAGGTGCGTGCGGAAGAAGGCGACGGCATCGACCTGGAAGCCGCTCTTGGGGCGTGCGAGCACCTCGGCGGGCAGCACCGGCGCCAGGGCGTCGCGCAGGTAGCCCTTCAGCCGCCCGCCCGGCATCAGCTGGGCGGGCGACAGCCGCGCGACCGCCGCGTCCAGCACGGCGTCGACGAACGGTACGCGCACCTCCAGGCCCGTGGCCATGCCGAGCCGATCCTCCTGCCACAGGAGATCGTTCACCAGCTTGTGCCGGCGCTCGAACGCGGCGGTCGCGGCGAGCGGCGCGGCGCCGGCGGGCCAGCCGGCACGCACTTCCGCCCACGCGTCGGGCAGTTGCGCGTCGAGCAGGCGCGGGCCGTAGATGGCCATGCGCCGGCCGGGCGCGTCCCAGACGTTGCGCAGCAGCCCGTACACCGCCGGCCAGTCACCGAGCGCGCCGCAGGCGCGCAGCGCCCGCTCGGGCTCGCTCCAGTCGGGCAGCCCCAGGGCGCGGGCGCGCCCGGCGAGCAGGCTCGCCGCGCAGCGGCCCCAGCGCGGCAGCCAGCGCGCCGCGGCCGCGCCGCGATCGATCATCCGGTGCAGGTTGTAGCCGAGGAACACCTCGTCGCCGCCCAGCCCCGACAGCGCCACCTTCACGTGCCGCGAAGTCGCCGACGCGACGAGCGCGACCTGCCACGCGTTCACCTTCGGCACCTCCAGGTGCCACAGGATCGCCGGCAGGTTCGCCGCGCCGGCAGCGCTCGGCACGCGCACGTTGTCCACGTCCAGGAGCTGCGCGGTGCGGGCGGCGTTGGCGGCCTCGGCCGGATCGTCGCCGATGTCGACCGTGAACGCGCGCAGCCGCCCGCTGACGTGCGGGCGCGCGAACGCCGTGACCGCGGCCGAGTCGATGCCGCCGGAGAGGTAGGTCGCGACCTCGACGTCCGCGGCGAGGTGCGCGCGCACCGAGTCCTGCAGCGCCGCGAGCGGCTCGGGCGCCTGCGCGAGCGGGTACGCCGCGAGGGCGCTCCCGGCGCAGTCGCCGTCGCGCCAGCCGAGCACGGCGCCCGGAGCGAGCTGGCGGATGCCGCGGAACAGCGAGCGCTCGCCCGGCACGTAGCGGAAGTTCAGCGCCAGGTGCAGCGCCGCCTCGTCGAGCGCGCCGGCGCCGAGCGCGGCGCGGATGGCCTTGGCCTCGGACGCGAACAGCAGTTCGCCGTCCGGGCCGCGGGCCCAGAACAGCGGCTTGATGCCGTGCCGATCCCGCACCAGCCAGCCGCGCCCGGCGCTCCCGTCCCACAGCGCGAAGGCGAACATGCCGCGCAGGCGCGCGAGCGCGCCGATGCCGTCGGCGCGGTACAGGTTCAGGATCACCTCGGTGTCCGAGCGCGTGGCAAACGCCAGTCCCCGCGCGCGCAGCTCGGCGCCCAGCTCCGCGTAGTTGTAGATCTCGCCGTTGTAGACGATGGTGAGCGCGCCATCCGTGCTGCGCATCGGCTGCGCGCCGCCGTCGAGATCGATGATCGCGAGGCGGACGTGGCCGAAGGCGTGGCCGGCGGCGAGTTGCGTGCCGCTGCCATCCGGACCGCGGTGGGCGATCGCGCCCAGCATGCGCGCGAGGCGCGCGCCGTCCCCGGCGTGCACGGGTCCCGCGCGGAACCAGCCGGCTATGCCGCACATCGGTCCGGCTCCGTCCGCCCCGGATCAGCGGCCATGACCGGCACGCGGGACGGAAGCCGTGCGGGGCCGGCGCCGGGAGGCACCGGCCGCGACGGGCGGGCGGCAGGCCGTCGGGCGCATACGCGATCCGCTCCGTGAATGGCACAGTGCAAATTGTCCGTCACTGCGGCCGGCGCCGGTGCCGGGCGGGGCCGCCGCGACTCGCTCGAGTACGTCCATGTAGCGCTCGGTCGCGCGCATCCCTGCGCGCTCACGGTCGCCGCGGCCCCGCCCGGCACCGGCGCCCACGGTGTCCCAAGGTCAGGTGCAGCACGAT
>CAYOJP010000119.1:0-4649 GCA_964404305.1 uncultured Gammaproteobacteria bacterium
AGTTCAAGCGGCAGCAGGTCGAGGACGACCTCACCACCGTGACCTTCGAGCTGACAGCCGAGCGGCCATGATCGCGTGCGCTCGCCGCCGGACGCGCGGTGCAGACAGACGACTGACGACGGGAGGGGGCAGGCCATGAATCGCATTGTCCGGATAGCGGCGGTCGCGGCACTTGCCGTGGGCGCCACCGCCGCGGCACCCGCCGCCGCACAGACCTCGGGCTTCCTCGACGACTACGCCAGGCTCGCGCCGGATGCCGAGCAGCCGGGTGCGCGCAGCTACCGCAAGGCGGACGCGGACCTGGGCAGCTATTCCAGGGTGATGATCGAGCCCATCGAGGTGGCGTTCAGCGCGACGTCCAAGGTGGCGTCCTTCTCGCCCGACCAGTTGAAAGCCGTCACGGACGAACTGTATGCGACCCTGGTTCGCACGCTCGAGCCGGAGTACGCCGTCGTCAACGTCGCCGGTCCGGGCGTCCTGCGGGTCCGGCTGGCCGTGACCGGCCTCGACCTGCAGACCAAGAAGAAGAGCCTGCTCAACTACACGCCGATCGGATTCGCCGCCACCACGGTGGCGGAGATGGCCGGGGGGCGGATCGAAATGCGCGAGGCGGTGCTGGAAGCGGAAATCAGCGACTCGGTGTCCGGAGACGTGCTGGGCATGGTCGTCGATGACGCACCCGCCGGCGGCAGCGGGCAGGCATTGTCATGGCAGGCCATCGTCGACCGCCTGGCCTTGTACGCGACCCGCTTCCGCGCCCGCCTCGACGCGGCGCGGCGCTGAGGCGGCGGTATCGGGACAGCGGGTTGAACTGATGGGCGCACACGTGCATTCGCAGGGGTCGGGCACGGGAGTGCCGGCCCAGCGCCGGGTCCGGCGCGAACCCGCGGCCACGGCCGTGGCGCATGGCGGTGTCCTCGCGTTGCTGGGCCGGGCCGCGCCCGGCCTGCTGCTGGCCGCCGGTGTCGTCGCGGCGGAACCGCCAACGGCGCCTGCCGCGGGCGCGAGCGCGGGCACCCGGCCGCGGATCGGCCTCGTGCTCGGGGGCGGCGGCGCGCGCGGTGCCGCGCACGTCGGCGTGCTGGAAGTCCTGGAACGGCAGGGCGTGCCGATCGACTGCGTGGTCGGCACGAGCATGGGGTCGATCGTCGGCGGCCTGTATGCGCAGGGCATGAGTCCGGCGGAGATCCGCGACGCGATGGTCGCCATCGACTGGGACGACATCTTCAGCGACGAGCCGCCGCGTTCACAGAAGCCCTTCCGGCGCAAGCGCGACGACGACGCCTACCTGGTGAAGTACCGCGCCGGATTCGACGACGGCAAGTTGAAGCTGCCCCTGGCGGTCATCCAGGGCCAGAAGTTCGACCTGGCGCTGCTGCGCCTGACCGCGCGCGCGGAGAACGTGCACGACTTCGACCGGCTCCCGATTCCGTATCGCGCCGTCGCGACCGGCGCGGACGGGAGCGCGGTGGTGCTGAAGTCCGGCAGCCTGGCCAAGGCAATCCGCGCCAGCATGGCCGTGCCGGGCGTCTTCGATCCGGTCGAGATCGACGGGCAGATGCTCTTCGATGGCGGCGTGGCGAACAACGTGCCGGTCGACGTCGCGCGGGACCTGTGCGCGGACGTGGTCATCGCGGTCGATGTCGGAACCGGCCTGCTGAAGCAGGAGGACATCAAGTCGGTGCTGTCGGTGGTCGATCAGCTGACCCGCATCCTCACCGTGCGCAACGTCGAGGCGCAGCTCGCCACCCTCACCGACCGCGACCTGCTCATCCGGCCGGATCTGGGCGACGTCACGTCGAGCGAGTTCAAGCGCGCGGACGAGGCGATCGCTGCGGGCAGACAGGCAGCCGAGGCGGTCGGACCGGCGCTCTCGCGGCTGGCGAGCGCCGAGGGCCCAGCCAGGGTCCAGGCACAGCGCCGGGTCGAGTCGCAACCCCCGGTCATCGGCTTCGTGCGCATCGAGAACCATTCCCGCATCGGCGACGACGTGATCGCCGCGGCGCTGGCAGTCGCGCCCGGCCAGCCGCTCGATCGGGCGGCGCTGGAGCAGCAGATCGGCTACCTGTACGGCATGGAACTGTTCGAGCGCATCGACTACGACGTCGTCGAGGAGAACGGCCAGACCGGGCTCGTGGTGCGGGTGCGGGAGCACTCGTGGGGGCCGAAGTACCTGCAGTTCGGCATCGGCCTGTCGGACACTTTCGACGGCGACGCGACCTACAATCTCGGCGTGAGCTACCTCCTCACCGGGCTCAACCGGCGCGCCGGTGAAGCGCGGGTGCTGGGCCAGATCGGCGAGGAACCGCTCGCGGGGCTGGAGTGGTACCAGCCGCTCGACGTCAACCTCAACTGGTTCGTCCACCCGACCTTCCTGTTCGAGAGCGCCAACTTCAGCCGTTACGAGGACGGCGACCGGATCGACGAGTACCAGGTCACGCGCTATGGCGGCGGACTGGCGGTCGGGCGGGTCATCGGCCGCTACGGCGAGGTGCGCGTCGGGCTGCGGCGGTACAGCGGCGAGGGCGAGATTCAGATCGGCGATCCCGCCGCGCCAGACATCGACATCGAGGGGGGGCAGGCGTTCGTGCGCGCGCGGATCGACCGGCTCGACAACCGCAACTGGCCGCACCAGGGCTACATCGGCCAGTTCGAGTGGATCGAGTCGCTCGAGTCGATCGGTGCCGCCGGCGATTACTCGCAGGCGCGCATGAACGGCGCGGGCGTATGGACCCGCGGTCGCAACACGCTGGCCGCGGGCTTCGAGGTCGGCATGACCGTATCCGGCGACGCGACTCTCGACGCCCGCTTCAGGACCGGCGGTTTCACCCGCCTGTCCGGCCTGGCGCCGAACGAGTTGAGCGGCACCGACTACGCGGTCCTGCGCTCGGTATTCTATCGCCGCCTGGGCAACATCGAGTGGCTGCCGATCTACGCGGGCGCCTCGCTGGAGTACGGCAACGCCTACGAAGACGGCATCGAGTTCGGCGACGGACTGGCGGCGGGGAGCGCGTTCGTCGGCCTCGACACCATTCTCGGCCCGGTCTATGTCGGCTACGGGCATGCCGAGCAGGGCAATGACAGCCTCTACATGTATCTCGGCCGGCTGTTCTGAGGCGGCGGCGGGCAGGCCTGCCTGCGGCGCGCATGCCGCGTACCGCTGACGCAACGTTACGCGTGCGGATCAATCTGGTGCGGAAGGCGTTGCGGTGGCTCCTGCGGGGGGTGGCAGTGGCGGCCGTCGCAGCGCTCGCGGTCGTGGTCGGCTACGGGCTGTACTCGAGGAGCCGGCAGCCCCCTCTCGCCGCGTGGCACACGCTGGTGTTGCAGCACGAATTCTCGGCGGCCCGGGACGGGATCGAGTTCCCGCAGTATCTGCAACTCGAGACCCTGCAGGCGGAGGAATTGCAGCAGGGACTGTACGCGCACCCCGACCGGGTCGATCGCTACGCGCTCGGGCGCTACAACCCGGACTCGCCCAGCCACCTCGCCGGTGCGACGCAGGACTACAACCGCTCGTTCGAACTCGCACCCGGGGGCGTGCCGGCGCGCGGCGCCGCGCTGCTCGTGCACGGGTTGACCGACTCTCCTTACAGCATGCGCGCGCTGGCGGAGTACTTCCGTTCGCGGGGCTACGCGGTCGTCGCGCTGCGGCTTCCCGGCCACGGGACGATTCCCGCCTCGCTCGGCCGCGTGCGCTGGGAGGACTGGCGGGCCGCGGTGCGCCTCGCGGCGCGCCATGCACGCGTGCTCGCCGGCGACGGACCGATCCATGCGGCAGGCTACTCGACCGGAGGCACGCTGCTGCTGCTGCACGCGCTCGAGGCGCTGCAGGACCCGTCGCTGCCGAAGCTGCAGCGGCTGTTCCTGCTGTCGCCGGCGCTGGGCGTGACGAAGGCCGCGCCGCTGACCGAAGTGGTGAGTCTCGCGGCATTGATCCCGGGGTTCGAGCAGGCCGCGTGGCTGGACGTCCTGCCCGAGTTCGATCCGTACAAGTACAACTCGTTTCCCGTGCGCGCCGCGCTGGAGATCTATCGTCTGGTCCGGCACGTGCAGGGCGTCCTGGCGGAGCAAAGCGACGCCGGCGCCCTCGGTACCCTGCCGCCGATCACGACCTTCCAGTCAGTCGTCGATGCCACGGTCAGTTCCAGGGACGTGGTCTGGCAGCTCTACATGAAGCTCCCGCCGGGCGATCACGAACTGGCGCTGTTCGACGTCAACCGGTACGAGAAGGTCGAGGGAGTGCTGGCGCCGGCGGTGGTCGCCATCGCGCCGGGCGTCGAGCGGGCGCCGCCGGTGCCGTTCCGGGTGATACTGCTGGGCAACCGCGACGCCTCGACGCGCGAGGTGGTTGCCCGCGTGCGCGAGGGCGGCGAGCGCGAATACACCGCGACGGCGACCGGGCTGGAATGGCCGCCGGGCGTCGTCTCGCTCGGGCACGTGGCGCTGCCGTTCCGGCCCGATGATCCGCTCTACGGTCTCGACTACGGGCGCGCGCATCGCGACCGGTTCAATCTCGGCGCGCTGGCCGTCACCGGCGAGCCGGGGGCACTGGCAGTGCCGCTCGAGAAGCTCGCGCGCCTGCGCAGCAATCCGTTCTTCGCCTTCGTCGAGTCCCGGATCGGTGCGGCCATCGAGCGCGATGTCGC
>CAYOJP010000119.1:4749-11822 GCA_964404305.1 uncultured Gammaproteobacteria bacterium
GACCACGCACGATGGCCTGGAGCTCGTGCCGGTCGCGAAGGTCGGTCTCGCGTACGTGCGGCCGGGCGCCGATTTCAGCGCTTACAAGCGGGTGCAGCTGCTGCCGACCTACGTCGCGTTCCGCAAGGACTGGAGGCGCGAGTTCCCGCAGGTATCGTCGGGGAGCGTGGAGGCGATGAAGCGCAAGCTGGCGACGGGCTTCAACGAGATCTTCGGCGAGGTGCTGGCGCAGGGTGGCTACCCGGTGGTCACGGAGCCGGGGCCGGACGTGCTGCTGATGCGGGCGGCGCTCATCAACCTGTACGTGACGGCGCCGGACACGGTGACGGCGGGGCGGGGAACGACCTACGGCTACTCGGCCGGCGAGATGACGCTGGTGGCGGAGTTCTTCGACTCCGAGTCCGGGGAGATTCTCGCGCGCGTCGCCGACCGGCGGGCCGGGAGCACGCGCGGCTGGCCGAAGGCCCTCACGTCGGTGGAGAACTGGTCCGAAGCGCGCCGGATGATCCGCGACTGGGCCGGACTCCTGTGCGAGCGGCTCGATGCCATCCACGCGCACGGCGCGGCCACGCCCTGAGCGCGGCCTCGCGCGGCGTTATCGTGCCGCGACTGACGATGACGGTGTCATCCGCGCCGTCCGGATACCACACGAGGAGGCATCGGCAATGGCAAGGAGGAGCATAGTCGAGGTTTCGAAGAAGCAGCGCCTGGCGCGGATCTCCAAGTTCATCGCGCCCTATCGCGTCACCGGCGGCAAGGGATTCCGGCTGAAGGACTTCGACCCCGATGACACCCACGACCTCGGTTCCGAGGACAAGCCCGAGGCGAAGGAACTGCTGCAGTTCGGGACGGAATGGCTCGCCGACGAACAGGACAAGCTATATGCCCAGGATCGCTGGGCGGTCCTGCTCGTGTTCCAGGCCATGGACGCGGCCGGCAAGGATGGCACCATCAAGCACGTGATGTCCGGCGTCAATCCGCAGGGTTGCCAGGTGTTCTCGTTCAAGCAACCGTCTCACGAGGACCTCGACCACGACTACCTGTGGCGCTACATGAAGTGCCTGCCCGAGCGCGGGCGGATCGGGATCTTCAACCGGTCCTACTACGAGGAGGTGCTGGTCGTGCGCGTGCACGAGCAGATCCTGCGCAACCAGAAGCTGCCAGCGGACCTCGTCGGCAAGCGGATCTGGGACCAGCGGCTGGACGACATCTCCGCTTTCGAGCGGTACCTGGCGCGCAATGGCGTGCTGATCCTGAAGTTCTTCCTGAACGTGTCCCGGGCGGAGCAGAAGCGGCGGTTCATGGCCCGCCTGGACCTGAGCGAGAAGAACTGGAAGTTCTCGAGCGCGGACGTGCGCGAGCGGCAGTACTGGGACGACTACCAGCATGCCTACGACGAGGCCATCCGCGGCACCGCCTCGCCGCACGCCCCCTGGTTCGTCGTGCCGGCGGACAACAAGTGGTTCTCGCGACTGGTCGTCGCCGCGGCCATCGTCGAGGGGATGGAGAATCTCGATCTCGCCTACCCGAAGGTCGACGACGCCAAGCGCAAGGAACTGGTCGCCGCGCGCGCCCTGCTCGAAAAGGAGGACTGAATGCGCTTGCACCGGGTGCGGCGGGATGGCGGAACGGCCGGGAGGCGGGCCGGGTGACGACGGCGCCAGCGCGGAGCTGGGTGGCCACGCTCGCGCCGGGCCTGCCGGCGCTGCTCGCCTACGAGCCCCGGAACCTTCGTCACGACCTCGTCGCAGGACTGTCGGTCGCGGCGGTCGCGCTGCCGGTCGGCGTCGCCTACGCCGAACTGGCGGGCTTCAACCCGGCGGTGGGCCTGTACGCGAGCATCCTGCCGCTCGTGGCCTACGCGCTGTTCGGCACTTCCCGGCAGCTGATCGTCGGGCCCGACGCCGCCACCTGCGCCCTGATAGCATCGGCCGTCGCGCCGCTCGCGGGCCAGGACCAGGCGCTGTACCTGCACCTTACGCTCGGGCTGACGCTCATTGCGGGGCTGCTGTGCGTCGCCGGCAGCTTCCTGCGACTCGGCGCGCTGGCCGACTTCCTGTCGCGTCCGATCCTCTCCGGGTTCCTCAACGGCATTGCGCTCTACATCATCCTCGGCCAGCTCGGAAAGCTGTTCGGGTTTCCCGTCGAGTCCGGGGGCATCATCCCCCGCCTGCTGGAATTCGGGGAGAAGCTGCACCTCACGCACTGGCCGACCCTGGCGGTCGCGGCCGGGACCGGTGCGGTGCTCGCGTTGTCGAAGCGCTACCTGCCGCGCCTGCCGGCCGCCCTCGTGGCGATGGTGGCGGCGGCCATTGCCGTGCGACTGCTCGATCTCGAGGCCCTCGGCGTGAAGACGATCGGCGAGGTGCCGTCCGGCCTGCCGCACCTGAGCGTTCCGACCTTTCCGCTCGACCTGCTGGACGACGTGTTTGCCGCCGCCGCCGGCCTCGCGCTCGTGAGCTTCACGAGCATGACACTCACCTCCAGCAGCTTCGCCGCGAAGAACGGTTACGAGATCGACGCCGACCGCGAGCTGGCCGCCCTTGGCGCCGCCAACCTCGCCGCGGGCCTGAGCCAGGGCTTCGCGATCAGCGGCGCCGACTCGCGCACGGCGATGAACGACGCGGCCGGCGGCCGGACCCAGGTCGCCGGCCTGTTCGCCGCCGCGGCCATCGCTGCCGTGCTGCTGTTCCTGACCGGCCCGCTGCGGTACGTGCCGACGCCCGCGCTCGGCGCGGTGCTGGTGATGGCCGGGCTGTCGCTGGTCGACGTGCAGTCGCTGCGGTTCCTGCAGCGGGTGGACCGGGCCGAGTTCGTGCTCGCGGTGCTCGCCATGCTCGGGGTCGTGGCGGTCGGGGCGATCAAGGCGGTGCTGGTCGTCGTCGTGCTCACGCTGCTGCGCTTCATCCACTTGAGCGCCCGGCCACCGGTCGAGGTGCTGGGAAAAGTCGCGGGCCTGCCGGGTTTGCACGCCATCGCGCGGCATCCGGGGGCCACCACCGAGCCCGGCCTGCTCATCTTCCGTTTCAACGGCCCGCTGGTGTTCTTCAGCGCCTCGCACTTCAAGCGCGGCGTGCTCACGGCGGTCGCGCAGGCCGATCCGCCGCCGAAATGGTTCGTGCTGGACCTGCTGCCCGTGACCCTCCTGGACGCGACCGGGATCCTGACGGCGCAGGAGACTTTCGACGGCCTGCGCGCGCGTGGCATCACGGTGGTGCTTGCCGGGCGCAAGGCCGAGTGGCTGGCCTGGCTGGACAGCCGGCGCTGGCCGCGGGAACAGGTCAAGTCGCCGATGTTCACGACGCTGCGCCAGGCGGTCAAGGCGTTCCGGGCGGCGCAGGCGCTGCCCGTGTCGACGGGCGCCTCGCCACCGACGGCCGCGGATCACCATTGATCGATTGCGGCGACCGGGCCATCAGGACACCGACAGGAGACGGATTCATGACCTCGAAACTGTGGATCGGCAACATCGAGCCGGGCACTACCGACGAAGAGCTGGTGCAGTTCGTGAAGAAGTACTTTCCGGATCTCGAGTGCGAGGTCGAGCAGCGCGTCGAGGGTGACGGCTCGCGGCCGGCGGCGGTCCTGCGGTTCCTGAACGCCGGGCTGGGCGACGTCGAGCGCGCGCAGATGCGCCTGCACGGCATGTACTGGAAGCAGCGGCAGTTGTACTGCTACACGCCGCAGAACCTCTGACCGGCAGGGCTCGAACGTCGATCACTCCGCCCCGGCGGCGGTGTTTCCCGAAGTCAGGTGCGGCACAGTTCCGCTCCGCTATCCAGACTGCAGACCGGAAATGCGCTGCACTCAACGGTCAGAAGCTGCGGGCGGCGGTGCCGGGTGGCTCCGTGGCGACCGTGAGCGCGCAGGACGCGCGCGACCGAGCGATACATGGATGTACTCGAGCGGGTCGCGGCGGAGCCACCCGGCATCGCCTCCCGCCGGCTCTCACCGTCGATTGCAGCGCATTTCTGCTCTGCTATATAGGGTGTCCCGAATCGAGGAACCCTATACCGCCCGCAATGCATCGACGATGTTCATCCGCGCCGCCTTCACCGCCGGCAGGAAGCCGCCGGCGAGGCCCATGACGAGGGCGAAGGCGAGGCCCCCGACCACGACGCGACCGTTCATGGTGAAGGAGAACGCCAGTTCCGAGAACGTCTGCCAGTTCATGGTGGAGACCGTGAATGCCTGCATGAACGACGCCATGACGAGCCCGACCGCGCCGCCGGCGAGGCTCAGGAGCAGCGCCTCCAGCAGGAAGGCGGAAAGCACGTCGCGGCGGCGGAAACCCAGGGCGCGCAGCGTGCCGATCTCGGCGGTGCGGCTCGCGACGGAGGCGTACATGGTGATCATCGCGCCTATCACCGCGCCGATGGAGAATATCGTGCTGAGGATGCTGCCCAGCACGCGCAGGAAGCCCGACATCAGCTCCGACTGCCGCGCGTAGAAGCGCGGCTCGATTGCCGCCTCGACCGTCAGCCGCGGATCGTCCTCCAGCGCCTCGCGCACGCTGTCGAAGCGGGAGGGGTCGGCCAGCCGGAAGATCACCGCCGAGAACGTCAGCCGCCGGAATGCCTGCATCATCTGGTCGACGTCGCCCCAGATCTCGGACGCGAACGCGCTGTTGCCCGCGTCGAACAGGCCGACGACCTGCCAGTCCTGCAGACCGAGCCGGATGGACTCGCCCAGACCCGCGCCGACGAACCCGTGCGCCACCCGCGTGCCGGCGATGACCTCGCTGGTTCCGGGGCGGAACAGGCGGCCGGCGACCAGGCGCACCTGCGGCCGCAGTGCCAGGCCCGCCGGCGACAGGCCGCGCAGGCTGACGTTTGCCGGCTGTTCGCTGGCACGCTTGGGCAGCACGACGAGCACGACGACCTCGCGCGAGACCAGTTGCTGGCCGTCCGTGCCCGTGGCAATCTCCTGCCGGCTCTGCACGAGCGCGGCCTGCTCGCGATCGACGCTGCTCTGGATCTCGGTTTCCGCCGAGCGCCGGATCACCACGACGTTCTCGGGCATGCCGGTCTGCACGAGCGTCTTTGCCAGGCCCTCCGAGAGCATCTGCACCGTGGCGTAGACGTACACCACGAGCGCCATGCCCAGCGCGGTGAGCAGCGTCGTCAGCTTGCGCACCCACAGGTTGCGCGCCACGTAGGCGAAAGGCAGGCGCATCGCTACACGACCCCCTGCAACCCCTCCGTCACCGAGACCGCCGACGCGCGCCAGGCCGGCACCATCGCCGCGACCACGCCGACCAGCAGTGCCGCCCCTGCGGCCATCCACAGGGTCTGCGCCGAGACGGTGAAGACCGGAAAGATCGATCCGAACGTCCGGCCGACGTAACGGGCGGCCGGAAACAGCAGCGCGAGGCCGGCCGCGCCGGCCCCCAGGGCGAGCAGCAGCGACTCCCCGTAGATGAGGCCGGCGATGAAGCTGCGCGGGAAGCCCATGGCCTTCAGCGTGGCATACTCGCGACGGCGCTCGCGCGCGGTCATGGCGATGGTGTTGGCCATCACCGCCATGATGATGGCGACGATCACGAACGAGACGACCTGGATGACCAGGAGGATCGCCTCGGTCATCGCCACGAACGAGAGCTGGAAGGCCTTCTCGGTCTCGGTGAGCGTCTCCGCGCGCGAGTTGGCGAACAGCGCATCGATGCGCTGCGACACGAGCGGCGCCTGGTCCGGGTCATCGATGGCAGCGAGGAATATGCCGGTCTGGTTGGCGATCGAGGGCAGGTCGCGCTTCAGGCTCTCGTTGAGGTTCTCCCAGTGGAAGAAGAACTGGTTCTCGTCCACCTTCGAGTCGCGCCCGGTGTAGATGCCCTCGAGCACGAAGCTCCAGACCCCGGCGTAGATGGTGCCCTGGAGGGGGATCTGGTCGCCGAGCTTCCAGCCGTACTTCTCGACCGTCCTGCGCCCGGCGATGGCGCCGCGCCGGTTCAGCAGGAACGCTTTCATCTGCTCCTGCGGCACGATGAACTCGGGGTACATCGGGAAGTAGGTGCGCGGTTCCACCGCGAACTGCGGGAAGAAGTTCTTGCGGTCGACGTAGATGCCGCCGAACCACGAGGCATAGCTGACCGCGGCGACGCCGTCCACGGTGTGGATGCGGTTGCCGTAGTAGATCGGCAGCGGAAAGGTGAGCGAATTGCGGTTGCGCACCACCAGCCGCGAACTGGACGAGGCCTCGGCGCCAGCGTACCAGGCATCGACGGTCGTGCGCAGCAGGCCGAACGCGCAGATGGCGACGACGATGCCGGTGGCCGTGAGCAGCGTGCGCAGCGGATGCCGCAGCAGGTTGCGCAGGATGAGCCGCAGCAGGAAGGTCATCCGCGGGTGGTCCCGGTAGCGGCCGGGGCAGCGCTGCGCCCGCGGCGCCCGCCGGGTGCGCGACGCGGTCCCGCCACCCGTGGAGTCGTCCCGCGCCGCGGCTGGCGTCGCTGCGCTCGCAACGGCGATTCGCGGACCTTCACCGCCCCCTGCTCAGCCATGCGCGGACCCGTCGGTCAGCACGCCCTTGTCCAGATGCCATTGCTGGTGGGCGTGGTCCGCTGCCTGCTGGTCGTGCGTCACCATGATGATGGTCTTGCGCAGATCGCGATGCAGGCCGTCGAGGAGGTCGAGGATATCGCCGGCGGACCTGCGGTCGAGATCGCCGGTCGGCTCATCGGCGACGATCAGGGTCGGATCGGTGACGAGCGCGCGCGCGATGGCGACACGCTGCTGCTGGCCGCCCGAGAGTTCGGACGGGTAGTGCGCCATGCGGTCCGCGAGGCCGACCATCTCCAGCACCGCATCGACGTGCTCGCGACGCTCGCGGCGCGTCAGGCGAGTGAGCACCAGCGGCAGCTCGACGTTCTCGCGGGCCGTGAGCACCGGCATGAGGTTGTAGAACTGGAAGATGAAGCCGATGTGGCTCGCGCGCCAGTGCGCCAGCGCGGTCTCGTCCAGGCCGGTGATGTCGACACCGTCGATCCGCAGCGTCCCTGCGTCGGGCCGGTCGATGCCGGCAATGAGGTTCAGGAGCGTGGACTTGCCGGAGCCGGACGGGCCCATCAGCGCCAC
>CAYOJP010000120.1:0-11641 GCA_964404305.1 uncultured Gammaproteobacteria bacterium
GCCCCCCCCCCCCCCCCCCCCCCCAACCCCCCTGCCGGGCCCGGGGGCGGGGCCCCCCCCCCGGCCCCCCCCACGGCCGCCTGCGATCATGTGTATGGCGCCGACCGCCGAGGGCGGGCGCGCCCCCGGCCCGGCGGCCGCGGGTGCGGCACTCGCCACGTCCGCATCCGGTTCGTCGTCCGCCGCGACCACCTCGTCGTCGCGGCCGCTGCCGGCCTTCGGGGCGACCGGCCTGACCTGCAGCGCAGGTCCGCTCCCGGGCGCCGGCTCGCTGACCGCGGCCCCGTCGCTGTTGCGCACCACCGACCCGTCGTCGTTGATCGTCACGTCGCCGGGGCGGATCGGGCGGCCGTCGGGCCCGCGCGCGTTGCCGCCGCCGATCAGCCGTTCCATGGCCTGCTTGCGCGTCAGCTTGGTGCCGTTCGAGAACTCGAGCGAGCCGTCCGGCGCCTCCTTGATCGGGTTGGGCATGGTCCAGGTCCCGTCCGGATTCCGGGTCGTCTTCGACAGATCGATCTGGATGGGCTCGCGCTCGTCCCCGGCCAGTACCGGGACTGCCGCGAACGCGACCGCCATCGCCGCGGCGATAGCCGGCAGGGCGCTCCCGGTCGGGTGGCGGCGTGCTCGCATCGCGGTTCCCGGCTACTGCAGCACCGGCAGTTCGCTGACCGGCGCGACACCGTCCTTGCCCTTGCCGCCGACGATGAGGTCGATCCCGCGCCGGCCCGCCGCCGCTGCCGGCCCGCCCTCGGTTTCGAGGAAGGTCTCCGCCATGCGATCGAACTGGGTGGCCGCGCCGCCGGTGGCTGGGGCTCCTGCGGCCGGGGCCGCGCCGCTGGCCGCCACGAGGGTCGCGGCGCCGCCACCGAGGGTGACGCCGTCCACGACCCGTCCGCTCGAATCGCGGACGGTGCCGTCAGCGGCAATCTGCAGGTTCGGGTCGGACAGCACGGTGCCGTCGGCAGTGACCACCTCGCCCTTCTCGTTGACCCGGGCGCCGGCGACGACCTTGCCGTCGGCCGTCATGACGGTCCCGTCGGCGGCCACCAGGAAGCCGTCCTTGGTCGTGGTGACCTTGGGACCGGCGAGCACCGTGCCGTCCGCCGCGACCACCGAGCCGTTCGCGAGCACCTTGATGCTGTCCTTCGGGATGACGTTGCCGTTGGCGTCCACGTAGTCCCCGTTCGCGTTGACGGTGTAGCCGGCCTGCGCCATGAGCGCCTGCTTGGTGGTGACCGTGCCATCCGCGTTAACGACCACGTCGTCCTTGGGGATGACCCTGCCGCTGGCGTCCACGTAATCGCCGTTCTCGTTCACCGTGTACCCGGCCTTCGCCATCAGTTCCTGCTTGGTGGTGACCGTGCCATCCGGGTTGACGACGACGTCGCCGGCCGCGATCACGCGGCCGCTGGCATCCACGTACTCGCCCTTTTCGTTCAGCTTCAGGCCGGCGGCCGCGAGCACCTTGCCGCCGCGGGTCATGACCGTGCCGTCGGCACCAACGACGACGTCCTCCTTCTTGATCACGGTGCCGTCGGCCATCACCCAGTTGCCGTTGGCGTCCACGGTTGCGCCGGCCTTCGCCGCCGCCTCGCGCATCGCCGCCTGCTGCTGCATCGTCACCGCGTTCTGGATCAGGTCGAACGTCGTGACGGTCGAGAACTCGGCGAAGCCTTTGTCCTGCCGGTTGCGCAGCAGCGCGATCGGATCGCCCTTGTCCAGCGCGGCGGCGAGCAGGGCGCCCTCCTGCGGCGAGACGTCGAGCGTCAGGTTGGTGAAACGCCGCCCCGGATTGCGCTGGGGCCGCATCAGCTCGTCGAGGGTCTCGTCGTAGGTCGCCTCGCCAGTCGCGAGCACGCGCACGCCCTGCAGGACGGGCAGGATGAAGTCGGTGGGGCCGCTGGCTCCGGTCGGCTGCAGGTCGCCGGGCACGGGGCTGCCGTCGGTCGCCATCGTCGGCTGGGCCTGCGCCTCGGCCTGCAGGCCGACCGCGGCGGCGGCGATGTTGACGTACAGGTCGACGATGTTGCCCGCCCGGATGTGCCCGCCGATCGAGTTCACCTCGTCGACGGTGATGGTCATGCCGCGGCGGCCCTGCTTCACGAGGTCGGAGAAATCGACCGGGAAGGTCCGATCGAGAAAGTTGGTGAGCAGCGGCCTGCCGGCCGGCAGCGTTTCGATCAGGAAGTGGCCCTCGTAGGCGCCGAAGTCCTTCGGCGCAATCGCGTTGGCGTGGACGTAGCGCGCGGGCAGCGACTCGACATTGAACATGTCCGCCTTGATCCGCAGCCCCTTGGGCAGGCTCTGCTTGGCGGTCACCGCCAGCACGAGCTGCTCGTCCGGGCGCTTCATCGACTCCGCGATCTGGCGCTCGCGGGCGCTCAGGTACAGTCCCGAGAGCACCGCGGCGACGAGGCCTGCGCCGACGGCTATCACCGCGAACATCAGGGTCTTGGGAGCGCTGGGTGCGGCCATCGGCAGTTCCTCTGCGGGCGGTTTTACGCGGGGGTCGGGTGGCGACGTTCGGGCATCAGAACGGCGACAGGAAGTCCATCGGGTTGAGCGGCAGCGAGCTGAAATCGAACTCCCCGAGCCCGGGCAGGTTCGCCACCACGTACTCGTTGACGAGGTCGTTGACGAGGTCGGTCGGGTCGTCGGTCAGGTAGTCGATCCGGTCCTCGGGAATGCCCTGCGCCTCGAGGAGGTCGCGGTACTCCAGCGAGCTGTCGACATCGGGGTAGTCCGACATCGAGACCGCGAACGAGTAGCCTTCGTAGTTGCTCTGGACCGCATCGACGGCGTCGCCGACGACCGCGCTGAGCGGCCCGTCTTCGGCGCCGATCCCGACGATGAGCAGGACGCCGAAGGCCACGACGATGACGTACTCCACCATCGCCTGGCCGGCCTGGCGCAGCCCGCGCAGCCTGTGGACGCCCCCCATCACCACCACCCCTCCTCGACGAGCTGGGCTGTTACCGCGGTCTTGTCGCCGCCTTCAACTACAACCAAATTAACACCTTCGCCGCCATTTTTGAACGAAAATGTGTGCATGTGCTCACCGAGGGGCTTGTCCATCAGCACCGTCCAGCCACGGTCCTTGTACCAGTTGCGGTAGAAGAGCACGTTGCTGTTCAGGCCGAGATCGTTCGAAATCATGAGCGTCCGGCCCTTCTTGCCCGGATCGCGGCTCTCGACGTCGTTGACGACCCGGCTGTCCCGTGGCACCGGAAAGCCCTTGCCCAGCTCGGGCAGGTCCTCGGGTTCCACGAGCCGGGTGAGGGACAGGTAGCCGGTGGAGCGCTGGCCGTCGGGAGCGACCTGCACCGTGAGCA
Organism: uncultured Gammaproteobacteria bacterium; assembly: GCA_964404305.1. Taxonomy (GTDB): domain Bacteria; phylum Pseudomonadota; class Gammaproteobacteria; order JADZEE01; family JADZEE01; genus CAYOJP01. The sequence continues at coordinate 3,333 of CAYOJP010000120.1, forward strand.
GCCACTTCTCCTCGGCCCGGGTGAGAATCGTCCAGGGCTCCATGTCCGTGTTGACCACGTAGCCCGGCTCCTTCTCGGTGCCCCGGGGCCAGCGGTCACGGTAGTAGTCGAGGACCTCCTCCAGTGCCCCGTCGCAATCGATCTGCCGGATCTCCATCGGCACGCCGTTGAAGGTCATGCTCTCGCCCAGGCGACCGATCTGGCAGCCCGGAGGTGCGGGGAAGCGGGGGCTGGCGCAGACCGCGCCCGCCATGAACGCGAGCACCGTGCCGAGGGTGCCCCGGGCGCGCCTCACGGCGCTACGCCTCCGCAGGGCGCGCGCTCGATCTCGGTCGTGAAGGCGCACAGCCCGTTCTCGCAGGTCGTGTCGCCACCGACGTCGAGGCGGTCCGGGGGCACGGCATCGGCGTTGACGTAGCCGAGCCACAGCCAGCCGTCCTGGTTCTCGTCCAGGAAATGCGGCCATTGCGGGTCGCAATCCATGATTTCGGGGATCAGGAAGCCGATGATGTTGCGCACCTCCGGGAACCCGGGGATGGCGTCCATCAGGTCGTCGAGCAGGCGGGTCGGGACGATGCCGCCGCTGCGGTCCTGCACGTGGCTGATGCCGCCGGCGTTCCAGGCCTCGGTCAGCACGGCGGCGCGGGCGCTGAACGTGAGCGACTGGATGTCGGTGACGCCACTGCCGGTGGTCCCCTGCAGGGTACGGACATCGATGATGCCTGCCGGCACCGCAACGGGGATCTGCACGTTCGACCTGGCGAACCCGTCGGTGTCGATGACATCGAAGCTCGCCGCCCCCCCGCCGCCCAGGAAGGTCGCCACGGCGTTGATCACCTCGCCCATGGCCTCGAACACCGTGTCGATGACGTCGAGCAGGGCATTCATCACCCCGCCGGTGAGGTCGGGAGTGCTGTCCGACGAGACCGGTTCGGTGTTGTTGATCACCGCGCCGTTCCACAGCGGCGTGCCGCGGTGGTCCTTCCACAGCTGGTTGCGCTCGGTGTCCAGCGAGGCGTTGTAGCCGCCGGCGTCGGCGGCGCTGTCGATCGGCATGTCCGTGCGCGTGAAGAAGCGCTTGCGCGACTCGCGCTGCGTCTGCTGCTCGGTCTTGAGCGGCTGGTCGCCGTTGAACCCGGTCGGCGTCTCGCTCGAATCGGCGTACCAGACCGTCTGCTCCCAGGCCTCGTAGCGGGCCGCCTGGATGGCGGCGTGCTGGATGTCGATGTACTTCCCGAGCAGGGGGATGAGGAGCAGCAGCGGAATGAGGACGAACGACGCCGTGATCAGCAGTTCGGTCATCGCCTGGCCGCGCGCGGGTGTCACGGCAGCCAGTCCGTGAGGTCGCCCCAGTCGGGCAGGGACGGCATGCTGAAGGGCAGGGAGTAGAAGTTCTCCTTCTGCTGGATCCACAGCGCGACCATGCGATCGGCGTGGGTGGTCTCGACCAGACGGGCGTTCCAGTAGGGATTGAACGCGCTGCCGTATTCCTCGTGGCCGTCCGCGCGGGCGAAGAACGGCAGGTCGTTCGGCCGCTTGAAGTACAGCTCGGCCTTGGCGATGGCGGCGATTTCGCCGTCGGCGGGCCGGTCGTTGATGCGCAGCCGGCCCGACGGGTTCGGGGCGCTGTCGCTCCAGACGTCCTCGATGTCCTTCACCAGCCCGATGATCAGGTAGGGCGCCTCCACGCCCCAGGGATCGGTCTGCGGCTCGGTGTCGAGGTAGGACGGCAGACCCTTGTAGCTCTGGCTGGTCTTGTGGGTCGCCTGGGTGATGGTGTTCATCACGACCGGCACCTGGCAGGGGCCGCCGGGGTTGGCGCAGGGGACCGGGGGGTCGGTGAACGCCGGGATGAAGGGCACGGAGTTCGGCCCCCAGGCCGTGTTGATGACGTGCGCGTTGCCGTAGTCCGCCGCGGAGAACTCGTTGGTCAGCAGGTTCATGGACGCCTGGTCCTGGAAGCTGCCGTTGGCCTGGCTGCCGGCCTGCGCCGACCCCGAGGCGAAACCCATCGAGGTCGGGAACGGCAGGTGCGGGATCAGCGTGACCTCGATCTCCTCCCCGAGCAGGCTCGCGCCGATCGTGAGGTCGAGGTGACCGGCCGAGAGCTGCACCTCGCCGCTGGCGCCCACGCTGCCGCAGATCCCGAGCAGGCAGGCCTCCAGCTCGGCGTCGAAGGCGACGCGGAAGTGGATCGACAGGCCGGTCGTGTCCGCGGCGGACCAGCCGAACTTCTTGCCGTCGGACGTGGCGCCCTTGTAGCGCAGCTCGCTGCCGCCGTAGCGGCCGAAGGTGAACTTCAGCTCCAGGTCGAAGGCGATGGAGAACTCGACCGAGAACACGACGGCGTCGAAGCCGAAGCTCTCGTTGAAGTGGATGTCCAGGAGCTCCATCGGGATCTCCCAGCCACGCTCGATCGTGAAATCGTCGCGGGAGGCCCGGGTGATGGCGGCGAAGCGCTGCATGCCGATCTGGTTGGCAGTCGCCTCGGGTTCGCCGGAGGGCGGCGTCGCCGGGGCCGCGGCCGGGCGGGCGGAGCGGTAGGTCTTGACGAAGCTGCCCGGCATCGAGGGAATGGCGCCGTAGGTGGCGGCGTGGCCGAGCAGCGCGAGGATCCCGTAGTCGGAGACCTTCGCCCCGGGCGCGTTGATGTCCACGGTCTCGTCGATGACGCTGATCGCGTACAGGATCGAGGCGAAGTGGAAGCCCTGCTGCACGTAGCCGTAGATCTGGTTGATGTTGTGCAGCACCGTCGTGCCGACGCTGCCCAGCGTGCCGAAGACCGGGGCGATGAACTGGCCGGGGACCTGGAACAGGGCCGCGAACACGGCGCTGACGCCGTTGACGATCGGCGTGGAGACGGGCGGGAAGATCGGCTCGATGAACTGCCGCAGCCAGGCGTTGACGTAGTAGTAGTAGGAGCTCCAGTAGAACGCCCAGGAATGCAGGCCGACGAGCTGGCCGATGGCCACCTCGTTGGCGACCATGGCCCGGTTGATGTAGGCGGCGAAGTTGAGGTCGCGGGCCTCGATGACGACGACGCTGTAGGCGGCGGCGTCGGCGGCATTCTGCAGCCGCATCTTCTCGGAGGTGATCTTCCCCGCCTTGTACAGGAACGTCAGCGCGACGAGGACCAGGACGAGTGTAACGGCGACGAACGCGGCCGCCTGGCCGCGCTGGCGTCTCGCGCTGGGTGCACGCTGCACTGGCATAGGGAGCGTCCGGCCGCCACGCGGATGGCAGCCGGAGTCTTCCTCGGGGGGAGCGAGCGCTCCCCCGCTCTCAGTTGGCGCCGGCGCTCTCTTGACGGTTGTAGGTGCTGAGGTCGGTCGCCGTCTGGCCCTCCGTCGTGGCGCCACCGGCACTGGTGGCCGCGTCGCCGATGGCGGTCGCCGCACTGCCGCCGGACAACTCGGTCGCCATGCCGCCGACCTGGCTGCGCAGGGTCTGGCCGAAGAACGAGTAGGCGGCAATGGCGGCGATGGCGATCAGCGCCACGATGATGATGTATTCCGTCATGCCCTGCCCGGACTGCTTGCGATTGCGCTGCATTTGCGTATCTCCGCGATGAATGGCCTGAACTGCCGGGCAGCGGGCGTCCCGCCAGCGGCGCCCTCACGTTATGCGTGGCGTCGCAAACCCGTGTTCACAATCGATTATGGACCGGCATGCCTGCGCCAACAAGGCACCGGGTCGCAACTGCGCGCGGGCAGCGCTTGAATTCGGTGCCGGGCGGCCCAAAATGCCCGCCCCGTACCCAAGCTATCCGGAGCAGCCACCGCATGACCGCCGCCAGCCACCGCGAGACGCTCGGCTTCCAGTCCGAAGTCCGACGCCTTCTCGACCTGATGATCCATTCGCTGTACGGCAACAGCGAGGTCTTCCTGCGCGAACTGGTGTCGAACGCCGCCGACGCCCTGGACAAGCTGCGCTACGAGGCGCTGGCCGACGAGGCGCTGTACGAGGGCGACCCGGCGCTGGGGATGGAGATCGACTGGAGTCCGGATCTCGGCACGGTGACGGTCCGCGACAGCGGCATCGGCATGACCCGGCAGGAGGTGATCGACAACCTCGGGACCATCGCCCGCTCCGGCACCCGCGAGTTCGTCCGCCGCATGAACGAGGGCGACGCGCCGGACAAGACCGCCTTCATCGGCCAGTTCGGCGTGGGCTTCTACTCGGCGTTCATCGTCGCCGACCGGGTCACGGTCATCACCCGGCGCGCCGGGGCCGACCCGGATGCTGCGGTGCGCTGGGAGTCGGATGGCCAGGGCGAGTTCACGGTCGAGGACACCCGCAAGAAGGACCGTGGCACCGAAATCGTGCTGCATCTGCGCGCGGAGGCCCGCGAGTACCTGGACGGGCACCGCCTCCGGGCCATCGTGCACAAGTACTCCGATCACATCGCCTGGCCGATCGCCATGCGCCGGGAGGGTGATGGCGAGCCGGCCGGCGGCACCGAAACCGTCAATGCCGCCACGGCCCTGTGGACGCGGCCCCGGGCGGAGCTGAGCGACGACGATTACCGGGGCTTCTTCCGGCACATCTCCCACGACCCCGGAGAGCCGCTCGCCTGGGCGCACAACCGGGTCGAGGGCGCGCAGGAATACACCTCGCTCCTGTACATTCCGGCAGATCCGCCCTTCGACCTGTGGGACCCCACCGTCCGCCGCGGGGTGAAGCTGTACGTGCGCCGCGTCTACGTGATGGATGCGGCGGGCGAACTCCTGCCGCGCTGGCTCCGGTTCGTGCGCGGCGTGATCGACTCCGCCGACCTGCCCCTGAACGTCTCGCGCGAGATCCTGCAGCAGAACCGGGCGATCGACGCGATCCGCGGCGCCTGCGTGAAGCGGGTGCTGGGCCTGCTGGAGGACCTCGCGAAGGATCGGCCGGCGGATTACGAGCGCTTCTGGCGCGGGTTCGGGCGCGCATTGAAGGAGGGCGTGGTCGAGGATCGCTCCAACGGCACGCGCATCGCCGGGCTCCTGCGGTTCTCCAGCACCCGGGAGGAGGGCTCCGGGACGCTCGTGTCGCTGGCTGACTACGTGGCGCGGATGCGCAAGGGCCAGAAGGACATCTACTACCTCGTCGGCGAGGGCCTCGACGCGGCGCGCGCAAGCCCGCACCTGGAGCTGTTCCGGGCGCGAGGCGTGGAGGTGCTGCTCCTCGGAGAGCCCATCGACGAGTGGGTCGTCGGCCACCTCCACGAGTACGAGGGCAAGCGTCTGCGCTCGGTCGCGCACGGGGAAATCGCTCCAGAGGATATCGGCGGGGACGCACCGGCCGAGACTGCCGCAGACGGAGCTGCAGATGCCGCCGAGGCGCTGGCGCGGCGCATGCAGGCCGCGCTCGGCGGCCTGGTGAGCGCGGTGCGCACGAGCCGGCGACTCACGAGTTCGCCGGCGTGCATCGTCGCCGGCGAGCACGACTTGGGGGCGGGGCTGCAGCGCGCGCTGCGCGCCGCCGGCCACGAACTGCCCGAGCAGCTGCCGGCGCTCGAGATCAACGCCGGTCATCCCCTGGTGCAGCGCCTCGTCGATGCCGATGACCCGTCGCTCACGCAATGGTCGCGGCTGCTGCTCGAGCAGGCGCGCCTCGCCGAGGGCGGCCGCCTGGACGACCCGGCCGCATTCGTGCGCCGCTTGAACGACATCCTGATTGCGCTCGCCGGCGATGGCGGGAACGCCGCGCCCGGCCCCTAGGCGCGATCCGGCGCTTGGATTAACATGCGCCGTACCGGGGGGAATCGGCGGATGTTCGACGCGCAGCGCGATCCGTTCACACTGATCCAGGAACTGACCGAGATCGGGATCGCGCTGTCTGCGGAACGCAATCACGACCGCCTGCTCGAGAAGATTCTCGAGCAGGCCGAGCGCATCACCGGCGCCGACGGCGGCACGCTGTACTCCCACACCGACGACCGCAGCCTGCGGTTCGAGATCATGCACACCGAGTCGCTGGGCATCCGCATGGGCGGGACCAGCGGCAAGGCCGTGCCGTTCCCGCCCATCGCGCTCTACGATGCCCAGGGGCGTCCGAACGAGAAGATGGTCGCCGCCCACGCCGCGATCACGCGGCGCACGGTCAACATCGAGGACGCCTACACCAGCCGCGAGTTCGACTTCTCCGGCACGCGCGCGTTCGACCAGAAGACCGGCTACCGGTCGAAGTCGTTCCTGACCGTGCCGATGATGAACCACGAGAACGAGCTCATCGGGGTGCTGCAGCTCCTCAATGCCCGCCATCCCGACACGCGCGAGGTGCAGCCCTTCACGCCCCTGCACCAGAAGCTGGTCGAATCGCTCGCCTCCCAGGCGGCGGTCGCGATCACCAACAAGCAGCTCATCGACGGCCAGCGCGAGCTGTTCGACTCGTTCATCCAGCTCATCGCCGACGCGATCGACGAGAAGTCCCCCTACACCGCCGGGCACTGCCGGCGCGTGCCGGTGCTCACCGATCTCCTCGCCGATGCCGCCTGCCGGGCGCAGTACGGGCCGCTGCGCGACTTCTCGATGACCGACGAGGAGCGCTATGAACTCAACGTCGCGGCCTGGCTCCACGACTGCGGCAAGATCACGACCCCGGAGTGGGTGGTCGACAAGTCGACCAAGCTGGCGACCATCTTCGATCGCGTGCACCTGGTCGACACGCGCTTCGAAGTGCTCAAGCGCGACGCGGAACTCGCGGCACTGCGCCGCATGCTGGCCCGTTACGAGGATGTCGATGCCGTGCTCGCCGCGGATGCCGCGTTCCACGAGCGCATTCGCCAGCTCGAGGACGAGCGCGGCTTCATCCGTGCCTGCAACGTCGGCGGCGAGTTCATCAGCGAAGCGCACAAGCTCCGGATCGAGGCCGTCGCGGCCAACCGGTGGCGCGATGTCGAGGGGGCCGATGCCCCGCTGCTGACCGACGACGAGGTCTACAACCTGCAGATCGGTCGCGGCACGCTCACGAGCGAGGAGCGCGAGGTCATCGCGAACCACGTCGCGGTCACCATCAAGATGCTGGAGTCGCTGCCCTATCCGAAGCACCTGCGGCGCGTGCCGGAGTACGCCGGCGGGCATCACGAGCGGATGGACGGCACCGGCTACCCGAAGGGCCTGAAACGCGACGCGATGTCGATACCCGCGCGCATGATGGCCATCGCCGATATCTTCGAGGCCCTGACGGCGCAGGATCGTCCGTACAAGAAGCCGATGCGGCTGTCGCAGGCGCTGACCATCCTCGGCCGCATGCGGCTCGACAACCACATCGACGGGGACCTGTTCGACGTCTTCATCCGCGACGGCGTCTACATGACCTATGCCCGCCAGTTCCTGCGCCCGGACCAGCTCGACGAGGTCGATCTCGCCGCGATTCCGGGTTACGACCCGCACGCCGTCGAGCGGGTCTGAGGCAGCCGGCAGGGCGCTGCGGCCGGCCGGCGCCGATCCCGTAGAATATCCGCACCATGGCCGGTAACACCTTCGGGCGCCTGTTCACCCTCACGACCTGCGGCGAAAGCCACGGTCCCGCCTATGCCTGCATCGTCGACGGCTGCCCACCCGGGCTGGCGCTCGCCGAGGAGGATCTGCAACGCGACCTCGATCGGCGCAAGCCCGGCAGGTCGCGGCACACGACCCAGCGCCGGGAGGAGGATCGCGTCCGCATCCTGTCGGGCGTGTTCGAGGGCGTGACCACGGGGACGCCGATCGGCCTGCTCATCGAGAATACCGACCAGCGGTCGAAGGACTACGCGGGCGTCAGTGACCGGTTCCGCCCGGGGCATGCCGACTACACCTACCAGCAGAAGTACGGGTTGCGTGACTACCGCGGCGGCGGCCGGGCCTCCGCCCGCGAGACCTGCATGCGCGTCGCGGCGGCCGGGATCGCCAAGAAGTTCCTGCGGCTCCGCTACGGGGTCGAGGTGCGCGGTTACCTCGCGCAGCTCGGGCCGCTGCGCCTGGAGCACCGGGACTGGAATGCCGTCGACGCGAATCCCTTCTTCTGCGCCGATCCGCAACGCGTGCCGGAGCTGGAGTCCTACATGGACGCGCTGCGACAGTCCGGCGACTCGATTGGCGCCCGCGTCAATGTCGTCGCAACCGGCGTTCCTCCGGGCTGGGGCGAGCCGCTGTACGAGCGTCTGGACGCCGACATCGCGTCGGCGCTGATGGGAATCAATGCGGTCAAGGGAGTCGAGATCGGCGCCGGCTTCCGGGCGATCGAGCAGAAGGGCACCGAGCATCGCGACGAATTGACGCCGGAAGGCTTCGTCGGCAATGACGCGGGCGGGTTACTGGGCGGCATTTCGACCGGCCAGGACATCT
>CAYOJP010000121.1:0-11465 GCA_964404305.1 uncultured Gammaproteobacteria bacterium
GTCGGGGCTGTGCATCACCAAGCTCGACGTGCTCGACGGCCTGGACGAGATCCAGATCTGCGTCGGCTACCGCATGGACGGCACGGTACGGCTCACCCCGCCGCTCGGCGCCGAGGCCATTGCCGCCTGCGAGCCGGTGTACGAGTCCATGCCCGGCTGGAAGGAGTCCACCGTCGGCATCGAGGATTACGCCGCGTTGCCCGCCAATGCGCGCGCATATCTCGAACGCCTGTCCGTACTGGTCGAGACGCCGATCGACATCATCTCCACCGGGCCTGATCGCGCCGAGACGATCGTGCTCCGGCATCCGTTCGACTGAACGTGACGGTGTCGCGGTGGTTTCCTGCAGGGAGATCCCGATGAACGACCGTAACGACCCTCCCGACCCCGCGCGTCCCGTCGATGGCCGCCGTCGCGACGTGCTGCGGGTGCTGGTCGCCGCAAGTGGCGCGGCGGCACTGCCCGCGGCAGTGCATGCCGACGAACTGCGCTGGGATCGGGTCACCGACGTGGTGGTGGCCGGCAGCGGCATCGCGGCGACGGCGGCGGCGATCGCCGCCGCGAGCGCGGGCGCGGGCGTGGAGATGCTGGAGAAGCTGTCCGTCGCCGGTGGCACGACGGCGCGGTCGGCCGGGGTGTTCTGGATCCCGAACAATGCCTGGCTGCGCAGCCAGGGTATCGCCGACGACCGGATCAACGCGCTGCGTTACATGGCGCGGCTTGCGCAGCCGGGGTCGTACGATCCGCAGGATCGCTGGCTGGGCGTGGGCGAACACGATTTCGGCCTGCTGGAGACTTTCGTCGAGCACGCCCCGCGGGTCGTGGAGGCCCTGAGCGCCCGCTCCGGACTGAAGGCGATCCTGTGCCGGTCGTGGGACGGCCGGCCCTTTCCCGACTATTTCGGCCACATCCCCGAGAACAAGGTGGAGCGCGGGCGCTCGCTCGTGTGCGACGTGAGCGATCAGCCCGAGCGTATCCTGTGGACGGGCGGCGGCGGGGCCGGCGCCTCGCTGATCGCCAGGCTGCAGGAAGGATTTGCGCAGCTGGCGATTGCCGTCCATACCGGCCACCGCGTGACCGATCTCGTGCGCACGGCCGGCGGCCGCATCGCGGGGGTACGCGTGGCGGTGGAGGGTGGCGGGACGCTGGCGGTGCGCGCGCGCCGGGCGGTCGTGTTCGCCACCGGTGGTTTCACGCAGAGCCCGGAGCTCTCGCGGACTTTCCTGAAGGGCCACATCTGGGGCGGCTGCGCCGCACCCGGTTGCACCGGCGACTTCATCGCCATGGCGACCGCCGCCGGGGCCGCGCTCGGCAACATGGCCAATGCCTGGTGGGCGCAGGTGCCGGTCGAGGTGGCGCTGCAGCTGCGCAGCCTGCCGGCGAACGTGTGGGTCCCGCCCGGCGACAGCATGCTGCAGGTGAACCGCTACGGCCGGCGCTTCGTCAACGAGAAGATTGCCTACAACGAGCGCACGCAACTGCACTTCGTCTGGGACCCGGTGCGGCTGGAGTATCCCAACCGGCTCGCCTTCATGCTCTGGGACGCACGCACGGCGAAGCATTACGCCGGCTACGACCCGATCGCGGCGCCGGACACGCTGCGGCCGCACGTCATCGCGGGTGCCTCGCTCGCCGACCTGGCCGCGAACATCGACGCCCGCCTCGAGTCGCTCGGGCCGCGGATCGGCCACCTGCGGCTGGACACGGCATTCGCCGACACGCTCGCGCAGTCCGTCGCCCGCTTCAATGGCTACGCGCGCGCCGGCGTGGACGAGGACTTCCATCGCGGCGAGACCCCGAACGAGATCGCGTGGCAGTTCTGGAACCTGACGCCGCCGTCGAACCCGTACCCGAACGCGATGCTGCATCCGCTGGCCGACGCCGGCCCGTACTACGCGGTGATCCTCGGCGCCAGCACGCTCGACACCAAGGGTGGGCCGCTGGTCAACGCGAAGGGCCAGGTCCTGTCCACGGGCGGGCAGCCTATCCCCGGCCTCTACGCCGCGGGCAACTGCGCCGCCAGTCCCGCGGGACAGGCCTACTGGGGCGCGGGGGGAACCATCGGCCCCGCGATGACGTTCGGCTACCTGGCCGGGGAGAGCGCGGCGGCCGAGACTGCCGACGGCGCATGAACGCCCGATTGGCGCGGGCTGCCCCGTGCCGGTCAGACTCGCCGAGAGTGGCGGCAGCTCGACAGCCAGTTTTGAGCCTTCCTTGCAGTGTCCGCCACCCCGGGCTCAGGATTTGAGCCACCCAAGGGCCACTATTCGATCTTCGACGAAGGTGGTGGCCCTTTCGCTGACCTTGGCCCGATGGGCCGATATCTCATCGGCGATCCGGGCGGGCACCCGGTCACGGAACACGGCGAGAGACTCGGAGCCCGATGCCAGATCGTCTGAAGTCATTCCCGGATTTGCCCGCTGCGGTTCGCGCGCTCTGGGCCAAGAGCGATTCGGGGCCGGAATCGAGCCGCCACGGCCTGCTGGCTCACATGCTTGACGTCGCGGCAGTCGCCGAGGTGCTGCTGGAACGCGAGTCCCACTGGACCGTCTCCTGGATAGCGCGTTGCTTCGGTTTGCCTGAGCGGGCGACAGCACGCTGGATCGGCGCTCTGGTCGGCTTGCACGACTTCGGCAAAGCCATCCCGGGATTCCAGTGCAAGTGGGCGGAAGGGCAAGCCGCCGACGAGAGCGCCGGGTTGCCGTTCAAACCCGCGGCTCTGCGGGTGGATCGTCACGACTTCGCCGGCACCGGTCTGTTGCGCCGGGTGCTGTCGTCGCGCTTCCCTGGCGCGGCGTGGATAGTCCCGGTCACCCAGGCGCTCGGTGCCCACCACGGCTACATGCCGACGTCACAAACTCTCCCGGGAGCAGTTCCAGGGTTCGAAGGCCAACCTTGGTCCGAAGCCCGAGACGTGCTGTTCGACGCCTACTGGGCGACTCTCGAGCCTGCGGGTATGCCCACCGTAGCGGAAGTCGGCCTTCCCGCCATCGCGTGGTTGGCCGGGTTGACCAGCGTCTCCGACTGGATCGGCTCGAATCAGAACTGGCTACCCCCCGGAGAACGCGATGCGTCACTGGCGGCCCACCACGTACAGGCACTCGCGCTTGCCCGCAGGGCACTGGATATCATTGGCTGGCCCGTCTTCCGTCCCCTCGCGGCGGGCGTAGTTGACGCATCGGCCGAGACGGGCCGCATCATCGGTCGACCGGGAACCATCGCTCGGCCGCTGCAGAGCACCGGCATCCGGTTGCTCGACGACGTGCGCGAGCCTGCCTTGCTGCTCGTCGAAGCTCCGATGGGCGAAGGCAAGACCGAACTCGCGTTCCTCGCCCACCTGCGATTGCAGGCGGTCAATGGGCATCGTGGTCTATACGTGGCCTTGCCCACTCAGTCGACCGGAAACGCGATGTTCGAACGTGCAGTCGCGTTCCTGGATGCCTACGGAGGGGATGCTCGTCTCGACATCCAGCTCGTGCACGGTGCCGCGTCGATCAACGAGCACATTCATCGGCTGCGCGACATCGATGCGTCGGCGAAGGAGTCGGTGCAGTCTTCCGCGTGGTTTGCCCGCAGCCGGCGACCGCTCCTGTCGCCGTACGGGGCCGGTACGATCGACCAGGCGCTGCTGGCGACGCTGAACGTAAAGCACCACTTCGTCCGCCTGTGGGGGCTTGCCAATCGCGTGGTCGTGCTCGACGAGGTGCATGCCTACGATACGTATACGGGGGGGTTGATCGAGGCGCTGCTGCGCTGGCTGAAGGCGATGAACTGCTCGGTGGTGCTGATGAGCGCGACCCTGCCCGACCGACGCCGCGCGGCACTTCTCGAGGCATGGGGGGCGCCGCCTGCGCCGGAGGTCGAGTATCCCCGGATCCTCGTGAGCCACGGTGGGACGACCCGGGGCGAGCACGTTCCGGCCCGTGCGCTGGCACCGATACACGTCACCCCCATTCCGGAGGATCTGACCGGCATTGCGGAGGCCGCGCTGGATGCCGTGGCCGGCGGTGGGTGTGGTGCCGTGATTCTGAACACCGTCCAACGCGCCCAGAATCTCTATTCGCTGCTCCAGGGGCGCGTTGGTGGCGATACCCGGCTTCTGCTCTTTCACGCGCGATTTCCGGCCGATGAACGCGGTGCCCGGGAAGCGGCTGTACTGTCTGCTTTTGGTCCCGGTGCCGGCGAAGGACGCCCGGAGCGGGCGCTGCTCGTCGCCACCCAGGTCGTCGAGCAGAGCCTGGACGTTGATTTCGACTTCATGCTCACCGATCTCGCTCCAATGGACCTCTTGCTGCAGCGCGCCGGCCGGTTGCATCGCCATGCCCGCACACGCCCCGAAAAACACGAGAATCCCCGATTGACAGTCGCGGGTCTGATGCCCGACCGTGAGCCCGACCTGGAACGTACGGCGTGGGCGTACGTATACGACCCCTACATTCTTTACAGGACATGGCAGATCGCCAGTCGAGAGAGCATGTGGTGCCTTCCGCAAGACATTGACCGGCTGGTTCAGGCCGTTTATGCCAGTGGTCTGCTGGATGACGTCGACCGGGACGAGTTTCAGAGGAAACTCGACCGCGCACTCGGCGAGCACCTTGCGGATGTGCAGTACGCCCGGCGTCTCAGCATCAATGCCGCCATCGATGCCGATGCTGCGCCGCAAGATGGGTATCTCAACAAGCCGCAGGCGAACGAGGAGGGAGACGGTGGCCGTCTGCATGTAGCCACCCGACTTGGCGAGGAGAGCGTGCTCGTGGTTCCCGTATTCGAAACGCCGGACGGATGGGTTACGGCGCCGGGGCAAATGCCCTTTGACCCGCAGGCGCCTATGAGCGATCCGCTCGCGCACCACCTCTATCTCAGGCAGGTGCGTCTCACCCGAAAAGCCGTCGTGAAGTCGCTCTCGCAAGTGTCTGCACCGGTGGCGTTCGAGACCCACCCGCTGCTCCGGCATCTCAAGCCGTTACTCCTGCGGGACGGTGCGATTTCGTTCGGCAAACTGCGGGTACGCCTCGACTCCGACCTGGGCGTGGTGTACGAGACGACGGAGGGAGCATGAGCCAGCCGCCGCAAGCCGCTTTCAACCTGCTGGATGAGCCATGGATACCTGTCCGAACGCTTTCCGGCGTGGTGACGAACGCCAGCCTCACCGAGGTGCTGCTGAACGCCCGCACGTATGCGGGCGTCGCCGTCACTTCGCCGCCGGCTTTCGTCGCCTTGCATCGCGTGCTGCTCGCCATGGTCCATCGTGCGCTGACGATGCGGCACGCACGATGGTCGGACAACGATCGCGCCCGCTGGTATCGCGACGGATTTCCGGAAACCGCGTTGCGGGCGTATCTCGGGGAGTGGCGGGAACGGTTCTGGCTGTTCCACCCGACCAATCCCTTCATGCAGGTTGCAGCGCTGGCTACCTGCGAGAAGACGCGGGACAAGGTGAAACCGTGGACGCAAATCGCACTCGAAGCGGCCAACGGCAACGCCCCGGTGCTCTTTGCACATTCCCTCGATCACCGACCGGACGCCATCAGTTATGCCGATGCGTGTTTGCACCTGCTCGGGTTTCTCCAGTTCACTCCCGGCGGACTCGTAAAGGTCCTGCGTACTTCGGACAAAGCCGGGCCGCTGGCCAATACGGCCGCGGTGCTGCCGTTGGGCACGACCTTGCTGGAATCGCTGGTACTCGCGCTCCACCCGTTCGATGCCCGGCGCCCGGACGACCGACCGGCTTGGGAAAGCGATGCAACTACGGTTGAAGAACTGGCGGCCGATGCCACAGTCGCCGCCGGTTACGATGACGCATACACGCGATTGAGTCGCTCGGTTCTCCTGCTTCCGGAATCTGACGGGTACGGCACAAGATATCTACTGTTCGCAGAAGGGGTGGCCCTGGAGCAGGAGGACACCGCACCCGACCCGATGGTTTGCTATCGCATCAACAAGGATGGCAAGCCCGTTCGGGTGACCTTCCGTGAGGGACGAGCCGTCTGGCGCGACCTTCCCGCGCTCCTGCCCGATCCTGTACGAGCACAGGACGTTCCGCCATCCATTCTCGGATGGGCCGCCAACCTCCATCAGACGATGGGGCTGGAAGGAACTACAGTGGGAACCGTCGTTGCAGGCGTCACGAGTGACCAGGCCAAGCTGGTGCGCTGGCGGATGGAACGGCTGAATTTGCCGTCCATGCTGCTGACGAATCCTGCGGCAGCGCAAGAATTGCGCAGGCTGATACGGCTGGCGGATGAGAGATTCAGTCTCCTGCGCAGCATTTGCGCCGACATGATTGCCTCGACGATGCCCGATGCGTCGCACAAGGATACGAGGAGTCGCGCGCGCTCGGCATTCGATAACGGGCCCGCGGCCAGCGCGTATTTCTCGACCGTGGAGCGTGCAGTTCCTGCCCTTATGCAGCGCATCGCAGCAGAAGACATCGAAGCGGCGTGGACCGAATGGAGCAACAGCCTCATTGCCGCTGCGGAGCAGGGGTGGACGGCGACGCGACGTTCGGTAGGCGATTCAGCCAAGGTGTTCCGAGCCGAAGCGCTCGTTCGGCCCAGGTATGCCGCATTCCTTTCGTCACTGCGTCTGACCGCCTCCGACGCGGCCAATGAGGAGACTCCAGCATGACCGATCGCGCTGATGCGTTCATCGCTCTTTTGCACGGGCTCGCCGAGCGGGACCGCGGTGCCCTGGCACACCTCAAGCGCAGCCTCGCATTCGCGCCCGGCGCCTATCCCGGTGCTTACCCCTGGGTGGAGCGATTCGTTGGCGCCGATCGGCATGCGGATGATCCGTGGCGTAAGGCGCTCTATCTGGTAGCCGGCCTGTTCGCCCTGCATCCAGTTCAGCAGAAGAACACCCCGTTCTCGGCGGCGTTCGGCCAGGTTGCACGGAACCGGGACAGTGCCAGTATCGAGCAACGGTTCCTGACGCTGTTGTCAGCCGATCCCGACGAACTACCATCCCGATTGCGGCAGGCCGTCACATTGCTGGCCGCCGATGGCGCCGGTTGCGACTACGCCGGCTTGCTCGAAGACCTCGCGCGTTGGCTCGATCCATTCGCGCCCGAGGCGCGGGACCGGATACGGCAGCGGTGGGCCCGAGACTTCTACAGTATCCAATCCCAGCCGGCAGGCGAGCACGCCGGCATGACATCCGAACTGACGCGCTGACTGGAGGACACCATGGCACTGTTCGTCGAATACCATCTCATACAGAATTTCGCGCCGTCCAATCTCAATCGCGACGACACAGGGGCGCCGAAGGACGCCATCTTCGGCGGCCATCGGCGTGCGCGCGTCAGCAGCCAGTGCTTCAAGCGGGCGATTCGCCTGCAGGCGGCGGGTTCGAGCGCCATCCCGGCAGAGCACCAGGCAGTGCGAACGAAGAAGTTAAAGAAGCTGCTGGCTCTCGAGCTGCTGAATCTCGGACGAACTGACGCCGAGCCCAGGATCGAAGTTGCGCTCGCTGGAGTGGGGTTGCCGTTGGATGACGAAGGCGACACCCAGTACCTCCTGTTTCTGGGCAGGCGTGAAATTGCAGCTTTCGCTGGGTTGATTGACAGGCATTGGGACGCACTGAACGTCCAGCCGGTCGCGGACGGCAAGAAGAAGTCGAAGAAGGAAGGGAAGGCGGGCGTCCCGGAGGGACTGCTCATGGAAGCGAAGAAGCTGCTCGATGGTGGCAAAGCCGTCGATGTCGCGCTTTTCGGCAGGATGCTGGCGGATCTTCCGGAGATCAACCAGGACGCTGCGTGCCAGGTAGCGCATGCCATCTCGACTCATAAAGTGGAACGTGAGTTCGACTACTTCACCGCCGTGGACGACGAGGGTGGGGCCGGCGAGACCGGTGCCGGAATGATCGGACAGGTCGAGTTCAATTCGGCGACGTTGTACCGCTATGCTGTCGTCGATCCGGCAAAGCTCATGAGCAACCTCGGTGACGACCCGGAACTCGTCCTGACCGGACTCGGCGCATTCACGGAGGCGATGGTCAAGGCAATCCCGACGGGTAAACAGAATTCGTTCGCCGCGCACAATCCGCCCAGCTTCGTCGGCGTGGTATTGCGTCATTCGAGCCCGTTCAATCTCGCCAATGCCTTCGAGCGGCCGGTCTGGCCGCGGGCTGATCGGGAATTGACTTCGCTGTCGGTGGAGAAGCTCGCGGAACACGACTCGAAGATTGCGGCGTTCTACGGCGATGGCCGGGACGCCTGGGCGTACTTGGACATGTCGGGTACGTGGCCGCAGGAGAAGGGGGCACCGATGCCGAACATCGACGCGTTGGTGGCGTGGGTGAAGCAGTCGGTCCGCAGCGAACTGGGGCTTTGAGCCATGTGGACGCTCCTCATGCGCCTGTCCGGGCCGATGCAGTCATGGGGCACTTCCAGCCGCTTCGATGAACGGGATAGCCAGCTCGAGCCGTCGAAGTCCGGGATACTTGGCCTGATATGCGCCGCTCTCGGGCGTGACCGGGCAGAGAACGTCGAGGACCTTGCGCAACTGCGTATGGGGGTCCGTGTCGATCGGGAGGGCAGCCTCATGCGGGATTACCAGACCGCGACCGGCGTCGTTACGGCTTCGGGAAAGGTCGACGCGCAACGGACGGTCGTCAGCCCGAGGTACTTTCTTGCCGACGCGGGTTTCCTGGTAGGCCTCGAGGGCGAAGAGCCGGGGCTGCTGCGCGAGATTCACAGGGCACTCAAGGCGCCGGTCTGGCCCCTGTACCTCGGACGCAGGAGCTTCCCGCCGGGAGAGCCTGTCTGGATCCCGGACGGGTTGCAGGAGGCGAGGTTGCGTGAACTGTTGTGCCGCTGGCCGCGAATCGCGCCGGTCGAGAACGGGAGTGAGACGCCGCTTCGCCTGGCGCTCGAATCCGATGAAACCGGAACGCTCAAACTGGACCAGCCGGTCGCACCGTTCTCCGAACGTCGGTTCGGGCCCAGGTACGTGATGTCGGAGGCGATCTGTGTACCTGTCTAAGGTGACTCTCGATCCGTGCAATCCGCTCGCCCGTCGCGATCTCGCCGATCCTTACGAAATGCACAGAACACTCAGCCGGTTGTACATTCGGGACGACGGCGATGTGCCTGCCCGCTTCCTCTGGCGGTTGGAACCGCAACTTCGCCACGATCACGCACCCGAGTTACTGGTGCAGTCGGTTGCGCCCGCGAACTGGTCAGGGTGGAGCCAGTTCTCCGGTTATGCCAGACGCATCGAGGGCGACAAGCTGGTGGATCTCCCGAGTCTCGTGCGTGAGGGGCAGACCTACCGGTTCCGAATCCGCACGAATCCGACGGTCACTCGCGAAGGCAAGCGGCTCGGGTTGTCACGGGAGTCTGAGCAGGTTAGCTGGCTCTCGAAACAGGCAGCCAAGCACGGATTCGGGCTCGTTGCCTGTCTGCGTCTCGACAGCCAGCGGATAACGGCTCGACGAAGCAAGTCTGGCGACCGGATCGTGTTGCAGGCTGCCTTGTTCGAGGGGTTGCTGAGCGTTCGGGATGCCGCCGCGACTATCGAAGCCGTCCGGAACGGACTCGGGCACGGCAAAGCGCTGGGAATGGGCATGCTGTCGTTGGCGCGGTACAACGTGCCGGACCCGCGCAGGGAATAGCCGGAACGACGCCCGTGAACGAACGACTGCCACCGCTGCGTCCGATCCCACTGAAGGAGCGATTGTCGGTTTTATTCGTCGAGAAAGGGCAGCTCGACGTGCTCGACGGAGCGTTCGTGGTCCTCGACGAGCGAGGCGTGAGGACACACATTCCGATTGGCGGAGTTGCGTGCCTGATGCTGGAAATCGGAACACGCATATCCCACGCCGCGGTCAGATTGGCGGCGCAGGCGGGAACCCTCCTGGTGTGGATAGGGGAAGCCGGCGTGCGATTTTACGCCGCAGGGCAGCCTGGCGGCGCGCGATCTGACCGGCTTCTCTACCAGGCGTCGCTCGCACTGGACGATGAAGCGCGTCTCAAAGTCGTGCGAGAGATGTTCCGCCGTCGCTTCGGCGAGGAAGCTCCTGCCAGGCGCAGCGTCGATCAACTTCGTGGAATCGAGGGTGTGCGCGTACGCGAGACGTACAAGCGTCTCGCCGGCCAATATGGAGTGACTTGGCGGCAACGCAAGTACGACGTGGACGATTGGGCAGCCGGCGATCTTCCGAATCGGTGCTTGTCTGCCGCGACGTCCTGCCTGTACGGGGTGGCCGAAGCTGCCGTGCTGGCAGCCGGATACGCGCCGGCGATCGGATTCATTCATACCGGCAAGCCGCTGTCATTTGTCTACGATATCGCGGACATCTACAAGTTCGAGACGGTAGTTCCCGTGGCGTTTGCAGTCGCGGCCCGGGAGGCGACACAGGCGGAACGAGACGTTCGCCTGGGTTGCCGGGATGTGTTCCGGAAGACCCGGTTGCTCGAGCGCATCATTCCCGACATCGAGGCCATTCTCGCGGCAGGCGGTCGAACGCCACCCGCTACGAGCCCGGATCAGGTCGGACCGGCGTTCGACGACCCGGCCCCACTGGGAGATCCGGGTCACAGGGGCTGAGCGATGATAGTCATCGTCCTCGAGAACGCTCCACCCCGATTGCGCGGAAGGATGGCCATCTGGCTCCTGGAGGTTCGTGCAGGGGTCTACGTCGGCGATTACAACAAGCGAATCCGCGAGTACCTGTGGGAGCAGGTGACGGAAGGGATCGCCGACGGCAATGCCGTGATTGCATGGCGAGATCCCGGCCAGGAATCGGGAATGCGCTTTGATACTTGTGGCGCCAACCGCAGGGTTCCGGTGGACTTCGATGGTGTTCGGCTGGTCGAGTTTCTGCCGATACAACCCTAGGGGGACGCGATGACCAGATTGGGAAGCACCAACTGGTCCGCTCTTTAACAATCTGATTGTTGTGGTCGGAATTGCGCCTCGACGGCCGGGCGCAGTTCCGGTACCTTTTTGCGCGCAATAAAAATCCTTTCGGCACAATGATCTGGCCGAAGAGTGGTCCCCGCGCACGCGGGGATGAACCCCCCCGGCGCCCCACAGCTCGACCTCCGCCGTCGTGGTCCCCGCGCACGCGGGGATGAACCGGTTGTCCTTTCGCTGGCGTTCAGCACCAGCGTGTGGTCCCCGCGCACGCGGGGATGAACCGGTTGTCCTTTCGCTGGCGTTCAGCACCAGCGTGTGGTCCCCGCGCACGCGGGGATGAACCGCAGCCGGACCTGTTCGACCAGGTGGGGCAGGCGTGGTCCCCGCGCACGCGGGGATGAACCGCGTGGGCGTGGCGTCATCCGCGCTCACGTTCAGTGGTCCCCGCGCACGCGGGGATGAACCGCCGGTGACGGCGCCGGCGGGCAGCTCGTAGTTCGTGGTCCCCGCGCACGCGGGGATGAACCGGTCATGCGTCGCACCCCTGCATCGCGTCACACGTGGTCCCCGCGCACGCGGGGATGAACCAGCTGATGGTGGAGACGC
>CAYOJP010000122.1:0-11180 GCA_964404305.1 uncultured Gammaproteobacteria bacterium
GATGTTGGCGTTGATCTTCACGAGGAAATTGCGGCCGATGATCATCGGCTCGGTTTCCGGATGGTTCACGTTCGCAGGCAGGATGGCGCGCCCGGCGGCGATCTCGGCGCGCACGAACTCCGGCGTGACGACCGCGGGCAGGCGCGCGCCCCGCGGCGCGCCGCGGTGGCGGCGCAGCCGTCCCGCGCTCGCGAGCTGCTCGCGGCGCAGGGTCTCGCGGATCGCGACGAACTCCATCTCGGGCGTGACGATGCCGCGGCGCGCATAGTGCATCTGGCTGACGTTGGCGCCCGCAGCGGCGCGGCGCGGCAGGCGCACGGTGCGGAAGCGCAGCGGCTGGAGGCGCTCGTCCGCTGCCCGCCGGCGCCCGTACTCGGACGTCAGGCCGGCGAGCGCGACGGTGTCGCCGCGCTCCTCGATCCAGCCGCCGCGCAACGGCGGCAGACCGGCCCGCACGTCGATGCGGACCTGCGGGTCGGTGTAGGGACCCGACGTGTCGTAGACCGTCAGCGGCGTATTGGGCTCGGCGCCGGCGCGGCCAACGGTGTCAGCCTGGCGGATTTCGCGCATGGGCACACGCAGGTCCGGGCGACTGCCCTGGACGTAGATGCGCGTGGAGTTGGGCAGCGGCTGGACCGCCGCATCGTCGACACGGGCGGAGTCGCTCAGGGCGGCCTGCGGAATTGCATTCATGCACTGCACCTCGCTCGAAGGCGGGCACCGGAACGGGATGCGTGCGGCAACGCGGATGCGCCGGTCCGCCCGTCCCTCGCGATGGCGGGCACGCCCGGCCGGCGATCCTGCGCCGCCGTCGGGCCGGTGCGGTACACGCTTCCCTCCGCCGGTGCTAACCGGTTCAGGTTCAAAGGGTATCTCTCAGCCCCGATCGCGGCGGCGCGCTGCGCAGCGCCGCGGCGGGCACCCCTAGCTCCTACGTCGCAGCGCACTATACAATGCCCCAGCGGGCTTTGTAATTGCCGGAGCAGCCGCCCGTCACCAGCGTCCCATCGCACCCACGCCGCCACAGCGCAGACACACCGCATGGATTTCGAACGCGCCCGCGTGAACATGGTCGAGCAGCAGGTCCGGACCTGGGAGGTCCTCGACCAGCGCGTGCTCGACGCGATGTCGGACGTGCCGCGCGAGGCGTTCGTGCCGCAGGCGTACCGGAACCTCGCATTCGCCGACATCAGCATCCCGCTCGGCCACGGGCAGGTGATGATGTCGCCGAAGGTCGAAGGGCGCCTCCTGCAGGCGCTCGCTTCGACCACCGCCGATCGCGTGCTGGAGGTCGGCACCGGCAGCGGCTACCTGACGGCGCTGCTGGCACGGCTGGCGCGCGAGATCGTGAGCGTGGACATCTACGACGACTTCGTCGCCTCGGCCTCGACGCGCCTAGGCAAACTGGGATACGGCAACGTGCGACTCGAGGCCGGCGACGCGTTGCACGGCTGGAGCGCGGGCGCGCCCTGGGACGTCATCGCGGTCACGGGCTCGGTCCCGGAACTGGCGCTGGCCTTCGGCGAGCAACTCGCCCCCGGCGGCCGCCTGTTCATAGTGGTGGGGGAAGCCCCGGTGATGGACGCGCGGCTCGTCACGCGCCTCGGGGCGGCCGAGTGGCGGACCGAGAGCCTGTTCGAGACTGACCTGCCGCCCCTCATCGGGGCCCGGCCGCGGCCGCGCTTCGCGCTTTGAGGACGTCCACGGCACCGCGCCGCCGCGCCGCCACCGGCAGCCCGAACCCTCCAGCATGGAACGCCTGACACCGGTCGAGATGAAGGCCCGTATCGACAGCGGCTCCACGCCGCTGCTGCTCGACGTACGCGAGCCCTGGGAGTACGGGACGTGCCGCATCGAGGGCTCGCGGCACATTCCCATGAACCGGATTCCGGCCGAAGCGGCGACTCTGGACCCCCGGGCCGACATCGTGGTGATCTGCCATCATGGGATGCGCAGCCTCCAGGTCGCGGCGTGGCTGGAGCGTGCCGGCTTCGCGCGCGTGGCCAATCTCGACGGCGGCATCGATGCGTGGTCCTGCGACGTCGATCCGACCGTCCCCCGATACTGAACCGGCACCCGCACCGCGCGCTGCCTGCGAGGACTTCCATGCACAGACTCCACACCCTTCTCCTGCTCGCCATCGCCGCCGCGCCAGTGCCGGCGGAGGATCTCCTGCAGGTGTTCGGGCTGGCCGAAACGCAGGATCCGCAGTTCCGCGGCGTCGAGGCGAATCTGCGCGCCGTCAAGGAACAGCGGCCCCAGGCACGCGCGCAACTGCTGCTGCCGGAAGTCAACGCCGGGGCCGACATCGCCTGGAACGATCAGGACATCGAATCCGACGGCGGCGCCTTCGCGGGGCTCGGGGGCGGCGGGGATACCTCGTTCGACACCCGCAGCTGGTCGGTCAACCTGCGCCAGCCCGTCTACCACCGCGATCGGATCATCGCCCTGCAGCAGGTGGACCAGCGCATCGCCGAAGCCGAGCTGGGCCTGTCCGCGGCGCGCCAGGAGCTCATGCAACGGACCGCGACACGTTACTTCCTGGTGCTCGCCGGACAGGACAACCTGGAGTTCGCGATCGCCGAGAAGACCTCGCTCGGCCGGCAGCTCGAGCAGGCCAGGCAGCGCTTCGAGGTGGGCCTGATCGCGATCACCGACGTGCAGGAAGCACAGGCCGCCTACGACGTGGCCGTCGCGGACGAGATCGCGGCCCAGAACGCGCTCGACAACGCCCATGAACTCCTGCGGGAGCTGACCGGCGGCGAGCGGCTGACCCTGGTGGAGCTCGGGGAAGCCATGCCGCTCGCGAGTCCGGAGCCGGCCGATGTCGAACAGTGGGCGACGGCAGCCCTGCAGCAGAATCTGCTGCTGCAGCAGGCGCTGGCGGGCGCAGCCGTCGCCGAGCGCGAGATCTCGATCCAGGCGTCCGGGCATTACCCGTCGCTCGACGTGGTTGGCTCGACCGGCTACCAGCTGCAGGGCGGTCGGTTCGGGTCCACCGACATCGACGCCTCGGCCATCGGCCTGCAGCTGAGCGTCCCTCTCTACCTGGGTGGACAGGTCGTCTCCCGCACCCGTGAGGCCGGCTATCGCTACGAGCAGGCCCTGGAAGCGGTGGAGCAGCAGCGGCGCGCGGCCGAGCGCGAGGCCCGCAATGCCTACCTGGGGGTCGTCTCGGGCATCAGCCGCGTTACCGCGCTGAAGCAGGCCGTACTCTCGACCGAAACCGCCCTGGCAGCCACCCAGGCCGGGTTCGAGGTCGGGACGCGGACGACCGTCGACGTGGTCGCCGCGGAGCGCGAGGTGTACGGGGCCAAGCGGGATTACGCCCGCGCACGCTACGACTATATACTGGATACGCTGCGCCTGAAGCTGGCGGCCGGGACCCTCGGGCCGCAGGATCTCGGCCTGGTCAACGCCTGGCTGGCGACGCGCTAGCGTCACCGGCCGGGTCCGCAGGACCGTCGCCGGCTTCTACGCCCGCCGCCCGGGGGGGTCGTGCGACTGGCGCCTACCTCCATGCCAACGGAACGGAAGAGGCTGCGACATGTCGCTCTGCAACGCCGATCAGTGCCAGCTGGTCATCGTCGACATCCAGGAAAAGCTGGGCGCCGCGATGCCCGGCAAGGTCATCAACCGGGTCGTCAACAACGTCTCCCTCCTCGCCCGCGCAAGCGGCGTGTTCGGCGTGCCGGTCCTGGTGACCGAGCAGTATCCCAAGGGCCTCGGACCGACGTTGCCGGCCATCACCTCGGCGCTGCCGCCGGGCTCCGCGCAGTTCGAGAAGACCTGTTTCGCCGCGACGCAGCTGCCGGCATTCAGCGAGCGGCTGGATGCGGCGGGGCGCCGGCAGGTGCTGCTCGCCGGAATCGAGGCCCATGTGTGCGTGCTGCAGACCGCAGTGCGCCTGCACGAGGCCGGCAAGCAGGTGATGGTAATCGAGGACGCGGTCTGCTCGCGCAAGCTCGAGAACTACCAGAATGCGCTCGATCGCATCCGGCAATACGGCATCATGGTCATCAGCACCGAGTCGATCGTCTTCGAGTGGCTGCAGGACAAGAACCACCCGCACTTCAAGACCCTCGCCGGCCTCGTGCGCTGACCGCGCGGTTCAGGGCTGCGGGCGCGCAGCGGTGAGTGGCCCGACGATCGCCTCCAGGCGATCGATCGCGCCGCGATTGGCCGCGACCACCGCCCGCGCGGCATCGCCCACGCGGGCCCGAAGGCTGGCGTCGTCGAGGTAGGCAGACAGCCGCGTGGCGAGTTCGGCCGAATCGGCCACCTCCTCCAGCGCCCCGGCCGCCTTCAGCGTCGCCGCCACCGCGGCGAAGTTGAACGTGTGCGGACCGGTCAGCACCGGCAGGCCGAGCGCCGCCGGCTCGAGCATGTTGTGTCCGCCCACCGGCACGAGGCTGCCGCCCACGAAGGCGACATCGGCCGCGGCATACAGCAGCGGCAGCTCGCCGAGGGTATCGCCCAGGTACACGTCGACGCCGGCGGCACTGCCGCCGGCACTGCGCGCGACGCATCGCAACCCGCGAGCGCGGCACAGTTCCGCGACCCGCGTGCCCCGCTCCGGGTGCCGGGGCACCAGCACCAGCAGCGCCTCGGGGAGCGCTGCGCGCACCTGCTGCCAGGCACCGAGCACCGCCTCCTCCTCCCCGGCGTGGGTGCTCGCGGCAATCAGCACCGGCCGGTTGACGCCGAACTCCCGGCGCAATGGCGCCGCGCGCTCGTGCAGGCTGGCGGGCATGCGGGCATCGAACTTGACGCTGCCGGTCACCTGCACGCGCTCCGGCGGGGCGCCGAGCGCGACGAGGCGCGCAGCGTCGGCGTCGCTCTGCGCGGCGATCACCGTCACATTCCGCAGCGTTGCCGCCGTCAGCTGCCCCACGAGCCGGTAGCCGGCCGCGGAGCGCGCCGACATGCGGGCATTGGCGAGCACGACCGGCACGCCCGCGCCTGCGCAGGCCGCGAACAGGTTGGGCCAGATCTCGGTCTCCATCACGACGAGCGCGCAGGGTCGCACCCTGGCCAGGAACCGCGCGATCGCGTCCGGCAGGTCATAGGGAAAGTAGCAATGGCGAACCCCGGCCGGATCGCGCGCGAGCATCGCCGCGCCGGTCGGCGTCGTCGTGGTCACCAGCACCGGGCAATCCCGGCCGGGATGCCGCAGCCGCTCGAGCAGGGGGCGCGCGGCCTGCACCTCGCCGACCGACACCGCGTGCACCCACAGGGGTCGCTCGTCCGGCGGCGAGGCGGGCGCGAAGCCGAAACGCTCGGTCCAGCGGCGCCAGTACTCCCGGTTGCCCAGCCCGAGCCAGGCGAGCCGCGCGAGCACGAGCGGCAACGCCAGGTAGAGGAGCGCCGAGTACGCTCGTCGCACGCCTACGCCGCGCCGGCGTTCAGCCAGTCGAGATACCCGCGCACGCCGGTCGCGACGTCGCGGAATGCTCCGGCGTAGCCCGCCGCGCGCAGACGCCCGAGATCGGCCTGCGTATAACTCTGGTAGGCGCTGGCGAGATCGGCCGGGAAGGGCACGTACTCGATGGTGCCGCGGCCGTGCCAGTCGAGCACGGCGCGCGCGACCTCGTTGAATGTCTGGGCGCGGCCGGTGCCCACGTTGAAGATCCCGCTGACGCCCGGATGCGCAGCGAACCAGCGCGTCACCGCGACCACGTCGGCGACGTGCACGAAGTCGCGGCGCTGCTCGCCATCGCCGTAGCCGCCGCTGCCGCTGAACAGCCGCACCACGCCCTGCTCGAGCACCTGGCGGTTGAAGTGCATCGCCACGCTCGCCATGCGGCCCTTGTGCAGCTCGCGCGGGCCGTAGACATTGAAGTAGCGCAGTCCGACGATCTGGCTGCGCGCCCCGGGCAGTCGCCGGCGCACGTACTGGTCGAACAGCAGCTTCGACCAGCCGTAGATGTTGAGCGGCCGCTCGCAGATCGCCTCCTCGCGGAACTGCGTCGCCCCGCCATAGACGGCCGCGCTCGAGGCGTACACCAGGGCGACCCGTTGCTCCAGGCACGCCTCCAGCAACGTGCGCGAATACGCGAAGTTCATCTCGAGCATGATGCGGCCGTTCCACTCGGTCGTATCGGCGCAGGCACCGAGGTGGAAGACGCATTCGAACTCGCCCGGCAGCCGGCCGGAGCGGCTGACGCGCGCGATCAGCTCGTCCTTGTCGAGATAGTCGGCGAGCGTACAGTCGGCGAGATTGCGGAACTTGGTGCCGTCGGTCAGATCGTCGGCGACGACAACGTCGGTACGCCCCGCGTCGTTCAGGGCCCGCACGAGGTTCGAACCCACGAAGCCGGCGCCGCCGGTGACCAGGATCACGTCGTGCCCTGCCCGCGCGCGGCATCCACCAGCGCCGAGGTCGACCAACCGGGCACGAACTCGAGGATCTCGACCCGGCCGCCGGCACGGCGCACGGCGGCCGCGCCCGCGATCTCGGCCCCGCGATAATCCCCGCCCTTCACCAGGACATCCGGCAGCACGCGCCCGATCAGGCGAGCCGGCGTCGCCTCCGCGAACGGCACCACCCAGTCAACCGCGGCCAGGGCGGCGAGCACATGCATGCGACCGGGCAGCGGCACGAGCGGGCGGCCGGGGCCCTTCAGGGCCCGCACCGACGCATCGTCGTTGACGGCCACCACCAGGCGATCGCCGAGCCGACGCGCGGCCTGCAGGTAGTGCACATGGCCGGCATGCAGCAGGTCGAAGCAACCGTTGGTCATCACCACCGTCTCGCCCTGGCGGCGCGCCTGCGCGACCAGCGTCACGAGCGTGTCTTCATCGACCACCCCCTGCGGTCCGCCCGCCGTGGTGCGCAGGGCATGTTCCAGTTCGGCCGTCGAGACGCTCGCCGCGCCGAGCTTGCCGACGGCGATGCCGGCGGCGAGGTTGGCGAGCGCGGCGGCGTGCTGCAGGTCGAGCCCCGCGGCAAGCCCCGTCGCGAGCGCGGCGCAGACGGTATCGCCGGCCCCGGTCACGTCGTAGACCTCCCGCGCCTGCGCGGCGAAATGGGCGGGCTCCGCGGCGCTGCCGACGAGGGTCATCCCGCGCTCGCCGCGGGTGACCAGGACTGCGCCGAGGTCGAGCCGCTCGCGCAGAACGCGGGCGGCGGCGGCAAGGGCGGCATCGTCGCCCACCGGCCCGGCGATCGCCTCGAACTCCCTCAGGTTGGGGGTGACGACTGTCGCGCCGCGATAGCGCTCGAAGTCGGTGCCCTTGGGATCGACCACGACCGGACGCCCGGCGGCGCGCGCGAGCGCGATGAATTCCGGTGCCCGGCACAGGCTGCCCTTGGCGTAATCGGACAGCACGACGACATCGGCGTCGGTCAGCGCGGCGCGGTAACGCTCCAGCAGGCGTTCCCCGTCGCCGACGGCGGCGTCCTCGAAGTCGAGGCGGATGAGTTGCTGGTGCTGGCTGAGCACCCGCAGCTTGACGATCGTCGGCCAGCCGGCCGCGGTAGCGAGGGCGCAGGCGACACCGGCCTTCGCGAGCAGCGTCCGGACGGCCGCCCCGGCCTCGTCGTCCCCCACCGTACCGATGAGCGTGGCCCGCGCGCCGAGCGCGGCGATGTTGAGGGCGACGTTCGCGGCACCGCCGGGGCGATCCTCGCGACCGTCCACCCGCACGACCGGGACCGGCGCTTCGGGCGAAATGCGGTTCGTGGCGCCGAACCAGTAGCGATCGAGGATCACGTCGCCGACCACCAGCACGCGGGCGGCGGAGAAGCCGGCAGGCGGTATGAGCATGACGGGGAGGCTTCTCGACTATAATCGGGCGCGAACGACGCTTGATCCTAGCATATGCCCCTGCCCCTCCTCGCCCGCTGTGCGTGCATCGGCCTGGTGGCCGGGCTGCTCGCCGGCGGCCCGGTCGTCGCCGCTCCGGTCGCGATGCCGGCACCGTTCACCGCCACCTACACCCTGCGCGTGAACGGGGTCCCGATCGGGCACATGACCCGCACCCACGGGCTGGCTGCCGACGGCGCCTGGACCTTCCGCTCGGAGAGCCGGGCGACGGGCATCGCCGGGCTGTTCCGCAAGGACCGCATCACCGAGGAAAGCCGCTGGACACTCGCCGATGGCGAGGTCCTGCCGGCCGAGTACCTTTACCGGCAGACCGGGGGACGCAAGGAACGCACGGTGAGCGTGCGCTTCGATCGGGTCGCGGCCCGCATCGAGACCACCGTCAACAGTGACCGCTGGCACATGCCGGCCGCCAACGGGGTGCTCGACAAGCTGCTCTACCAGCTGGTGCTGATGCGCGACCTGGGGGCCGGCATGACCCGGCTCGACTACCGGATCGCCGATGGCGGCCGGATCAAGGACTACCGGCTGCTGGTCGTCGGCAGCGAACGTCTGCACACGGCTCTGGGCGATCTCGATACCGTGCGGGTGGTGAGGCAGCGCAGCGACAGCAGCCGCGAGACGACCCTGTGGTGCGCGCCGACGCTCTCGTTCCTGCCCGTGCGGGTCGATTACCGCGAAAAGGATGGCGCCCTGACGCGCGTGACGCTCGACACCGTCAGCGGCCTGCCGCTCGCCGGCGGCCCTTGAGCCGCCGGTACCGGCCCGGTCAGGACTTGGGGCCGTTCAGGAGCTTTGCCAGCGTCGCGGCCGGAACATAGCCGCCGACCTCCTCGCCGTTCTCGAGGAACACCGCCGGGGTGCCGCGCACGCCCATCGCTTCGCCCAGCTCGTACAGTTCCTCGACCGGGCTGTCGCACCGCGCGGCCGGGACTTCCTTCCCCGACTTCGCCAGGGTCATCGCCTTCTTCCTGTCCGCCGCGCACCAGACCGACACGATCTTGTGATAGCCCTCGGACTCGAGCCCCTGGCGGGGGTAGGCGAGGTAATGCACCCCGATGCCGGCGGAATTCAACTCGGCGACTTCCTGGTGCATCTTGCGGCAGTAGC
Organism: uncultured Gammaproteobacteria bacterium; assembly: GCA_964404305.1. Lineage (GTDB taxonomy): Bacteria > Pseudomonadota > Gammaproteobacteria > JADZEE01 > JADZEE01 > CAYOJP01. The sequence continues at coordinate 8,937 of CAYOJP010000122.1, forward strand.
CGCAATCGACATCCGTGAAGACGTAGATCCAGTGCTTCGGCTCGGGTGGCGCGAAGTCGATCGTCTGGACGCCGCCGACGGCCTTCAGCGAGGCCACCCGCGCGTCGCGGCGCCGTTCCTCGCTCAGGTTGCGCCGTTCCTTGAGATCCATCAGGTCGCCGGTCATCACGTACCGGCCATCCTCGGTCATGTAGAGGATGCGCGGGCCCATCGCTACCTCGAACAGGCCGGGAACGCCCGATGGCTTCACCGAGGTCACTTTGGCGTCCGGGATGGAGGCGCGCAGCCGTTCGGCCAGCCGCGCGGCGATGTCGTCGGCCGCCGCCGCGGAACCGGCGCCGAGGGCGAGTACGAGAGGAAGCAGGGTCAGTCGCATGGCTGGGGAAGCTCCAGGCTGGTTGCAGGGCGGCGCACCGCCGCCCGGGGCCTCCGGCACGGCGGGCGTCGCGATCCTATCAGACCCCCGGGAAGCCGCGGCCGTTCCCAGGCCGGCGTGGGCCGGAGCGCGACCCATGGCCTATAATCGTCGTTCCCCGCCCGCCACCGCCGGCAGCCCACCATGCCCGCCGAAGCCCCTGCGCCGACCGAACTGCAGACCCTCTCCAAGTATCGGGTGATCCGCGAGATCGGGCACGGCAGCATGGGCACGGTCCACCTGGGCCATGACCCGTTCATCGACCGGCCGGTGGCCATCAAGGTCGCGCATCCGCCCCCCGGCAGTTCCGAGGCCGACCAGGACCTGTTCCGCCGCCTGTTCTTCAACGAGGCGCAGGCCGCCGGGATGCTCAAGCACCCGAACATCACGGCCATCTTCGACGCCGGCGTCGACCGCGGTGTCTACTACATCGTGATGGAATACGTGCACGGCGGGCGCACGCTCGAGAACTACTGCCGGCCGGACAACCTGCTGCCCGTGGACGAGGCCATCAAGGTCTTCTACAAGTGCGCCCTCGCGCTCGACTACGCCCACAAGAAGGGCGTCGTGCACCGCGACATCAAGCCGCGCAACATCCTCGTCACCGAGGACCGCGACGTGAAGCTCACGGACTTCGGCATCGCCGTGATGCACGGGGACCCCGGAGACAACACCGCGCAGCACGCGGGCTCGCCCCTGTACATGTCACCCGAGCAGGTCCGGCGGGAACCGGTCTCGCCCCAGAGTGACCTGTTCTCGCTCGGGGTCGTGATGTACGAGGCGCTGACGGGCACCCATCCGTTCGCCGCCGAGAACATCGAGGCCATCAATCACCGCATCCTGGCGGGCCAGCCGGTGCCGATCACCCGGCTGCGCGCCGACCTGCCCGCCGTGCTCACCCGCATTCTCGACCGCGCGCTGTCGAAGGACCCCCGCACGCGCTATCGCAGCGGCAGCGACCTGGCGGGCGACCTGGGGCTGGTGTTCGACTTCCTGCCCGCGCCGGGCAGCGGCATCCCCCGGCAGGACAAGTACAACGCCGCGCGCGCGCTCGCGTTCTTCGCCCCGTTCTCCGACGCCGAGCTTTGGGAGCTGATCAATGCCAGCGCCTGGCAGCGTGTGCCGGCCGGCAAGAGCATCATCCTGGAGGGCGAGACCGACAAGGCGTTCTACGTGATCGTGGAGGGCACGGTGGACGTGTCGAAGAACACGCGCCACATCGACTGCCTCGGCCCTGGCGACTGCTTCGGCGAGATGGGCTACGTGTCGGGCCGCGGGCGCACCGCCACCATCACCGCCCGCGACGACGTCACCTACATGAAAGCCCAGGCGCCGCTCATCGAGCGCACCTCGGTCAACTGCCAGCTAAGATTCCACAAGCTGTTCCTGCACACGCTGATCGAGCGGCTGTCCCGCGCGACCGACCGCATCGCCGGCGACGATCCCGGGGCGACGCTGCCGTGACCGGCGTGCGCAGGCATTCGCTCGCGAGCGAGGTCGACCGCAAGCTCGGCCTCGACCAGGTGCTCGTCGCCCTGGTCGCCGACGGGCTCGTCAGCGCGCAGCAGGTCGAGCAGTACAAGCAGGCCGGCGGCCGCGCCCGCACCGACGAGCGCCACCCCCTGCTCACGATCGCCGACCTCGGCTGGCACAGCGCCACGCGCCCGAGCTACCCGCTGACGCTGGAGCGGCTGACCAAGTGGCTGGCCGAGGCCTGCGGCCTGCCCTACGTACGCATCGACCCGCTGCGGCTCGACGTGGAGGCGGTCACCGGCCTGGTCTCGCAGGCCTACGCCAACCGCTTCGACTTCCTGCCGATAGAGGTCAAC
>CAYOJP010000123.1:0-8699 GCA_964404305.1 uncultured Gammaproteobacteria bacterium
CCACCGTGATCGGCCAGCGCTCACCGCGATACACCGGGACGCGGAACTCGGCCGACGTCACGAACCCATGGTCGCGGACGATCTGGTTCTCGCGGTAGCCCCGCACGGTGGTCGACCCGCCGATGGCGAGCTTTTCCAGGGGCAGGAGCGGATCGACCGCGGCCTGCAGGTCAGCGCGCAGAATGATCTGCCCGACCTCGAAACGGCGCGCGTACTGCGCCTGGCCCAGCCAGGTGAAGAAGCGTCCGTCCGGGCCGGTCGCGTTGAAGGTCGGCGTGAACGCATCGACGCCCCAGCTCAGGACCGACCGGATGGCGAGCACATCCTCCTGCGAGCGCGCCAGCCATTCCTGCGTCAGGCGGATGACGGAGACCTCGCTGCGGCCGTCCTGCACGCCGGGCGCGAACGAGAACGGCAGTTCCAGCAGGTAGGTGCGGCTCGTGCGGCGTTCGAAAGCCGCCGCGACCTTCAGCGTCCGGCTCGTCGATCGCAGCAGCGGGTGTTCCACCCTGACGCCGTGCGCATCGTAACGGCTCTCGATGTCGATGCTGTTGAAGGGTTCCTCGACGTTGCGCGAGTCGACCGAATCGAGCCACGCCCCGACGGTGGTGTCCGTCGCGGTGATCGGCACGTCATAGCTGAAGGAATGCCGGTGCAGGCCCTCGCCGCGTTCGTGCTGGTACAGGGCCACGTCCCCGAACCCCAGTGCGCTGCGGTGCCCGATGCCGAGGGACGCGCGCAGGCCGCCGAGACTCGGCGCGAGCGCATTGTCGAAGCTGGCATCGGCGATGTACGGCAGTCGTTCCTCGACGGTGGCCTCCAGGATGCTCTCGCCCGGCTGCGCGCCGGGCCGCAGCTCGGCATTGATGCGTTCGACCAGGGTGTCCTGCAGCAGGATCTGCATCTGCTCCTGCAGCCCGTCCAGGTCGAGCGGAGTGCCCGCCCCGCGCGCGATGCGGCGTTCCAGATAGCCGTTCGCGAGAGCGCGATTGCCGGTGATCCGGATGTCCGTCAGGGTCCCCTCGACGATGCGGTACTCGATGACGCCGTCGCTGACTGTCTGGTCGGGCAGGACGGCGCCGGAATTGATGTAGCCGCGATCGACGTAGTGGCGCGTGAGGGCGACGCGCAGGGCCTGCAGGTCTTCGGTCGAGAGTTCCCTGTCTTCGTAGGGAGCGACGATGGCGTGCAGTTCGGCCGTGGAGAAGACGGTATGACCGCTCAGTCGGATCTCGCGGACCAGCACCTTCGGCCCTGCCGACAACGGCGCGTCGGCGGCAGGCGGCGGGATGGTTGGCAGCGTGAAATCCGGCGAAGCAGGCTCCCTGAACGGCGGGAGCGGCGGCCGGACGTCCTCCATGCCTGGGGACGCGCCGGAGCGCAAGCCGCCACCCCACGCGGGCTGCGCGAACGCCAGCGCCGCAGCGACGACGTAGCGCAGGACGCGGGCGGCCATGCGGAGTCCTTTCAGCCCTCCGGCAGTGCGGCAACTGATGATTCCCCGGGGCAGTCCCGGAGCAACGGCCGCCGACGTGGTCCGTACTCTCCGAGGGTGACGGGGAGCATAGCGCCCCGGGCGCTCGTCCGTCATCGCGCAGCGGTAATGCGGCTTGGGTTGACCTCACGGGGAGGCGCCGGAATGATGGTCCCACGGCACGTACTGCCATGCGACACATGAGGCGGAAACCCGTGTTGCTGCGACGCAATATGGCCGTGGCCCTGGTCGCGATGATGCTGGCCAGGGGCGCGCCGGTACCCGCGGACGTCGTGCTCGATGGCACGGTCGGCGTCGCCGGTCCGCTGCCCGGACCGGCGTACGCCATCGAGGAGAGCCACGGTACGCGCCCCGGCGGCGGCCCGAACCTGTTCCACAGCTTCCTGCGCTTCAACCTGACCGCTGCCGAATCGGCGACCTTCAACGGCAGCGCCGGCATCGAGCGCATCGTCGCCAGGGTCACCGGGCAGGCTTCCAGCATCGACGGACTGCTGCAATCCACGGTCGCCGACGCGGATCTCTACCTCGTGAATCCCCGCGGCATCGTGTTCGGCCCGAACGCGGCGCTGGACGTCACGGGCGCGTTCCGGGTCGCTACGGCGAACTACGTACAGTTCGCGGACGGCGGCCGCTTCGACGCGAGTTCGCCGGGCGCGTCGACCCTGACGAGTGCGCCACCCGCGGCCTTCGGGTTCCTCGGTGGCAGCGAGGCCGTGCTGGACATCGCAGGTGCGACGTTCGCCACGCCCGTGGGCGGCGACCTGTTCGCTGCCGGAAGTCGCGTCGAGGTCCGGGGCGCCGGGCTCCGTGCACCGGGTGCCGCCCTCACGCTGGTCGCGGCCACCTCGGGCCAGGTGCCCGTCGCGGCACCGCACGACGGCGCGTACGTGGGCGGGGTTGTCGCGGTGAGCGATGGCAGCGTCCTTCGCACCGACGTCGACGTAGCCGGAAATACCGGCGACCTCCTGCTCCGCGCCGGGGAGGTGACCATCGAGGACTCTGAGGTCGGCGTCGTCCACGGCGCGGCCGGTCACGGCGGTCGTCTCGTCGTCCAGGCCGACGATGGCGTGGCCGTCCGGCGCTCGTCCGTCTACACCGAGTCGGGGGCCAGCGGTCGTGCCGGTGACGTCAGGATCGAAACCCGCGAGGTAACCATCGCCGACCGGTCCGAGGTGTACTCGCTCGCCCGCAGTTTCGGCCGGGCCGGGGACGTCGCCGTCACGGCCGACGACATCACGGTCGTCGCTGCGTCCGTGGCCTCCCGTACGAGAGGTGCGGGGGCAGCCGGCAACGTGACCGTCTCCGGTGGCGCCATCCGCATCGACGACGCTGCGCAGGTGGACGTCGCGACGGAGGCGCAGGGCGCCGGCGGCCGCCTGGAGGTCACGGCGAGCCGATCGCTGGAGTTGCGCACGCGGGATCCGGCCGGCCCGACCAGTGGCCTGTTCAGTTCCACGCTGGGTGCGGGAAGGGCCGGCAACGTCGTGGTCACCGCACCGGTCATCAGCCTGTACGACGGTGCAATCACCGCCCGCAGCCAGGGGACGGGTGCAGCCGGCAGCGTGATCATCCGGGCCGGGCGCCTGGTGCTGGAAGGGGGCGGCCAGATCGACGCCAGTACGTTCACCGACGCCGCGGGCGGCAACGTCGACATCGTCGCCACGGAACGGGTCGAGATCGGCGGGCGCGACGCCAGTCCGCAGCGCTTCCGCAGCGGCGTGTTCGTCTCGACCGAAGGCGGTGGCGGGGACGCCGGCAACCTCGACCTGCAGGCGCCGACCGTGACCGTCCGCGACCACGGCATCGTCAGCGCCGGCAACTTCGCACCCGCCTCGGGTGCTCAGGCCGGCAGCGGTGACGGCGGTACGCTGACGATCCGCGCCGGTGTCGTGCAGGTACGGGACGGCGGCGAGATCACGGTCAAGACCGAGGGCAGCGGTGACGGTGGCGCGATGACCATCGCCGCCGATCGCATCCTGGTCGGGCCGGGCGGCATCGTCAGCTCGCAGAGCGACGGCGGCGGCAACGCCGGCACGCTGGCGCTGCAGGCGGTCAGCGCCGTGGAGATCGACGGGGGCGGCGCCGTGACGACCGAGGCACGGCTCGCCGACGGCGGCAACGTCGTCATCCGCGCGCGGGACCTGGTCCTCGTGCGCGGCGCGATCACGACCGCCGTCGGCAGCGGCCAGGGCAATGGCGGCAACATCGACATCGACCCGCAGTTCGTGATCGTCGACGGCGGCCGCATCATCGCCGATGCCTTCGGGGGCGACGGCGGCAACATCGACATCGTCGCCGGGGCCTTCATCGTTTCTCCGGACAGCGTCATCTCCGCCTCGTCCCGGTTCGGCGTGGACGGGCAGATCACCATCGACTCCCCGGAGGTGGACGTTGCCGGCGGGCTGGTCGTCCTGCCGGCGGGGTACTTCGACGCGTCGCGGATGCTGCGGGAACGCTGTGCTGCGCGCGGCGGCCAGCGCGGAAGCAGCCTCGCCCTGGCTGGCGGGCGCTCAGGGTTTGACGCGCCCGATGGCCTGCTCCCGGTGCATCTGTCCGCTGAACGCCGACTCGAGCCGTCTACCGGCTGGCACGCCTTCACTCCGGGTACCGCGTTCGCCTGCACGGGGACGTGAAGGCCCCGGTTCAGCCACGCGGTGCACCGTGTGACGGTGCGGGCCCGTCACGAAATGGTCCGGGTGATGTCGACGTCCACCAGCAGCGTGCCGCCGAGCGCACCCCGGAGAGGGTCGACCACCGAATAGCTGGCGTAGGTCTGACCGTCGATGGTGGTCATGCCGGGCTGCAGCACCCAGTTCTGAGCGGACGAAATCACGGTATCGCCGGCGCTGCCCAGCACGAGGAGCGTGCTGGAGGTCTCGGAAAGCCAGAGCAGGTCCAGGTGACTCAGCTTCAGCGTGTTGCTGCCCGTGGTGTTCAGGTCGATGCGCTCGATGTTCTCGATGCGGTTGTTGGCGATAGCGGTCAGATCGAGCGTGACGCCCGTGCCGTCGATGCGCAGCGTATCGACGCCGGAACCGCCGTCGACCCGCCGGTCGAGGGCATCCCAGATCAGGACGTCGTTGCCCGCGCCGCCCTCCAGCACGTCGATACCGTTGCCCCCGTGCAGGGTATCGTTGCCGGTATTGCCGAGCAGCGTCTCGCTGGCGGCGGTGCCGGTCACGGAATCTCCGCCGCTCGTCCCGCGCAGTACGGTTGGCGCCGAGGATGCCTGGCCATAGATGATGTAGCTCGTTCCGGATCCCGCGAAGCCCGGCGCACCGACGATCACATCGTCCAAGCCGTCGCCGTTGATGTCGCCGCCGCCGTCGATGGCGCTCCCCAGTGCGTCCGAGAAGTCGTAGTGATTTTGTGCCGCGTGACCGTCGAAGACGACGGCGGCAACGGACTCGAGCGAGGGCGCATTGCCGAACGCAGAGGATCGACCATGAACGATCGCTACGCTCCCGGCATCGTAGCCCGCGCCGTCGATCGACCCGATCGCGAAGTCGTCGAATCCGTCACCGTTCACATCGCCAATCCCGCTGACCGAGCTGTCAAGGCTGGTCGCCATCTGAATCCTGAATCCATCGCTGCCTCCGAGGCTGGAGAGTTGCAGGTCGGCAGGGAAGCCTGAGGCCCGGCCGAAGACGACGTAGACCACGGAGCTGAATCCGCCTCCGATCAGGATGTCACCGAATCCGTCGCCGTTGATGTCGCCCGCGGCATCGACCGAGTCGCCCGTAAAGCTGCCCGTGATGCTTCCGCGGATGGCGAAGCCGTTCTGCCCGTTCACCGAGCCAAGGGTGAAATCCGTGGTGGGGCCGAATGGCCCGCCGAACACGACATAGACGACGCCGCGCCCGCTGTTTACAAATGGATCGGAAACAAGCAGGTCGTGGTGTCCGTCTCCGTTCACGTCCCCGGCGTCGCTGGCGGAGAACCCCACGTTCGCGGAATCCGAGTAGGTTCCGAGCCGTACGCCGTCGCGGCCGCCGAAATCCGGCTCGGGGAAGGCACCGAGCGCGGCTGAGCGCCCGAACAGCAGGTGGACTCCGGGGCCGTCATGTCGACTCAGCAGGAGGTCATCGAAGCCGTCGCCGTTGACGTCGCCCGCGCCGTCCGCGACCTGGTGACCACCGCCGATCGCGATGGCGCTCTGCGTCGGCGCCCCGCCGTCTCCGAACGAAAGGTGCGCCGTAAAGCCCCGTGCGCTGACGAAGTCCGCGAAACCGTCGGCGTCGAAGTCGCCGGCAGCACTCACCCATTCGCGTCCGGCCAGAGTGGTGCTGCTGCCAGTGCCGGTCGCGCCGCCCCGGGTGAGCGTCAGCGTCCCGAAGTAGGAATTGTCGGTCACGCCGAGGTCGTCGAAGCCGTCGCCGTCGACGTCGCCCAGCAGGGCGACGGCGTCACCGGCGCCGCCGAACTGGGTCATCACCGCCACGCCGTCGGCGACCGCCACTTCCCTCCCCAGAACGTCACGGTAGATGGCGACGGCGTGGGTCTCCTGCGCGCCGCCGATGTTGAACGAGCGGACCTCCGTACCGATGCGCCGGACACCGGCGCCCTGCAGTGTCACGCTGTCGTTGCCGTCGCCGATGATCGAGACTGGCGCACCGAGAATCGAGTATCTGACCGAAAAGTTCGTGCGCAATGCGGCGGACTTGTACACCTCGATATCGCTGAAGAAATTCGTGACCGCGACGTCGTTGGCCGTCACGAGAAGGGTGTCCGTGCCGCTGCCGCCGGAAACGGTCAGATCCGAATCATCAGCGTCGTGATGCAGCGTGTCGTCCCCGTCGCCACCGAACAGGCGATCGCGCCCCGCACCGCCGATCAGGATGTCGTTGCCGCCCAGGCCGTGCAGCGTGTCGTCCCCGCCCTTGCCGTCCAGGGTATTGCCGTTCCCGGAACTGTCGCGGACGACGTTGTCGTTCTCGTCGCCGTTCATCCCGTTCGCGTTGCCTCCCGTCAACTCGAAGTCCGCGAAGCCGTATGCGGCGTCGGTGTCGTGGATGTAGTTGAACCGGGAAGGATTCGCGATGAGGAGGACGCCGGCGCCAGGACCGTCCGGATCGACGATGACGTCGTCGATCCGGACCTGGCCGAACTGCCCGCTGACCAGGGTCACACGGTAGGTGTCATGGCCTGCGCCACCATTCAACGTATCCTGTTCCGGACCACCACCATCGAGGACGTTGGCGCCGGCGTTGCCGGTGATGGTGTTCGCGAACTCGTTGCCGGTACCGTTCGCGGCGTTGGTCTCCAGGACCAGATGTTCGATCTCCGCGCCGGCGGGCAGCGTGTAGCTGACGAACGCGCGGACCGTGTCCGAGCCCTCGTTCGCGAACTCGATCACGATGTCACTCGCGTCGCCGACGTACAGCGTGTCGTCACCGGGTCCGCCGGCGAGCGTATCCGCAGCGCCATCCGCCCTGGTCGCGGCGTCATTGCCGTGGAGGTGATCGTTGCCGGCGCCCCCGGCCAGGTGATCGGCGCCCGCCTTTCCGATCAGGGTGTCGCCATTGCTGCCCCCGGTGATCCGGTTCGCCCCTGCGTTCCCGGTGCCGGTCGTCGCGCCCCCGTACAACAGCAGGTTTTCCACGTTATCGGGCAAGGTGTAGTTGAAGGTCGAATGCACGCTGTCGGTGCCCGCATTCGCGCTCTCCTGGACCACGTCGCCGCCATCGCCGATGTAGTAGTGGTCGTCGCCGTTGCCGCCGCGCAAAGTATCCGTGACGCCATCGCTCCACGCGGCGGCGTCGTTGCCGTAGAGGTGGTCGTCGCCGGTGCCGCCATCGAGCGTGTCGGTGCCGCCCTTGCCGTACAGCGTGTTGCCGAGGTCGTTGCCGGTTAGGGTATTGGCGGAAGCATTGCCGGTGCCGACCACGGCACTTCCCACCAGCAGCAATCGCTCGACGTCGGGGTCGCTGAGCGTATAGCTCACCGAGGACTGCACGAGATCGCTGCCACCGGCCAGGCCGTTCGCTTCGGTGACCGTGTCGCCGGGGTCGTCGACTAAGTAGGTATCGTCGCCATCACCGCCGGTCATCGCGTCGACACCGCTGCCGCCGTCGAGGACGTCGGCGCCGCCGAGGCCCGACAGGGTGTCGTCGCCGCCCAGACCACGCAGGCGATCGCGCTGGGCGGTGCCGGTCAGTGTGTCGTTTCCCGACGTGCCGGTGACGAGGTTCGCCGTGTCGACCGGCACGGAAGTCGCAATCTGCAGCGTGACGGAGCCGTTCGTGTAGACGTCGACCGCCACGCCATCGAACAGCGTGCCGGCCTGCCCGGCCCACCCCGCACCGATGACGACTGAGTCCCTCGGTCCTCCCAGGACGACAACGGAGTCTGTTGTCGACGACAGCGCCTGAAGTGCGGCAAGAGTAAACGTGAGCGTGTTGCCTTGGTCGCCGAGGTCGATGACCTCCAGGTCCGTGAGGACCAGCGCACCGGTGGCCGCCAGGTCCAGCGTCATTGCGCTGCCGGCCAGCCGCAGCCAGTCGGTGCCCGCCCCGCCGTCGGCCAGCGTGTCGAGCGGGTCGTAGAGCAGGACGTCGTCGCCGCCGCCCCCGTGCAGCGCATCGGCCCCCGCGCCGCCATCGAGCACGTTGGCCGCCTCGTTGCCGCGCAGGACGTTGTCGCCCGCATTGCCCGTGCCGTCGATGGCGGCATCGCCGATGAGGGTGAGGTCCTCCACCTCCGGCAGGGCAGCCAGGGTCCAGGTGAGCACGCTCTCGATGCGGTCGCGGCCGCCGCCGGCCGCCTCGAGGACGGCATCGAGCGGCGTATCCACCCGGTAGACATCGTCGCCGCCCAGGCCCTCCAGGGTGTCATCGCCCGCGGCACCGTCCAGCAGGTTGGCGCCGGTGTTGCCGGTGAGGCGGTTGGCGAGCGTGTTGCCGGTGCCCGCGAGGTCCCCACCGCCGAGCAGGACGAGGTGCTCCTGCTCGGCGCCGAGCTGGTAGCTGACCGTGCTATTGACGGTATCGATACCGTCGTCGAGGACGAGCTTGTCGACTTCGCCCGCGCCGTCGACGAGGTACGTATCGTCGCCGGCGCCGCCACGCAGCGTGTCCACGCCCGCACCGCCGTCGAGCGTGTCGTTGCCGCTGCCGCCGTTGAGGATGTCGTTGCCGGCGCCGCCGTTGAGGGTGTCGTGGCCGTCGTTGCCCGTCAGGGTGTTGCGCCCGGCGTTGCCGGTGAG
>CAYOJP010000123.1:8799-10603 GCA_964404305.1 uncultured Gammaproteobacteria bacterium
TGTCGTTACCGCTCAGCCCGCGCAGCCGGTCGTTGCCGGCGAGCCCCAGCAGCGAATCCGCCGCCGAAGTGCCGTTCAGCGTGTCGTTGCCCGTCGTGCCACGCCTGATGGCCACCGTGCCTCCCACTTCTGGATGGCGAGCGAACTGGCGCATCCGCAGTGAGCAATCCCAGCCGCAACTGCCGCTCCCAGCCTCATTATCACCGCGCGCGCGGGCCTGCAATCGCCGGAATGGAGGCTTCAGTCTTCATGACACATTCGGACACGATTGATGCCCGGGCGCCGGTCACGATTCCCGTCCCCGAAGAGAGGCAGGCGGCTAGGACTGTGCTCACTCGATCCTTACGCTCGGTACCAGCCCACTATGGCCGGTACCACTCCCTCGAGCGCTGCAGCACGGTATCGCGCTGCTCGGCCAGTTCGCCGCGGAGCGGCTCGATCGTCCGACCCTGATCGGCCCGAACGCGGAATCGGAGCAGTGGGTCGCCCCGGCCGCGGCCGGGGCGGATTCGGGCACCGCGTCGGCGCCTAGCGGCGCCACGGGGTCACGAGGTGGAGATCGCGCTGCCGCCCGATGGCGGCGCCGGCCGATTCAGGACCGCGCCGGCCGCGCGCGCAGCCTGGCCAGCAAGCGCTCGAGGTCGCCGAGACGCTCGCGGATTGCCTCCAGCAGGCGGCCCGCGTCGAGTTCGGTGTACTGGTGCACGATGAGGTTGCGCAATCCTGCGGCGGCACGAAGCCGTTCGTGCAGCCGGTCGTCGATGAGACCCGCACGGGACAGCAGTGCGATCGCCTCTCCGGCCCCGGCCGGGGCGCCCAGGCCGTCATCCGCGCAGACGTGCGGCGCGAGATCGATGCGCCCCTGGATTGCCTGCTGCATGTCCATCAGCACGGCGTTGTAACGGTCTTCGTCCGCAGCAGGTCCGCAGGACTCAGAATCCTTCCGCGTACGCAGGCGCCCGATGTGACGGAGCACGCACGGTCTTCCGCCGCAACAGATCGGGGTCAACCATGCCGGGACTGCAGCCGGCGGTCCAGTGCGGCGTCAACGACCGCGCGCCCGTACTCCCAGTCGGCGTACTCGATGAGGGTGGCGATCTTCAGGCGCCCGAGGCGACCGGCACTGCGGCCGAACAGCAGGCGGCCGCTGGCGAACACGTTGCGCCGCAGGGCGCAGTCGATCTGCTCCAGGTCGAGCAGGTGGACATCCCGCCCGGTGGCGACGCCCAGCCGGCCCAGCGCGTCGAGAAAGCCGGGGTCGGACCCCGTCCGCCCGGCGGCAGCGTCTGGCAGGACCGCGACGTCGACGTCGCGGTCCGGGCGCGGGGAGCCACCGGCGAACGATCCGAACAGGATCGCCGCCGCGACGCGAGGATCGTCGCGCAGGGATTCGGTCAGGGCGGCGACGGTCGACGCGGCGTCCATACGAACATGATGGCAACGTCGGGCGACGCGATCGTCGTTGCCTGCCAGCGCTTGCGCGTGACTGCACCCCGGGGCGGTGTCCAGAGCCCCGCCTTTGCATCGCTGCGCGGCATTCGCGCGGGTGATGGCTGCCCGGTACCGGCGCCGACCGCAGTGATCGACATTTCCGCTCTGCTATGCAGGGTTGGAATCGCAACATCGAGGCTGGCGGCGAACCGTCGAAAATCAAGTGCACGACTCCGATTCCGACGTTCCGCCCGCCGCCCCCGCCACCCGGTCCAGGAACAGCCGCAGCGGGAACTTGCCGTTGCGGTTGAGCTGCAGGCCGGCGGCCACGCTCAGCACGGCGGGGTGGACGTCGATCTCGTCGGCGTCGTCG
>CAYOJP010000124.1:0-10564 GCA_964404305.1 uncultured Gammaproteobacteria bacterium
TCGGCGTCGAAGAACGGCGGGTTGAAGCGGGTCGGATCGTCGAAGTTGTTCGCGAACCAGTGCGCGATGACCGGATCGTCCTGCGCTGCGCGCAGGATCGTCGGGATCGGCTCGGCCGGCTCGATGAGCAGCGCATTGGTCCACTTCGCCACCCACTGCGCGTAGTCCCAGTAGCGCTCGAAGGTCGCCTGCATCCACGCCGGGTCGAAGGGCTCGCGCCCGCGCGCGAGGATGGCGTCGGTGACGATGCGCGCGCACTTGCTCGCGTTGTTCGAGCCCTGGCCCGTGATCGGATCGTTCAGCACCACCACGTCGCCGATGCCCATCACCGGCGCGCCGGAGGGCAGTCGCGCGACCGGCCTGCGCACCGTCGGCGGGAAGCGGCCGCGCAGCACCCCGTTCGCGTCGGTCAGCTCGATGTGCCGGCAGCGCTCGGACTCCCAGGGCAGGTACGTATCGACGATCCACCTGCTCGCCGCCAGGTGCTCGGCCGGGGTCCGCACGGCGCTCCAGCAGGTGTCCATCGGGCCGCCGACGAGGCCCTCCATCACCATGATCTCGCACGGACCGGTGGTGGTGAGCGCGGGGAAGACGAAGTACTCGCCCACGCCCGGGATAACGTTGAAGCGCACGCAGTGGTAGTCCGGCCGCGGCGTCATGTTCACGACGTAGGACAGCGCCAGCGCGCGCATCGGCCGATCGAAGGCACTGCGCTGCGCATCGCGCTCGAACAGGCGGGCGATGTCACCCTTGCCGGCGGCGACCAGGACGAGCTCGGACTCGCGCGCGAGCCGCTCGAGCGCCGGCACGTCGGCGGCGCCGATGACGAGCCGGCCGCCGCGCTCCACGAACAGGCGCATCCAGCCCGGGAACTTCACCCGCTGGTCGACGGCCTGGTTGTAGCGGTCGAGCCGCGCGTGCCAGTACAGCGAGCGCGTGCCCTGCGGCGTGGCGATGGAGAACTCCACGCCCTCGACCTTCGGGCACTGCGCCTCCCAGCAGTTGGCGTCGATGTCGCGCTCGTACTGCAGCGCCGTGTGGAACATCGACTGGCTGGACATCACCGGGCCGTCGCGCACGTCCTCCGGCGTACGGTCGGTGACGATGCTGACCTCGTACCCGTGCTGCAACAGCCCGAGCCCGACCTGCAGGCCGCACTGGCCGGCCCCGACGATGGTGATCCTGCGCACTGTGAGCGGCCTCGACGAGTCCGGGAGCGCGCATCTTGCGGCCGCGCACGGCTCGCTGGCAAAGCCCCGCGGGGAGCATGTGCGCCCGGGGCACCCGCGGCCGGCGAGGAGCGCTCAGCCGCGCGGCACCGTGCGCCGGGCGCGGGCGCGGAAATGGGCGCCGGCCAGCAGCAGCGCCGCCGCCTGCAGCACGGCGCAGAAATACAGCGGCGCGCCGATCCGCCAGTCGCCCGCCGGGTAGTGCGACACCATGCCGAGCAGCGGCGCTCCCACCATCGGCGCGACGACCGCCGTCAGGCTGTTGATCGAACTCACCGCGCCGAGCGTCCCGCCCTGCGTGCGGGCATCCGCCGCGCCGGAGATGACGCTCTGCAGGGTGGCGGTCACCACGCCGCCCAGCACGTTGGCGAAGATCACCGCGTACATCATCCAGCCCGCGCTCGCCAGGCCCCAGAGCGTGTACGCCAGCGTCGATGACACCATCCCCGCGATCGCCAGCCGCTGCGGCGAGTGATACCGGAGCAGGCGGCGCAGCAGCACGCCCTGCACCAGCGTCGCCATCAGGCCCACGGCGAACAGCGACCAGCCGTTCTCGGTCGGACCCCAGCCGAACTTGAAGGTCGTGTAGAGCACCCAGACGGTGTAGAGGGTGAACTGCGCGAGGCCCGCGCAGACCAGCACGGCGACCAGCGGCCCCACGCCCTCGAGCGCGGACAGCTGGCGCAGCGATCCGAACGGGTTGGCGCCGCGCCAGTCGAACGCGCGCCGGCGCCCGGCCGGCAGCGACTCGGGCAGCACGAACACGCCGTAGGCGAGGTTCAGCAGCGTCAGAGCGCCGGCGACGAAGAACGGCAGGCGCAGATCGATGCCGCCGAGCAGCCCGCCGAGCACCGGCCCGAGGATGAAGCCGATCCCGAACATCGCGCCCAGGTAGCCGAAGCGCTCGGCCCGCCGCTCGGGCGGCGTGATGTCGGCCACGTAGGCATTGGCGACGGCGGCATTGGCCTGCATCAGCCCGCCGACCAGGCGCGAGGCGACGAGCATCCACATCGCCGTCGCCAGCGCCGTCGCGAAGAAGTTGAGCGCCAGGCCGCAGAACCCCAGCAGCAGGATCGGCCGGCGGCCGTAGCGGTCCGACAGCGTGCCGAGCAGCGGGGCGCCGACGAAGCTCGCGAGCGCGAACGAGAACGTCACCACCCCGTACCAGGTCGCCTGCTCCGCCGGGCTGGCGGTGAACTGCCCCACCAGCGCGGGCAGGACCGGCAGGATGAGGCCGATCGAGATCATGTCGAGCAGCACCACGAGCAGGATGAAGCGCATGGCCGCTGCGCGACGGGGCACCGGCGGGGCGTTCGGCGGCGCCATCGTTCAGCCGCCGGATCGCTTCGACGGGCCGCGCGCATGCCATCGGCCCGGGGCCACGTCGAACCGGCGCGCCATTCAGCCGGGCACGGGCCGGAACACGTGGCGCCGCAGCACCGGGTACAGCGTCAGCGACACCCCGATGGCGGTGGCCGCCTCGATGCGGATGACATCGTGCAGCACGTAGCGCGCGAGCACGAAGCCGACCGCGAGCGACACCAGCCCGGCCCGGTTCACCGCCTCCGGGGGCGCGCCGCGATCCCCGCCCGGCTGGCCGCGCCGCACGAGGTAATAATCCGCCACCATGATCGACGCCATGCCGGTGGTGAGCACGCCCAGGCTCACGAGGAACTCGAAGTACCAGACGAGCACCTCGTCGTACAGGAAGGCGAGCGCGAGGACGTTGGCGCCCACGACCCAGAACAGCCGCCCCGGGCGCCAGCCGGCGACCGCGTCGGCGAGGTTGGTGAGCGAGAGGGCGGCGGCGTAGGTGTTCAGCACCTGCGCCTTGGCCTGCGCCGCCACCATCAGGAACGCGCCGGCCAGCCCGCCGAAGACGATGAAGGCGGCCGCGATCGCGTCCGGGCTCTCCAGCGCCGCGCTCGCGGCCTGCTCCGGCGTCCTGCCGCCGACGTTCACGTAGTAGTCGACGAGCGCCGGCATGCCGGCGAACACGATCACCCCGCCCAGCACGATCATCACGATGTCGAGGAAGAAGTTGCCCAGGCCCGCCGCGATGGCGACGTCGCGCGAGCGGCGCGCGTAGCGCCCCAGGTCCGCGTCCAGCAGCGCGAGCGCCCCCGCGCTGCCCATCAGCAGGTTCACGCAGGCGAAGAACTTGCCCGCCGGCGTCAGCGCGCCCAGCCCGGCCAGGCGCTCCGGCGGGAACTGGCTGCCGAAGGTCAGCAGTTCGGCCACGGTATGCGGCGACTGGCCGACGATCACCACCAGCATCCAGGCGACCGCCAGCAGGAAGCCGATGAGCAGCACCGCCGACACGCGCGTCACCGCCGCGAAGCCGAACGCGGTGAGCGCGATCCACGCGAGCGTCAGCCCGCCGTAGCCGAGGCAGCGGTTGGCGAGCGTGTCGGGCGCATCGAGGTAGAACAGGAAGCCCTTGTACAGCAGGATGTTCTCCAGCCCGATGAAGCCCACCATCATCACGCCGTAGACGACCGACGCCGCCAGCGAGCCGCGCGTGCCGAAGCCGTAGTGGCGCGACATCACCGTGCTGGAGTAGCCGGAGACGTGCGCGATGTGCCCCGTCGCCCAGCCGAGCGCGGCACCCAGCACCGCCACCGCGGCGCCGGCGGCGATGGCGATGCCGAGCCCGGCGATGTACGCGCACATCGCCCCCGCGAACATCGAGGCGAGCGTCGTAACGATGCCGACGGTGTTCCAGGTCAGGTCCAGCCAGCCGTGGCGATCGGCGTCGGGTACGCGCTCGAGCGCGTGGTCCTCGATCAGTTCGGCCGCGCTGTGGTGCGTATCCATGAGTCACCGTCGCCGGGAGGGATAAAGAGAAGCCGGACGCCCCGACGGCTGGCGTCGCGGTCGAGCCGCAGTCCTGCCGCTCGTGCGACCACGCGCCGGAGTATAGGCAGGAACGGGGGGGGAGTCGCGGGGGGCTGGTACTGACAGACTACAGCGAACGGATCCCGGCCGATGTGAGTCGCTCGTAGGTGTCGTCGAGCCTCGGGTCAGCGGGTACATAGGCCACAGTTCCGCGCGTCAGCAGGACGCGGTAGACGTTGCGGCGCAGGGCCAGCGGATCGAGAAAAAATTGGGGTCAGATCTTGCCTTTTGCCCCGGGCAGACTGGCGCCGAGAGCTGACCCCCCGGTCGACCCGATCGACGGCTGCCCGCACGTCCCGCTATGCTGACCGCGCTGCCCGCCAGGACGGCGAGCCCGCATCGACGGACAAGGAGGTCCCATGGCCAGACCGCTGCGTCTCGAATTCCCCGGCGCCCTCTATCACGTCACCAGCCGCGGCAACGCCCGCGAGTCGATCTTCGTCGACGATACGGATCGCCGGCAGTTCCTGGAGGTGCTGGACCGCGTCTGCGGTCGTACCCGCTGGCGGATCCGTGCCTGGTGCCAGATGGGCAATCACTATCACCTGCTCCTGGAGACGCCCGAGGCCAACCTTTCGGCCGGCATGCGGCAGCTCAACGGCACCTACACTCAGCGATTCAACCGTCGCCATGGCCGCGTCGGGCACGTGCTCCAGGGACGCTACAAGGCCATCGTCGTCGATCGCGACAGCTACCTCCTCGAAGTTACCCGTTATGTCCTGCTCAACCCGGTGCGCGCCGGCCTGGTCCGGCATGCATCGCACTGGCCCTGGAGCAGTTACCGCTCGACGCTCGGTCTGGCGGACGCACCCGACTGGCTTGCAGTCGAAGACGTCCTCGCGACCTTCGGTCGCAATCGCGCCGCCGGGATCGTGGCCCTGCGACGGTTCATCGACGCTGGCGTCGACGCGGAGGCTCCGTGGGTGTCATTGCGCAATCAGATCTTCCTGGGCTCGGAGGACTTCATCGAGCGCATGGGCGAACAGACCTCGATCTGCGGCGACTCCGGGGAGATCCCGTTCGCGCAGCGTCGCGGTCGCCGGCCGACGCTCGCCGAACTCGTCGCCGCCACCGGTCAGCGCGACGAGGCAATTCGCATGGCCTGGCATGGCGGAGGTTATTCGCTGCGGGAGATCGGCGCCTGGTTCGGTCTGCATTATTCGCGCGTCAGCAGGATCGTCGCGGCAGGAGGCGCCCGCGAACGGGGAAATCGCAAGAACTGATCCCGTCACATCGGGCTCAGCAGAGGCCGGCGGGTTCCGGGGCAAGGCAAAAGGCAAGATCTGACCCCCGACACGCCCGACACGCGCTCAGCGGTCGTACAGGTCGCGCAGCTTCACCCAGGCCTGGGGATACGACAGGCCGGCCTCGTCGCGGCCCTTCGGCACGACGTCCAGCAGGTGGTAGGCGGTGTTGAACATGTCCAGGCCGCGCGCGTAGGTCGAGTACGTGTGGAAGATCGCGCCGGCCGGGTCGTTCGCGAACACGCTGATGCCGGGCAGTTCGGTCATCGACATCGCCAGCGGCCGGTAATTGTACTGCGCGGTGCCGGCGGCAAGCTGCTCCGGCGTGAACGACACCTCATAGTCCAGATTGAAGTCGCTGCCCGCCGACGACACCCACGGGAAGGTCCAGCCGAGCCGCCGCGCGTGTGCCTGCAGCTTAGCCAGTGGCGCGCGCGATACCGCGGCGAGCGCGACGTCGCGCTGCGCAAGGTGCGGCACCAGGCGGTCGTAGTTGTCGGCCCAGAACGAGCAGCTCTTGCAGCCGACCTCCCAGTCGGGGCCGAACATGAAGTGATAGACGATGAGCTGGCTGCGCCCGGCGAACAGATCCGGCAGCGTCACCGGCCCGGCCGGCCCGGCGAAGACGTAGTCCTTCGCGACCGGCTCCCACGGCAGCGCCTGGCGCTCGCGTGTCAGCTCGTCCCGCAGCCGCGTGAACTCTTTCTCCTTCGCGAGCAGTTCCGTGCGCGCAGCCAGCCACTCCGCATGGGACACGATTCGGCGCTCGGCCATGGTCCGCCCTCCCATTCGTCGCGATGCACGGCCCTCATCGTCGGGGATTGTGATCGGGATGTCGACCGGCGTGCGGGTACCGGGGACACCGCGAACTCAGATCTCCCGGAATCCCGCCAACCGCAGCCGTTCGAAGGTCGCATCCAGTCGCGCATCCCCCGGCACGAATACGACCGATCCGTCCCGCCCGCGCGTCAGCAGGACGCGGTAGACGTTGCGGCGCAGGGCCAGCGGATCGCGCAGCCTGCCGCGCGTGCCGCGCGAGTGCTGCATCGACCAGTCGTCGCCGTCCCAGAGCAGGTCCGAGCCCCACGCCACCAGCGCGCAGTCGAGTTCCAATCCCTGCGAGGAGAACTCGGTGGCGACCGTCTCCAGCCGGCAGCAGGAATCGTCGGCCTGCGGATCGGCGTTGTACCACGGCCCGACCTTCAGCCGCTTGGTGGTCTGGAACGAGTTGTCGACGCCGTGCTCCACCAGCCACTTGTCCTTCGACGACGCCAGCAGGCCGAAGCGGGCCTGCGGTGCTTCCGCGTAGCGCTCGTGGAGGTAGGACTTCGCCGCGGCGAGATCGCGAGTGAGCAGGAAGCGGTGACCGCCGACGTGCAGTTCGTCGGCCAGCGCCGCCAGCCCGGCGGCCGGCGCGCCGTCGAGCAGGCCGCCGACATGGCGATGCACGCGCGGCGTGAGGTGGAAGCGGATCTCGGTGTCGAGGCTCAGCACCGGCGCCCAGCGGCAGTCCACGCCCGTGCTCGCGAACACCTCCGCATAGACGGGTGCGCCGTGGACGGTCCACTCCCCGCGTTGCGCCGCACCGCGGATCGCCTCTGCCCACAGTGGCGCGCCCCCCTCCTCGCCCGCGTGGATGGCCTGCCCCTCGCCGATGAGCGCCACCAGCACGCACCACTCGGGGATGCGCTCGCAGAACTCGACGAGGTGCGCCGGCTCGGAGCGATCGACCGGTCCGTGGTGGACCGCGGCGACGCGCTCGGCGTCGTGGGCGCGCTGCGCCTCGTCGAAGACGATGAGGTGCTCGGGCGGGACGGCCGCGCGACGGCGCGTGTGCTGCGCCACGTAGTGCTTGATCCCCTGCACGAACGTTCGGGCATGCCCGGCGTCATCCCGCAACGCGTGCTGCAGGACTTCCACCAGCGGCCCGTTGCCGGACAGGTAGACGGCCGGCGCGGCAGACTTCCCGGATGCGCGCGCGACCGCCAGGTCGTCCACCCACCCGGCGTGGACCAGTTGCAGGCCGACCAGCGTCTTGCCGGCCCCGGGCACGCCGCTCAACAGCACGAGGTGCCGCGTGCGGGTGCGCGCCGCCTCGTGAGAGATTTCCGTGATATGCGTCAGTGCCGGGTCCGTCGCCGCGCGCGCCCGCTTGATCATCGGCAGCGGGCGCTTGTGGAACAGTTCGCGAGCCGCCTGCACGATGGACGGCAGCGGCGCGTAGGCGTCCGGTGCCAGGAACTCGTGCACCGGGATCGGTGGCTGGTCGCGCTGCGACAGGCGGTCGAGCAATGCATCGAGCCCGGCCGGCGCCACGACATAGACGCCGTCGCGCAGCTCGGGCTCGAAGGCCGACCCGCGCGTCAGCAGCACCGGCGTGACGGTGCGGCCGGCGCAGGCGGCATGATAGGCGCCGAGATCGCGTGCGTAGCCCAGCGCCTGATCGAGTGCTGCCTGCGACGCATGCAGGGCGCCCTTCAACTCCAGCACCGCGACGCAGCCCCGCTCGAGGATGATCACGTCCGGCCGGCGGAAGTCACGTGGCAGCTCGTATTCCAGGATGGCGGTGTAACCCGCCGCGTCCGCGTCCCGCACTTGCAGTTCGAGGCACTCGCGTTGCAGCCACGGGATCGACTGGTCCCAGGCCCGGACCTGCTCGGGCGAGGCGTTCGAGACGAAATCCTGGAGTCGCCCGCGCACGACGCGTGCGTCCGACCGCGAGAATATTCCGAGGCTGGACTCCCAGCCGTAGCGGTCGTAGAGCGGGCGATTCTCCATCTGTCCAGGATGGCCGGGGTATGCCTGGACCGTCAACGAGACCCCGGCGGGCCGGGAATTGCGACACGGAAGCAACCCCACCCGGGGGAGTCCGGTCTGTCCGGAGGTAAACGGGCGGCGATATACTCCACGTCATCGCGAACCAGGCAGGGTTTCCAGGATCGGAGACCCGAAGGCAACGGAAATGCCGACCGTATTGCGCCGCGGGCCCTACCGTTTCTTCTTCTATTCGGGCGATCGGACCGAGTCGCCTCACGTACACGTGGAGCGCGACCGCCACATCGCGAAGATCTGGCTGGAACCGCTCCGGTTGGCCGACGCCGCGGGTTTCGCTGATACTGAGCTGCGTCGTATCCTACTGATCGCGCAGCAGGAACGTTCCCGCCTGCTGGGGAGCTGGAATGAGCACTTCGGCCTCTGACATCGCCCGCCCGACGGCCGTCTCGGTCGCGGTGACCGACAACGCCATCACCCTCGGTCTGGGCGATGGCCGCTCGCTGTCCGTGCCGGTCGAGTGGTACCCGCGGCTGCAGGCGGCCACGTCGTCCGAACGGTCGAACTGGCGCCTGCTCGGACACGGGCGGGGTATCCATTGGCCCGACATCGACGAGGACATCAGCGTCGAGGATCTCCTCGCGGGCAGGCCGTCCGCGGAATCCCCCGCGTCCCTGGCTCGCTGGTTGGAGACACGGCACAGATGAGCACGCCATGACCCACGACGAACGCTACCTCGACCTGAGCCTCGGCCGCGCCCGCTACCTGGAGGCCGGCAGCGGCGAGCCCCTGCTGCTCCTGCACGGCGTGGGCCTGGGCAACTCGGCGGACAGCTTCGCCCCGCTCATCCCGCTGCTCGCGCAGCGCTACCGCGTGCTCGCGCTCGACCAGCTCGGCTTCGGGCTGAGCAACCGGCAGGTCGAGGACGGCCCCACGTTCGAACTGAACCTGCAGTTCATCCGCGAGTTCATGGACGTGCTGGGGCTGCCGTGCGTGCACGTGGCCGGGCACAGCATGGGCGGCTGGATGGCGGCCCTCCTCGCCTACGAGAGCCCCGACCGCGTGAAGACGCTGGCGATGCTCAACGCCGCGGGCCTGAACGCCCAGGCCGCCGCGGGCGTCGGCCAGTTGCCCGGCATCCCCACCGTCGAACAGCTCGTCGAGCAGGTGCGCAAGGAGTTCAAGTACCCGGAGCGCGCCAGCGAGGAGTTCGTGCGCCAGATGGCCGAATCCCGTCACCGCATGCTGTCGCAGCCGAACGCGCTGCATTCGCTGGACGGACTGTTCAAGCAGATGCAGACCCCGACCCTGCGCGCGCGCTACCTGCTGCACCGGCGCCTGCCGTACATCCGCGTGCCCACGCTCGTGCTGTGGGGCACCGGCGATGCGATGGATCCCTACCCGACCTGGACGGGCGAGTACGAGTCACTCAAGGGTGACCTGTCGAAGTCGAGCAAGCCGTGGGTGATTCCGGGGGCGAGGTATGTCCTGCTGGATACGGGGCATTATTCGCATTGGGAACTTGCCGAGAACGTACGCACTATTCTTGGTGATCTTATTGGATGAGGAATCTGGTGGAGAAATCGTCGATCACATCCGTTACCTTTCGCCTGTGAGAGACCGAGTCATGGCCGTACCAACATACGATCACTTCATCGAACCGGTACTCCGATTTCTTTCCTCCCAGCCCGAGGGTGCGCCGGCGCGTGATGTCCACGACGCCGCAGCAGCAGCCTTGAACCTTTCAGACGCCGATCGCGCAGTCAGAGTCCCCAGCGGTGTTCAACTCCTTTACAAGAACAGAGCCGGGTGGGCGCACGACCGGCTCAAGCGGGCAGGGCTCAGCCACAGCACTAAGCGTGGATTGTGGAAGTTGACGGCTGCTGGCGAAGCCTATGCAGTCGCGAACCCACCACCACTTCCTGCAGCGGAGGTCGCGCGGCTGGCAGCAGCGTTCGTGCGCGTGCGCTTACGAACGCAAAGTCTGGAGTCGCCGGCAACGGGGCAGATTGCACCAAGCGCGCAGCCTCCGCCCGACGAAGCGGTTGCCAGTCCAGAGGAGCGGATGGAAGACGCGATTCTGGAGATCAGAGAATCTGTAAGTGCCGACTTGCTCGAATCCATCTCTGACGCCAGCCCCCAGTTCTTCGAGGGACTCGTGCTTGATCTACTCCATGCCATGGGCTACGGAGCGAGCCGCGATGACTTACGACGAGTGGGTGGCTCAGGCGACCACGGGATTGACGGGATAATCTCGCTTGACCGTCTCGGTTTCGAAAAGGTGTACGTGCAAGCGAAACGCTGGCAAGCGTCAATCGGGCGGCCCGATGTCCAAGCGTTCTATGGGGCACTCGCCGAGCAAAAGGCGGGCAAAGGGGTCTTCATCACGACATCGACATTCACAGCACAAGCCATGGATTT
>CAYOJP010000125.1:0-10421 GCA_964404305.1 uncultured Gammaproteobacteria bacterium
GGGCAAGGCGGTGCGGGTGATCGACCGCCGGGCACGGGGGTGAAGCGGAGTCGTCGAGCCGTGTTCGGCGAGGGGTGATCCGTGATCAGTGATCGGTGATTCGGGTTCCTTCGTGCTGTACCGTTCGCCGGATCACGGATCACGGATCACGGATCACGGATCACCAAGTCCATCCAGGGGACCTTCAATGAGAACGCTCGAAAGCTATGCCTGCGGGCGCTGGCACGCCGGCGCGACCGGCGCCGTCGAACTGCGTAATGCCGTCAACGGCGAGCCCGTCGCGCTGGCGTCGAGCGCGGGCCTGGACTTCGCCGCGATGCTGGAGCACGGCCGCCGCACGGGCGGCCCCGCGCTGCGGGCGCTGACCTTCCACCAGCGCGCGCTGATCCTCAAGGAACTGGCGAAGTACCTGACCGAGCGCAAGGCCGAGTTCTACGCGCTGTCGACGGCTACCGGCGCCACGCGCGGGGATTCCTGGGGCGACATCGACGGCGGGTTCGCCACGCTGTTCGTCTACTCGTCCAAGGGCCGGCGCGAATTGCCCAACGACACGGTCTATGTCGAGGGCGCCGCCGAGCGCGTGTCCCGCAACGGCACCTTCATCGGGCAGCACGCGTGCGTCCCGCTCGAAGGGGTCGCGGTGCACATCAACGCCTACAACTTCCCCTGCTGGGGCATGCTCGAGAAGCTGGCGCCGTGCCTGCTGGCGGGAGTGCCGGCCATCGTCAAGCCGGCGACCAGCACGGCCTTTCTCACCGAGCTGGTGTTCCGCCGCATCATCGAGTCGGGGTTGCTGCCCGCCGGCGCGCTGCAGCTGGTCTGCGGCGGCCTGGGCAATCTCTTCGAGCACCTCGGCTGCCAGGACGTGGTCGCGTTCACGGGCTCGGCAGCGACCGCGCTCAAGCTGCGCGCCCACCCGCGCGTGCTCGGGCAGTCGGTGCGCTTCACGGCCGAAACCGACTCCCTCAACTGCTCGGTGCTGGGCCCCGACGCCGGGCCCGGCACGCCCGAGTTCGACCTCTTCGTGGCCGAGGTCGCGAAGGAGATGACGGCGAAGGCGGGGCAGAAGTGCACGGCGATCCGGCGCGCGGTCGTGCCGCGGCCGCAGCTGGCCGCCGTCGTGGAGGCGCTGCGGGCCCGCCTGGCGCAGGTGCGGATCGGCAATCCGGCTCTGAAGGAAGTGACCATGGGTGCCCTCGCCAGTCTTTCCCAGCGCGAGGAGGTGCGGGCGCGCGTGCGCGAGCTGGGCGCGGTCGGCGACATCGTCTACGGCGATCCCGTCCGCGTCGATCTCATCGATGCCGATGCCGCGCGCGGCGCGTTCCTGTCGCCGATCCTCATCCACTGCCGCGAGCCCGGCGAGGCGAGCCCGGTACACAGCGTGGAGGCGTTCGGCCCGGTGAGTTCGGTCATCGCCTACGACACGCTGGACGATGCCATCGCCATCGCCAGGCGCGGACAGGGCAGTCTGGCCGGCTCGATCTTCACCGCCGACGATGCGGCCGCGCGCACGCTGGCGCTGGGCATGGCGCCATGGCACGGCCGCCTGTGCATCGTCAACCGTGACTGCGCGGCCGAGTCGACCGGTCACGGCGTCCCCCTGCCGCACCTCGTGCACGGCGGTCCCGGGCGCGCCGGGGGGGGCGAGGAGATGGGCGGCGTGCGCGGCGTCCTGCACTACATGCAGCGCACCGCGCTGCAGGGCTCGCCAACGACGCTCACCCGGGTGACCAGCCGCTGGCTGCCCGGCGCGCGCACCAGCGAGACGCCGATCCATCCGTTCCGCAAGTACTTCGAGGAACTCGCCATCGGCGATACCACCCGCACCGCCACCCACACGGTCACGCTCGAGGACATCGAGCGATTCGCGGATCTCACCGGGGACCACTTCTACGCGCACATGGACGATGCGGCGGCGAAGGCCAATCCCTTCTTCGAGGGGCGCGTGGCGCACGGGTACTACGTGGTGTCGCGCGCGGCGGGGCTGTTCGTCGATCCGGCGCCCGGGCCGGTGCTGGCGAACTACGGGCTGGAGGACCTGCGGTTCACGAAGCCCGTCTACCCCGGCGACACGCTGAGCGTCCGCTTCACGTGCAAGCAGAAGACCGCGCGCGAAGGCGAGGCCTGGGGCGAAGTGCGCTGGGACACCGAGGTGAAGAACCAGAACGGCGAGATCTGCGCTGCCTACGACGTGCTGACGCTGGTGGCCAGGCGTCCGGCGGCGTAGGGCCGGCCCCGACGCAGGACCGCTGGCGGCTCCGGGGCAAGCGGCGCGCGGCAGGTCGCTCCGGCATCCGGGCGCACGCGCCACTTGCGAGAATGACGATTATGTCAATATCATTGCGACACCGAAGTCGGTGCGGGTGACGCGGAGGGCGGCGGACATGGGCGAGCGGCAGGCGAACTACCCGCGGAACTGCTGGTGGATGGCGGCGCGCAGCGAAGAGATCGGCCGCCAGCCGCTCGGGCGCTGGCTCCTGGGCGATCCGGTGGTGCTGTACCGGCGCGAGTCGGGCGGGATCGTCGCCCTGGAGGATCGCTGCCCGCACCGCTGGGCGCCGCTGTCCAGGGGGCGCGTCGCCGGTGACGAACTCGTGTGCGGCTACCACGGATTCCGCTACGGCGCGGACGGACGCTGCACGCGCATTCCATCGCAGTCGGCCGTGCCGGCGGGCATGCGCGTGCGTTCCTACCCGGTGGAGGAGCGGGGCCCGATCGTCTGGATCTGGATGGGTGATCCCGCCCGCCGCGACGAGGTCCAGGTGCCGGAACTGCCGTTCGCGACCGATCCGGGCTGGACCCGCATCGGCGACTACATCGACCTGCAGGCGAACTATTTCCTGCTGCAGGAGAACGTCCTCGATCTCACGCATTTCGCGTTCGTGCACGCGACCACCCTCGAGTTCGAGGGCTGGGACGCCGGCGAGGACGAGGTGCAGATCGACGAGCGCGGAGTGCGCTTCCGGCGCACGACCCGCAACCTGCCGCTGCCCCCGTTTCTCACCATTCCGGCCGGCCTGCCCGACGGCGCGGTCGGTGACAGCACCACCTTCGGCACTATCCTGCTGCCGGGCGTCCACGCGGCCGGGATCGACCTCGGCGATCCGTACCGCGGCGCGAACGGCGGCGTCGACTACCAGTTCCGCATCACGCACCTGACCACGCCCGCGGCGCCGGATCGCACGCACTACTGGTGGCTGGTGGGCCAGAACTACGGCACCCCGCAGGGCAATGCCGCGGCGCACCGGATCATCGTCGAGGCGTTCGACCAGGATCGCGTGATCCTGGAGAGCATCCAGGAGGTCGTCACGCGGGATCCCCGCGGCGCGGCGGCCCCCGAGGTCAGCGTCACGGCCGATCGCTCGGGCGTCCAGGCGCGGCGCATCCGCGACGCGATGCTGGCCCGCGACGGCTGACTCGCCGTCCGGGGCCGCCCCGGCCCGCCGGCGTTTGCCGGCCCGCAGAACTGCGCTAAGGTGCCCGCGCGGGCGGTTCGCGACCCGCGCCGGGGCGGGCATGACAGCAGGCAGGGGCAGCGCGGGCGTTCGGGCCGAGCCGGTGCTCGAGACCCGGCTGCGCCCACCCGCGCGTGGCGGCGCGCTGGTCGACCGGCCGCGGCTCGCGGCCAGGCTTGCGCGCTGCCGCGAGAGCCGACTGACGCTGGTTGCCGCGCCCGCCGGTTACGGCAAGACCAGCCTGCTCACGCAATGCTTTGCCGCGCTGCGCGCCGAGGGCGCGGCAGCCTGCTGGCTGTCGATCGATGCAACCGACGAGGATCCGGCGCGGCTCGTGCGACACCTGGTGGCGGCGCTCGCCACCGCGGTGCCCGGCTTCGGCGCCGGGCTCGACACAATCATCCCCGGGGCGGGTTCCCCGACCGGCACGGCCGTGGCTTTCGCCAACGCCTGCGCGGCGCTCCCCCGCGACCTGTTCGTCTGCATCGACGACCTGCACCGGCTGCGCGAGCCCGAGGCCCACGCGTTGCTCGAGACCCTCGTCGCCGGCGCGCCGCACAACCTGCACCTGCTCGCGGCGACCCGCGAGGCGCCCGCCTGGCTGCCGCTCGCGCGCTTGCGCGTGGCCGGCGAACTGGTGGAGCTGGGACCTGCCGATCTGCAGTTCTCCGACGCCGAGTGCGAGGCGCTGCTGCGGCACGCGCAGGGCGTGCGCCTCGGGCCGGCGCAGGCGCGCGAGCTGAACCGGCGCACGGAGGGCTGGGTCGCGGCCCTGCAGCTCGCCGCGATCACGCTGCGGGATCGCGCGGACCAGGACGGCTGGCTGCGTACCTTCTCCGGGGGGCAGAAGGCCGTCGGCGATTTCCTCGCGTCCGAGGTGCTGGAGCGGCAGCGTCCCGAGGTGCGTGACTTCCTGCTGGCGACCTCGATACTCGAGCGGTTCGACGCGGCCCTGGCAGCCGAGATCAGCGGCCGCGCCGACGCGCACGCCATTCTCGCCGAGCTCGAGCAGGCGAACCTGTTCCTGTTCTCGCTCGACGAGGCGCATGCCTGGTACCGCTACCATCACCTGTTCTCGGGTTTCCTGCGCGCGCGCCTGGCAGCCCGCGACCCGGCCGCGCTGCGGGGGTTGCACCTGAGGGCCTGCGAGTGGCTGGACGCGCGCGGCCACGCGTCCGAGGCGCTCGAGCACGCCCTGGCGGCCGCTGCCCACGAGCGTGCGGCGCAGATACTCGACGGGCTGACCGAGTCGCTGTTCGCCGCCGGCGAGGTGGCGACGCTCGAGGGGTACATGGCGCGCCTGCCGCCGGACGTGCTCGCACGGCATCCGCGCATACTGCTCGATCGCGTCTGGCAGATGACCCTGTGCTGGCAGTTCGCCCAGGCGGCGCAGGAGATCGCGACCGTGGCGACGACCCTGCGCGACTTCGAGGGCGCGCAGCCGCCGGCCCGCAGCCCGGCCGAGCTGCGCTACCTGCGAGGCAAGCTCGAGCACCGGGAGGTCATGCTCGCCTTCATCTCCGATTCGCCGGACGTCGCCGCCACCGAGTCGGCCTGCCAACGCTGGCTGGCCGCGGCCTACCCTCCGGACCCCGCAATGCACATGCCGGTCGCGATCGCGGTCATCCAGCTCGCCGCGCAACGCGACCTGTACCGGTTGTGGGAGACCCGGGTCCGCGGCGACGCCATTGCCGAGATCTGCGAGCGCCACGGCATCCACTACGGCGACCTGTTCCATCACTGCATGATCGGCGCCTCGTTGTTCGTCGAGGGCGATCTGGCCAGCGCCGAGGACGAGTACCGCACCGGACTCGACGAGGCCGTGCGCCTGACCGGCGAGGGCTCGCGCCTCGCCGCGATGCCCGCGCTGCTGCTGGCGGAGCTGTGCTACGAACAGAACCGGCTCGACGAGGCTCGCCTGCTCACCGGCCGCTACCTCGACGTCGCCGGCGGTATCGGCATCGTCGAGCAACTGGTGGCCGGCTATGTCACCGCGGCGCGGCTGGCCTGGGCGGCCGGGCACGCGGCCGGCGCGAGTGGCACCCTGGAGGCGGCACGGCGCCGCGCGCTGGCGACCGGATTCACGCGCCTGCACGCGCATGCCGTCGAGGAGGAATTGCGCGAGGCGGCGCTCGCGGGCGATCGCAGGACACTCACCCGCATCGGGCGCGCCGAGGGCCTCCTGCGCGGGCACGTCCACCTGCTGCCCAACGCGCGCAGCACGGTCCGCGACGAGATCCGGGCCCTGGCCTGGTCGCGGGTCGCGGCAGCCGGCGGCGACATCGCCGGCGCGCAGCGGCTGCTCAAGCGCTGGCTGGAATTCGTGGCCGAGCGGCGCTGCGCGCGCTCGATCGTGCGCCTGGGCGCGGCGCTCGCCGCTGTCTGCCAGCGGGCCGGGGAGCCCTCGGCCGCTGCCGGGTACCTGCGGCAGGCGCTCGAGGCTGGCGCCCGCGGCGGCTTCGCGCGTACCTACCTCGACGAGGGACCGGCGCTCGGCGACGTGCTGGAGGCAATCGCTCCGGGCGTCTCGGCCGACCTCGCCGTGCACGTGGAGTCGCTGCGGAGGGCCTTTGCGGCGCTCGCCGGCCCCGTCGAAGGCGCGCTTCCCGCCGGTCCGCCCGCGCTGGCGCCGCGCGAGGTCGAGATCCTGCTCCTGGCGGCGGACGATCGCGGCAATGCCGACATCGCCACGACGCTCGCCCTCTCGGCCAATACCGTGAAGTGGTACTGGCAGCAGGTGTTCCAGAAGCTGGGGGTGCGGCGGCGCGCGCAGGCTGTCCGCAAGGCGCGCGACCTGGGCCTGCTGCCCTGACGACCAGCGTGCTGCATCGCGACATCCTGGGCCCTTCCGATAGGGTGGTGCGGGCGTGACCCGCCCCCCCCCATCATTCGCCACGGTCCCCGGATCGTCCGGCGGATCCGTATCCGGAGCGCGGCGCCCGTCGCCGGGGAGACACTGATGACCTACCTGCGCAATGCCTGGTCCGTGGCCGCGCTGTCCACCGAGATCGACGCGGTGAACCTCTTCCGCCGCCGGATCCTCGATACCCCCGTCATGCTCTACCGCAAGGGCGACGGCGAGGCGGTGGCGTTGCACAACCGCTGCCCGCACCGGTTCGCGCCGCTGAGCCACGGCAACAAGCGCGCGGGCGACGATGTCATCTGTGCCTACCACGGGCTGCGCTTCGACAGCGGCGGCCGGTGCGTGCTGAGTCCGCACGGCGACGGGCGCATCCCCGGGGCCGCGAAGGTGCGCAGCTTCCCGCTGGTGGAACGGCACGGGTTCCTGTGGATCTGGATGGGGGAGGCGGCTGCCGATCCGGCGCTGATCCCGGACTACGGCCCGCTCGACGAAGGCCACCCGAACGCGGTGGGCTACACCTACATGCACCTGCAGGCGAACTACCAGCTCATCCTCGACAACGTCATGGACCTGAGCCACATCGACCACCTGCACGGGGAGATCATCACCACCCGCGGCAAGCTGTCGCCGGTGACGCCTGCCATCCGCGAGTCCGACGGCACGATCACGCTGCGCTGGGAGTGGACGCAGACACCCCCGCTGCTCATCTTTGCCGACTTCCTGCCGGCACCGGCGCAGGAGGCGCGGCACTTCATCGAGATCACCTACACGCCGCCGGGCAACATCCAGTTGTCGGTGGGTGCGAACCAGGACGGCGGGCCGCTCGATCTGACCGGCACGATCGGCCAGTACGATCTGCACACGGTGACGCCGGAGTCGGGCGGCTCGACGCACTACTTCTTCGCGACGCGCCGCAACCACGACGTGGCGAACCCGGACTACAACACGCTGAAGATCCGCGCCATGCACGACGCCTTCCTGAACGAGGACGGGCCGGTGATCGAGGCCGTGCAGGAGACGATGGGCACCGACGACTTCTTCGGCCTGAACCCGGTGCTGACGCCGAACGACGTGGGCGCGGTGAAGATGCGCCGCCTGCTTGCGCGCCTCATCGGCGAGCAGTCCGCGCCGGACGAACCGCGCGCCGTCCGCAGCGCCTGAACCGCACGACCCACGGGGAGATCGTACCGATGACTTTCATGCGCAATGCCTGGTACGTCGCCGCCCTGGCGACGGAAGTGGACGCGACCAATCTGTTCGCGCGCCGGATCATGGACACCGCGGTGGTCATCTACCGCAAGGGCGACGGCGAGGCGGTGGCGTTGCACAACCGCTGCCCGCACCGGTTCGCGCCGCTGAGCCACGGCAACAAGCGCGCGGGCGACGATGTCATCTGTGCCTACCACGGGCTGCGCTTCGACAGCGGCGGCCGGTGCGTGCTGAGTCCGCACGGCGACGGGCGCATCCCCGGGGCCGCGAAGGTGCGCAGCTTCCCGCTGGTGGAACGGCACGGGTTCCTGTGGATCTGGATGGGGGAGGCGGCTGCCGATCCGGCGCTGATCCCGGACTACGGCCCGCTCGACGAAGGCCACCCGAACGCGGTGGGCTACACCTACATGCACCTGCAGGCGAACTACCAGCTCATCCTCGACAACGTCATGGACCTGAGCCACATCGACCACCTGCACGGGGAGATCATCACCACCCGCGGCAAGCTGTCGCCGGTGACGCCTGCCATCCGCGAGTCCGACGGCACGATCACGCTGCGCTGGGAGTGGACGCAGACACCCCCGCTGCTCATCTTTGCCGACTTCCTGCCGGCACCGGCGCAGGAGGCGCGGCACTTCATCGAGATCACCTACACGCCGCCGGGCAACATCCAGTTGTCGGTGGGTGCGAACCAGGACGGCGGGCCGCTCGATCTGACCGGCACGATCGGCCAGTACGATCTGCACACGGTGACGCCGGAGTCGGGCGGCTCGACGCACTACTTCTTCGCGACGCGCCGCAACCACGACGTGGCGAACCCGGACTACAACACGCTGAAGATCCGCGCCATGCACGACGCCTTCCTGAACGAGGACGGGCCGGTGATCGAGGCCGTGCAGGAGACGATGGGCACCGACGACTTCTTCGGCCTGAACCCGGTGCTGACGCCGAACGACGTGGGCGCGGTGAAGATGCGCCGCCTGCTCGCGCGCTGCATCGAGGTGGATGCCGGCGCGTCGACGCCGCGCGCGGCGCGCACCGGCTGAGCGGCCGACCGGCACGGCGCCGGCCGGCGCCGTGCGATCCTTCTCCTCCGTCAGCCTGGGCTTGCAGGGCGCCTGCGGGCGCCCGCCTTCTTCTCGCGAGTCGTTGAACCCGATCCGGGCTTGCCGTGCGGGTGGTCCGCCCGTCGGCCAGGGTGCGGGGCCCGGCGGCCGGCCACCGGCGCTGTCGGGTTTCGTCGTACGATCCACGCCATGTCCGCTCCCGTTCATCTTGCAGCCGCGTCCGCTGTCGCCGTCGTCGGCGAAGGCCGGCGGCTGGCGGCGGTGACCGCACTGTTCCGGCGCTACGGACTCGCGCTCGCCGCCGTGGCGCCCGGCCGCCCGATCCCCGGCAGCTACTGGGGCGAGGCGGAGGCGGGACTCGTCGGCCACACTCTGCACTTGCGGCCGGACACGCCTGTGCACTCGCTCCTGCACGAGGGCGCGCACTACGTGTGCATGGATCCCGAGCGCCGCGAGGCGGTGGATACCGACGCCGGCGGCGACGTGCTCGAGGAATGCGCCGTGTGCTACCTGTCCATCCTGCTCGCGGATGTCCTGCCGGGCTACGGTCGCGCGCGGATGCTGGCGGACATGGACGCCTGGGGCTACACCTTCCGGCTCGGCTCCGCGCGCGCCTGGTTCGAGGGCGATGCCACCGATGCGCGCGACTGGCTGCTCGCGCGCGGCCTGCTCGACGCTGGAGCGGGCGACCGGCCGGCGTTCCGGCTGCGCGGTGTCAGGGAAGGAGCACCCGGCCCCCGCGACTGCACCTCGCGGGCTTGACATACTTGTACCAAGTGTTACAGATTCAGGCGGCGCGGGGCGACCCGCGCCAGGACAATCGAGCAACGGGGAGGGGGGCATGTATCCGCTGGCCGAAGGACTGTTTGCACCACGCAACCACTGGTACATCGCCGCCTGGTCGAGCGAGATCGGGCGCGTGCCGTTCGAGCGCTGGGTCCTCAACGAGCCCGTGGCGTTCTACCGCACGCAGGCGGGCGCCGCCGTCGCGCTGGGTGGCCGCTGCCCGCACCGGCACTTTCCGCTCGGCAAGAGCCGCGTCGTCGGCGACGACATCGAATGCGGCTACCACGGCATCACCTTCGACCCGACCGGCGCCTGCGTGCGCATCCCCACGCAGGACGCCATCCCCGCCGCCTGCCGCGTGAAGAGCTACCCGGTCGCCGAGCGCTGGCAATGGCTGTGGATCTGGATGGGCGATCCGGCCCTCGCCGACGAATCGCTGATCCCCGATCACCGCGACCTGGGGCTCGTCGACGGCGAGTGGGACACGCTCGGCGACGTCTACTACCCGGTGCCGGGCCGCTACCTGCTGATGCACGACAACCTGCTCGACCTGAGCCACCTCGGCTACCTGCACCAGACCACCATCGCGTCCGGCGGCATCGGCGAGGCGATCGAGGTGCGCGACGAGGGGCCGGGCTGGCTGCGCAGCACGCGCTCGATGCCGGGCGTGGAATGCCCGCCGATCTTCGCGAAGGCGTTCGGCTACGAGGGCCGCGTCGATCGCGCCTTCGGCATGAAGTGGTACCTGCCCTGCCTGCATGCCGGCTTCGACGAGTTCCGCCGCGCGGTGCCCGCCGGCGCGCCACCGGGCGAGATGCTGGGCGCGATCCGCGTCTACCACGCCGTTACGCCCGGGCGCCTCCACGACGCGCACTATTTCTTCGGGCTGGCACGCTCGTTCGCCCGCGGCGACGACGCCTTCGGCCGCGGCATGCTGGATGGCCTGCGCGTCACGCTCGAGGAGGACATGGTCGCCACGCGCGAGATCGAGGCCATGATCGCGAACCTCGGCGGCGCGCCCCCGGAAGTGCTCGTGCGCGG
>CAYOJP010000126.1:0-10359 GCA_964404305.1 uncultured Gammaproteobacteria bacterium
CCCGGTACCCCGAACTCGATGAGATCGATCAGCACGTGGGCACCGACGAGCGGCCACAGGTTGCCCAGCCTGACGTAGGCGAGGCCCGCGGCCACGCCCAGGGCCCCGGTGGCGAGGACCTCGTGCGCGCCGTTCTCCCAGTGGATGAGGCCGAACAGCAGCGCGGATACCAGCAGGAAGCCGGCCAGCCTGGAGCGGCCGGCCCAGCGCAGGCACGCCCAGTGCCACAGGGCGCTGCGGAAGACGAACTCCTCGGCGAACCCGGCCGTGACCGCGAAGTAGACGACGCCCGCCAGCCGCTGCAGGCCGACGGCGGGGATGGCGGCCACGTAGCCGAACGTCGGTGGCGTGCCGGCGATGAGCGCGCCCAGGTATCGGGACAGCACCTCGAAGATCACCCAGCCGCCGATCCCCAGCACCACGGTGACGAGCAGGAGGCGTGCGCCGCCTCCGGCTGACGCCGGCCGCCGGAATCCGAGTTCGGCCCAGCCTGCGCCCCCGCGCCGCAGCCACGCGAGCGCGAGCAGGGGCAGCAGGACGAAATGCGCGGCGTCGAGCGCCCGGAACGCCGCCGGGGAGTGCGCGTACAGTGCTTCGTTGTAGAGTCCGTTCGCGAGCCCGAGCACGATGAACGGCAGGCACGCGACCAGCACGCGGTCGGACGGCGACATCGGCATCGGTGCTCCCGGCGGGCGCGTCGTACGGTCGCCGGTCCGGCGACGTCCCCATGATAGAGTTGCCGCCTGTCCGCCCCAAGTCGCGATCCGCCGATGCCAGCCGCGCGCCGCGAGCGCCCCGTACCGCAGACTGCCCGCGGACTCGTCGCCTGGGCCGGGCGCCGCCTGCGGCGCGCGGGCCTCGCCTACGGCCACGGCACCGACAATGCACGCGACGAAGCGGTGTTCCTCGTCTTTCACGCGCTTGGCCTGCCCTTCGACTGCGCCGGGGCGGAACTGGATCGCCCCCGCCAGCCGGCCGAACTCGCCGCCGCGTGCGCGCTGGTCGACGAGCGCATCCGCACGCGCCGGCCGGCAGCCTACCTCACCGGACGCATGTGGTTCGCGGGGCTGGAGTTCGCCGTCGACGACCGGGTGCTGGTGCCGCGTTCCCCCATCGCCGAACTGATCGAGGCCGGCTACGGGCCGTGGATCGACCCGGCGCGGGTGAGTCGAGTGCTCGATATCGGCACCGGCTGCGGCTGCATCGCCATCGCCAGCGCCGTCCGGCTGCCGCAGGCGACCGTCGACGCGACCGACGTCTCGCCGGACGCGCTCGCGCTCGCGGAGGCGAATGCCGGGCGCTTGCGGGTGGCCGCGCGCGTGCGGCTTCACCGCGCCGATCTGTGGCCCGACGACAGTGGCCCCTGGGATGTGATCGTCAGCAATCCGCCCTACGTCCGCGACGGCGTGATCGCCGGATTTCCGGCCGAGTACCTGCACGAGCCGCGCCTGGGCCACGCCGGCGGCGCGGACGGCCTCGACATCGTCCGCCGCATCGTCGCGGGCGCGCGCGCGCGCCTGGCGCCGGGGGGCATCCTCGTCTGCGAGGTCGGCGCCGAAGCGGCGGCCGTGGAGGCCCAATGGCCCCGGGTGCCGTTCACCTGGATCGAGTTCGCGCGCGGCGGAGAGGGCGTGTTCGTCGTCGCCCGCGACGAACTGCCGGCATGACGGCGACGCTCGTCATCCCGCGCCGGTACCGGGGCCCGGGCGACTCCGCCAACGGCGGCTATGCTGCCGGCCTGCTCGCGCGCCACCTCCCGGGGACCGCCGAGATCACGCTGCACCGGCCGCCACCGCTCGATCGCCCGCTGCTCGTCCGGCAGGCACCCGGCGGCGGGGTGGAACTCCTCGACGCCGGCTCGCGGATCGCCGCGGGCCGTGCCGCGGCGCTCGAATTCGCGCCCCCGCCCGCCCCGCCTTGGCCGCTGGCGGCGGCGAGCCGGCATGCATTCGGCCTGGAAGCGGCGCCGGCGGCAGTCTGCTTCGTCTGCGGCGAGGCGCGCGCCCCGGGCGACGGCCTGCGCCTGCTCGCGGGGCCCGTCGATGCCAGCGGCCGCGTGGCGACGACGTGGGTTCCGCCCGTGGAATTCGACGACGGTACCGGCCACGTGCGGCCCGAACTTGTCTGGGCGGTCCTCGACTGCCCCGGGGGCTACGCCCTGGTCCACGCCCGCCGGCGCACCATCGTCACCGGCCGCTTGACGGTTCGCATCGAGGCTCGCCCCCGCGTCGGCGAGGGATGCATCGTCGCCGGGTGGCCGGGCCCGGAATCGGGCCGCAAACTGGCCGCCGGCACCGCGCTGTACCGCGCCGATGGCGAGCCGCTCGCGGTCGGCGCTGCGATCTGGTTCGATATGGGCGCCGCCGGCGCATGACCGGCGCGCCCGGGAGAAGCGTGCGATGACGACCGACGATCGGCGTGACCGGATCCTGGACGCCCGCGGCCGGTTGCGGGAGCGTTTCCTCGCCGGTACGGAGGCGACGCCCGCGCCGGCGGAGCCGCGCCCGCAGGGCAGCGGCCCGCCGAACCGCCACGGCCTGCCGCGCCTGCCGATCGGACAGACCGAGACGCACAAGTGGCCCGTACTCGATCTCGGGCGGCACCCGGAGATCGCCACCGCCGACTGGCGGCTGCGGCTCGACGGCGCGTGCGCCAACCCGCTCACGGTCGACTGGGAGGCGTTCATGGCGCTGCCGCAGGTCGACGACGTAAGCGACTTCCACTGCGTCACCACGTGGTCGAAGCTCGACATGCGGTGGCGCGGCGTGCGCCTTGCCGACGTCGCCGCACTGGCACGGGTCGCGCCGGAAGCGCGCCACGTGCTGTGCCATGCCTACGACGGGTATACGACCAACCTGTCGCTGGCGGTGGCGCTCGAACCCGATGTCCTGCTCGTGCACGCGTGGGAGGGGGCGCCGCTGCCGCGCGAGCACGGCGGCCCGGTGCGCGTCGTCACGCCCCGGCTCTATGCCTGGAAAGGGGCGAAATGGATCTGCCGCCTCGAGTTCCTGCGCGATGACCGCCCCGGGTTCTGGGAGGCGCGCGGGTACTCGAACACGGCCTGGCCATGGCGCAACGATCGCTACGGCTGAATGGGTGCATAATCCGCCCGCGGCGCCGCGCGGAGGCGTCAGGGCGGAGTTCCACGACGGGAGGTGGCCAAAGATGGGCGATCCGGGTTTCTTCGTCTGGCTGTTCGTCGTGCTGGCCGTGGTGGTGGTCTTCAAGGCGGCCAAGATGGTGCCGCAGGGCTACGAGTGGACCGTCGAGCGCTTCGGCCGGTACACACGCACACTGTCGCCGGGGCTCGCCCTCATCGTGCCGTTCGTCGACAGCATCGGCCGCCGCATCAACATGATGGAGCAGGTGCTCGATGTTCCGTCGCAGGAAGTCATCACCCGGGACAATGCAGTGGTGCGGGTCGACGGCGTGGTCTTCTACCAGGTGCTCGACGCTGCGCGCGCGGCGTACGAGGTGAGCAATCTGGAGTATGCGATCCTGAACCTGACCATGACCAACCTGCGCACCGTGCTCGGGTCCATGGACCTCGACGAGTCGCTGTCCAAGCGTGACGAGATCAACTCGCGCCTGCTCGCCACGGTGGACGAGGCGACCCACTCCTGGGGCGTGAAGGTCACACGCGTCGAGATCAAGGATATCGCGCCCCCGCAGAACCTGGTCGACTCGATGGCGCGCCAGATGATGGCCGAGCGCGAGAAGCGGGCCTCGATCCTCGAGGCCGAAGGCGCCCGCCAGTCCGAGATCCTGCGCGCCGAGGGTGAAAAGCAGGCCGCGGTGCTCGAGGCCGAGGGTCGGCGCGAAGCCGCCTTCAAGGATGCCGAGGCGCGCGAGCGGCTGGCCGAGGCCGAGGCCAAGGCGACGCAGATGGTGTCGGAGGCGATCGGCAAGGGCGACGTCCAGGCCGTGAACTACTTCGTGGCGCAGAAGTACGTCGAGGCGCTGCACAGCATCGGGATGGCGCCCAACACCAAGATCGTACTGCTGCCGATGGAGACGGCCGGCGTGCTCGGCTCGATCGGCGGCGTCGCCGAGCTGGCGCGGGCGGCGTTCCCGGCGCGCGAGGACCGGAAATGATCGAGGGGCTGGAGGATCTGGTCTACTGGCACTGGCTGGCCTTCGGCACCGGGCTGCTGGTCGCCGAGGTTCTCCTGCCGGGCAGTTTCCTGATGTGGTTCGGGATCGCGGCGCTGGTCACCGGCGGACTGCTGTGGCTCGTGCCCGGCCTGGCCGCGACCGTGCAGCTGGCGGTGTTCGCGGTGCTTTCGGTGAGCGCGATCGTCGCCTGGCGACGGTACGAACGCCTCTACCCCGCGGTCAGCGATCACCCGGATCTCAACCGCCGCGGACAGCAGTACGTGGGGCGCAGCTACACGCTGGCCGACGGGCTCGTCAACGGCCGCGGCAAGTTGCGTGTCGACGACGGCGCCTGGGCGGTGCGCTGCCAGGAGGGCGATCTGCCCGCGGGGACGACCGTGCGCGTGGCGGGGGTCGAGGGCACCGTGCTCGTGATCGAACGCGCCAGCTGACGCCGCGCCGCGATTGCGATGCGGCACTGGCGGCGCGGGTGCGAGGTGCGGGGAAGCGACAAACGCCGCAAAAAAAAGCCGGAAAATGCGCTTTCACCGGTTCCCCGTGTGCCGGAGTTTTGCTAATGTTCGCCGCACGGCGCGGGTGGCGCCGGGGAAAACAGGATCAAAGCCGAGGGGAGTTTAATGGCAACCAGTAAAAGCAAGCGCAAGAGTTCCAGCAAGCCGATTGGCGAGAAGCAGACCAAGTCCCAGATCATCGCCTCCATCGCAGAGGCGACCGGCGTCGCGAAGAAGGACGCCGCAGCCGTGATCGAAGGCCTCGCAGACGTTGCGCGGCGCACGCTGGTCAAGGGTGGAGTGGGGGAGTTCACCGTACCGGCGCTCGGC
Source organism: uncultured Gammaproteobacteria bacterium (assembly GCA_964404305.1). GTDB lineage: Bacteria > Pseudomonadota > Gammaproteobacteria > JADZEE01 > JADZEE01 > CAYOJP01. The sequence goes on from CAYOJP010000126.1 coordinate 4,938, forward strand.
ATCAAGCTGCGCGCGGTCACCAAGCCGGCGTCCAAGGCGCGCAAGGGAATCAATCCCTTCACCGGTCAGGAGATCATGATCAAGGCCAAGCCGGCGCGTCTCGACGTGCGGGCCCGGGCCCTGAAGGTCCTGAAGGACGCGGTGGCCGGAAAGAAGTAACAAGGGGTTTTTCGTCGCTGGTGCCGGGCGCGGTACATGCCGCCCCGGTGCGACAATCGCCCATGCCGCGGCAACGCGACCATGGGCGATGTCTTTTCCGGGGGGCGAAATGCAGCCGGACCCGGCGCTGCTCAGGCCGGTTCGCCCGCCCGCCGTCCGCCGCGCCGGAGTGTCTCCAGGTCCATATTCTCGACCTCCAGCAAGCGCTCGAGGGCCGCCTCCAGCAGGCTGCGGGCCCGCCCGCTCGCCGTGCGCAGTAACGCATGCAGGGCGGCATCGTCGGCATTGCGGTTCTCGCAGTCCGCGCTGTACTGCTCGAACTGCGTGAGCTTGAGAATCAGGTCGGAGAGATGCCGCGGGCACTCGCACTGCAGCACCTTCGCGTTGGCGGTGGTGGCGACCAGCGCGAGCGCTTCGTCGCTGAAGATGCGGGGCGCGCCCGCGTCCGGCGGCGCTGCGGTGGCAGCCTGCGCCAGGCGCCGGCATTCGCGCCGAAGGTCGTCGGGAGCCAGCGGGGCGCGCACGAGGGAGAACGCCGGCTCGTCGAGGAGCGCGAGCGCGTCATGCGCGGCGAAGCCGTAGACGACGATGGCGCGGCGGGCGCCGGAGTAGCGCACCAGCCGCCTGATCTCGCGCGCCGTCTCGCGATGCACTGCCGCGTATTCGAGCACCACCACGTCCGGCTTCGTGCCGCCAAGCGCTGCTTCGAACTCGACCGGCCCGCGGCAGGCGCTCGTGATCGTCAGCCAGTCCTCGCCGATCGGCTCGTGGCGCAGGCGCAGGGGCAGTACCTCCCCCATCACCGCGACCGCCAGGGGCCGGCCGGTAGCGAGTGCGGCGGTCGCCGTGCCAGCGTCGCGGCCGAGCAGGGCGGCCCGCTCGCGCAACTGCGCGTCGTCGAGGCGAGCGATGCTGCCGATGGCGACCCCGCGATCGACCAGGAGTTTGAGCAGCGTGAGGCGTTCGATGTCCTCGCGCGCGTAGAGCCGGCTCGTGCCGCCGCGACGATCCGGATTGACCACCTGGTAGCGGCGTTCCCAGATGCGCAGCGTTTCGGTGGCAATGCCGGTCAGGCGGGAGACGGTGCCGATGCGGAATCCGCTGGCCGGCGCGTCGTCGTGGGAAGGCGGGTGCGGGCGGTTCATCGCAGGTCTCCGGAGGCCGGGCGGCTCCGCCAGGGGTGGCGTGGCTGCTGACGGTATTCCAATGCACAGGTTTAGTCCAGATAATACTGGACAATAGTTGGTCATTCGAATGCCTGCGGAGACCCGTTGCGCGCCGTTGCGGGCCGTGCGGGCCGCCATTGACGTGGCCATCGCGGAAGCTTGTCGCGGCCTGGTGGCCGCCGGTCGTAGCCGTCGCGGGCACGATTCGGCAGCGATTCACGCAGGTGGCGTAGGATGCGACGCGGCAGGGCGGGTCCCGAACGGTTCCGGCGGGCGTCCGCAGGTCACTGGCACGGATCTGACGCGGCGCATCGAAGCAGCCCGTGGTTTGGTTAGGATGAAATCGAGTCCGGCAGCGGGGCAGCCGCAGTCGCTGCAGCCGGCCGGGAGATCCGCCGGTGGACCGTTCCGGCGGAACGTGAAGGGCGCCGGGCGAAACCCCGGGCCCACCCATCGACAGGAGGACTGAGCATGAAGAACGACAACCGCAACGGGAGCGTCGGGGGACGGCGCGATTTCCTCAGGACCGGTATCGCGCTCGCGCTGACTGCCGGCGCGCTCGGCACCCCCCGCCGCGCGCCGGCGGCCGACCTACCCGCGCTGGACCCGGCCGATCCGACCGCGCAGGCCCTCGGCTACGTGGCCGATGCCGCCAGCGTCGATACCGCGAAGTGGACCAAGTTCCAGGCGGGGCAGCACTGCACCACGTGCCAGTTGTACCAGGGGGGCGAGGCGGCCACGGGGCCGTGCGGCATCTTCCCGGGCAAGTCCGTGGCTGGTGCCGGCTGGTGCAACGCCTACATTCCGAAAGCCTGACCCCGCGGCACTGACCGGCAGGCCGGCGGCAGTCCGCGGTGCGGAGTGTCGCCGGCGTCGTCGGGTCGGCGACGGCGGTTACCAGTCGTTGACCATCGTGGTCGCGTCGGTGGCGACGCCGGCGCGCTTGAGCGCGTCGTACGCTGCGCGGAGCTGCTTGCGCCGTTCCTTCATGACTGCGAGCGACGTCTCACCGGCGTTGCGTTCCCTCGCCTTGCGCAGTTCCAGGTCGAGGCTGCGCAGTTCGACCTTCAGGGTCGCGGCGATGGCGGCCGCAGTGTCGTAGTCCAGCGCGATCTTCACCTTTCCGTCGGTCATGCGGGCCTCCTCTGTCCATGTGCCGGCGCCTTGCCTGCTATCGGCGCCGGCACGCAAACATTGAGCGGGCCTGCGCCTGCGCCCCGTACCGTGGCGTGCCTGCGGCAGGTCGATACAGCCGGCGCATCCTCGGGGATCCCGGCTCGCGATGCGACGAACCGGCTCACGGAATCGCGATCGTCCCGGATGGCCGGTGACCGGGATCCCTGCGCGACCGCTCGTCCCGCGGCGCGGCCCGGACTCATGGCGGGGAGTCGTCCTCGGCCTGCAGCCACAGCGTCATCAGTACCCGATCGCGCTCCTGGAAGCCGATATGCCGGTACAACTCGCGCGTGCGGGTCTTGTCGCGCTGGACCTCCAGGTGCAGAGCGCGGGCGCCATCGGCGCGGCAGGCCTGCGCCGCGAACGCAATCCCGCTGCGCCCGAAGCCGCGCCCCCGCCAGGGCGGGGCGAGGTAGATCTCGTCGATGTAGCCGTCGCGGCCGCGATGCTCCAGGCTCCAGCCGTACGCGATTGCAAGGTAGCCGATGATGCCGCCGGCCATCTGCGCGACCCACAGGCGTCCGCGCTCGACGTTCTCCAGCAGGCCCGCGAGTGCCGCCCGCGCCTCGTCTTCGACGAAGAGGTACCCGTCCTCGGCGTAGTAGTCGCGCATCAGCGGCAGGACGGCGTCGATATCGGCGTGGGTCGCGAGGCGGAAGATGGCGGACGTGGCGGCCACAGGGTGATCCTCAGGCTGGAAAGGGCATGGCGCACCCGGCGGGTGCAGGGTGCGCGGGCATGGGCAGCCCGCGCGCGGCGCAGGCATCGGCGGTCGTGAGCGCCGCGAACGTCGCGGGTGCCTCGGTCCGGGCGGCGGCCGGCGTAGTGAGGGATTCGGGGAGATGCTCCGGGCCGTTGCGCTCTCCACTGCGCAGCATCGGCGTCTGCGCCGGCGCATCGGTCTCCGGCACCAGCGCGGTGTCCGGCGGGGCCGGCGCGAGGACCCGCAGCTTCCGCGAGCGCGGACCGGTGAGCATGCCGCTGAAACCGGGCTGGAAGCCCGGGTCGGCATGGCTATTAGCCTGCTCGCGGCGGCTGCTGCAGGCGCGGGCGGTGACGCCGCGCACGCGCAGCCGGGCGAGGGCTTCGAGCGCGGCCTCCCGGTCGGCGTCGAACGCGTCGACGTCGAGGTGGCAGTGCGTGTCGATGAGCAGCATCGGAACGGCTCGCCGCGCAGGTGAGGCTGGGGAGATGATAGCGCGCCAAAGCCGGTGGTGAGCGCTTCGCGGTCGCGGACGGGCATGTACCTGCGCTTCCGGTACGCCTGCCCACGCGACCCGGCCGCGGACGTCGGCGTGCCGTGCCTCTGGCCGGGCGCGTCGCGGCGTTACCCGACCGCCGATGGCGGCGTCACGTCGGCGCCGCCGCGTGGAATGCGCGGCGCCGCGCTGGCCTGTTCCGGCGGCGTCGGCTCGGCGATGACGCTCACCGCGACCCGCGGGCCCGCGGCTGCGGCGCTCGTGCTCGCGCGCCTGGCGAGGTCGTCGACCTGAGTCCGGCCATCGAGTACATTTGCTGCGGATGCAACGGGGGAGGGTGAATGCAATACGTTGAACCGGCCACGCTCGAGGAGGCGGTCCGTCTGCTCGCGAACGACGCCGACGCGCGCTGTCTGGGTGGAGGCGCGACGCTCGTGGCGATGATGAACGCCAGCCTGGTCGAGCCGACGCTGCTCGTCGGGCTGCGTCGCATTGCCGGGCTTGCGGGCATCGCGCCGGTCGGCGATGGCCTGAGAATCGGCGCCGCCACGACGCATGCCGCGATCGCCGCCGATGCGCGGCTGACCGGCGTCGCGCAGGTCGTGCGCAGCGCCGCCGGCCAGATCGCGCACCCGGCGATCCGCGTCCAGGGCACGATCGGAGGCGCCGTGGCGCATGGCGATCCGGCCGCCGACTTCCCGACTGCGCTCGTCGCCGCCGACGCGGGCATCGAGATCGCCGGCCCCTCCGGGGGGCGCACGGTGCCGGCGGCGGAGTTCTTCCTCGGCTATCTCACGACGGCGCTGGCGCAGGGCGAGATCGTCACCGGCATCCGCGTCATGCACGGCCCGGCCGGCGCGGTCGGGCACTACCTCAAGTTCAGCCGCACCGAGGGCGACTACGCGACGGTGTCCGTCGCCGTGGCGCTCGTCCGACGCGGTGCCGGGTGCGCCTGGGCGCGCGTGGCGGTCGGCTCGGTCGGCCAGCGGCCGCTGCGCCTCGATGCGGCCGACGCCGCGGTCGTGGCGGGCGACGTTGCCGCGGCCGGCGCACTGCTCGCTCAGGCGGCGGACCCCGTGGACGACGTCCGCGGCAGCGCCGCCTACCGGCGCCTGCTCATTCCCCGCCTGGTTGCCCGCGCCGTCGCGCAGGCCGGGGACATCGCGGCATGATGGCGGGCAACTCAATGGTCCGGATCGTTGCATCTGCAGGCAGGGCGACCGCAGGATGAGCACGAAGACCGTCATCGAACTCGAGGTGAACGGCGAGCGCCGCGAACTGCTCGTGGACGCGCGCCGCACGCTGCTTTCCGTGCTGCGCGACGATCTCGCCCTGACCGGCGCCAAGAACGCGTGCAACCAGGGCGTGTGCGGCGCCTGCACGGTGCTGGTGGACGGCGAGGCGATGCGCGCCTGCCTGCTGCTGCCGGTGGCGCTGCAGGGCCGCGCGATTACCACCATCGAGGGCCTGGCCGCCGCCGACGGCGCCCTGCACCCGGTGCAGCAGGCGTTCATCGACCACGGCGCCCTGCAGTGCGGATTCTGCACGCCGGGGATGGTCCTCGCGGCGAAGGCCTTCCTCGACGCGCATCCGGCGCCGACCACGGAGGACATCCGCCACGGCCTGGGCGGCAACCTGTGCCGCTGCACCGGATACACCAAGATTCTCGAGGCGGTGCAGGCTGCCGCGGAGGCCGCCCGATGAACGCGAAACTCCCCGGCC
>CAYOJP010000127.1:0-10346 GCA_964404305.1 uncultured Gammaproteobacteria bacterium
TCACGCCGTCGTGCGTGAGGCAGGGCACCAGTATGGACGGGGAGAGCAGCAGCAGTTCGCGCCGCGCATCGGCATCGTCGGGCGGGACGATCGCCTCGTCGAAGGCCAGGCCCGCGAAGCGCGCGAGCAGCCAGCCGCGCAGGGACCAGGAAGAGTAGTTCCTGCTGCTGATCGTGAGTGTCGCCTTCGCCATCGCCTCGGCCTCCCCCGCGGCCGCGCCGCCCGGGCGCGGCACGCGCCGCGCTCCGGCATGTCCTGCAAGGGCTGCGCCAGTCGCGGCGACCGGCGGCACGAGGTTTGCGTGGCGAGTCCCCGGCCCCGCTCGCAACCCGTCTGCCACCCGACCCCGGGGAACCGTCGATGATCTACAAGGGCTACCAGGCCCACGCGGACCTGCTCGGCCCGGCCCGCTGGCTGGCGCTGGCGACGCTGCCGGTGCTGGGCTACGCGCCGACGCGGCTCGCGGCCGGCCTGCCGGGGCGCACGCTGTCGGCGATGTGCGAGGTCTTCGGCCTGCTGCGCCTGACGCACCGGCGCCCCGAGTTCGGCATCGAGTCGGTACGCATCGACGACCGCGAAGTGACGGTGACCGAGGAGTGCACGCACCGCTCGCCCTTCGGCACCCTGCTGCACTTCCGCAAGGGGGGCGGCGAGGCCCGGCCGCCGGTGCTCATCATCGCGCCGATGTCGGGACACTTCGCCACGCTGCTGCGCGACACCGTGCAGACGATGCCGGTCGAGCACGACGTGTGGATCACCGATTGGCACAATGCCCGCGACGTGCCGCGCGTCGCCGGCCCCTTCGGTCTGGAGGAATACATAGACCACCTGCTCGACTGGCTGCGCGTGCTCGGCCCGGGCGTGCACGTCGTCGCGATCTGCCAGCCCTGCGTGCCCGCGCTCGCCGCGGCGGCACTGCTCGCGCAGGACGGCGATCCGGCCGTCCCGCGCAGCCTCACGCTGATGGCCGGGCCAATCGACTGCCGCGTGAACCCGACCGAGGTGAACCGCCTCGCCACGTCGCGGCCCATCCAGCGGTTCGAGGACCACCTCATCGACAGCGTACCGCTGCGCTACGCCGGCGCGATGCGCGCGGTGTACCCCGGTTCCTGCAGATCACGGCTTTCATGCACATGAACGTCGAACGCCACCTCGACTCGATCCGCGACCTGTTCGAGGACCTCATCACCGGGGAGCACGAGCGCGCGCACACCCGGCGCAGCTTCTACGAGGAGTATTTCGCGGTCGCCGACCTGCCGGCGGAGTTCTACCTCGATACCGTCCGGCTCGTGTTCCAGGAGTACGCGCTGGCGTCAGGCTGCCTGCAGTGGCGCGGGCGCACGATCGACCCGGGTGCCCTGCGCCGAACCGCCCTGCTCGCCGTGGAAGGCGAGCGCGACGACATCTGCGCGCTCGGCCAGACGCTCGCGGCGCACGATCTGTGCACCGGCCTGCGCCCGTTCCAGCGCCACCACTACGTGCAGGCGGGCGCCGGCCACTACGGCGTCTTCAGCGGCCGGCGCTGGACGCACGGGATCTACCCGGTCGTCCGCGACGTCATCCTCGGGGCGGGCTGATCGCGCACGTCCATCAGCCGGCGGCGGTGCAGTCGCGCAGCCAGCCCTTGACCGTTTCCACCGCCGGGATCCGCCCCTGGCTCATGACCCGGCCGTCTATGACCAGCCCTGGCGTCGACAGGACATCGTGGGCGAGGATCGCCTCGTGATCGGTCACCTTCTCGAAAGTGGCCTCGATGCCGAGGGCCGCGACGGCGGCGCGGGCGACGTCCTCCAACCTGCGGCAGTTGGTGCAGCCCGAGCCGAGGATGCTGATGGTCGTCATGGGAAGAACTCCTTCCGGATGGTCAATGGCCGGCCGGGCGCGGTTCGTGCGAATGCCGTCCCAGCAGGTGCAGCAGCGTCCAGAGCGCGCCGAGAAACAGGCCGAGGCCGGCCGCGAGCCGCCACGGGCTCGCGCCGTCGACCCAACTGCCGTAGACGAGCCCCGCCACCGTGCTGAACAGCGCGACCCAGCCCACGTACGTCCACGCCTTGCGCCTGCCGATGACGGCCGCGACGATCAGGATGCTTTGCAGGCTCAACTCCGGGTCCGCCATCAAGTAGGCCAGCAGCGGGCCGCGGTGCATGCCCAGGCTCAAGGACATCTTGGCAATCGGCACCTCCACCAGGGTCGGGAAGTACATGAAGACGCCGAACACCACGCCGGCAAGATTCCCGCCGGGCGTGTTGCTGCCGGCGAGGGCCTCGATCCACTCCGGGCGGATGAAGACCCGCAACACACCCACCACGAACACGCCGCCCACGAGCAGCGGGAAGATCTGCTTGAAGAAGCGCCAGGACTCCCACAACCAGGCGCGCAGGTCCTCGTCGGCGAGACGGGTGCGCGCGATGTGGAGGAGCACGACGAAGGCGGCGGCCAGGGCCGCGAAGCGCCCGCTCAGCCCGATGGCGACGCCGTCGGGTCCGGGGCGGACGTCGAGCGCGGCGACGAGCAGCGTCAGCGCCGCGAGCGCGATCGCCGACCGCGTCCAGCCCGTGAACTCGTCCTGCACGCGCTCCAGGCCGCGCCAGGCCGCGAGGCCGAGCAGCGCGAGCATCCCGATGAGCACGGCGCCCTGGACCGAAACACCCTCTTCCCCGCGACTCGCGTCGAATGGCACGAGCCGATCGAGCAGCGCTTGCACGCGGTCGACCCCGCTCACCGGCACGGTGAATTGCGCCCAGGTGCCGCTCAGCAGTCCCACCTTCAGCGTTCCGGCGACGAGCAGCGCCACCCAGACGAGCAGGAAGGCGCCCGCTCCGCGCGGCATGCCGGTGTGCGCGGACGCTGCGAACAGCGTGTCGCCGGCCTGTTCGCGTGCGGCATCGTCGGCACTGAAGAGCAGCGCCATGATGAGCCCGATGCCGATGCCGAAGGCCAGCGACAGCAACAGCCTCGCGATGGCCAGATCGATCCCGAGGATGCCGCCGGTGTAGACCAGCGCCAGCACGTTCGAAGCCGGCGCGAAGAACAGGAACGTGATCGCCGGCCCGATGCCGGCTCCCTTGCGGTAGATGCCCGCGAACAGCGGCACGATGGTGCACGAGCACACCGCCAGCAGCGATCCCGCCAGTGCCGCGCCCGGGTAGGACACCCGGCGCGGCGCACTGCGGCCGAGGAAGCGCGTCACTGCCGACCTGGGGATGAGCGCGCCCATCGCGCCGGCGATGCAGAACGCCGGCAGCAGGCACAGCAGCACGTGGGCCGCCAGGTAGGCGGCGAGATTGCCCAAGCCGCCGGCGAGCGCCGATGCGAACCAACCGGTATCGGACGACATGACTCTCCTGCCCGTGTGGCACTTGACAGCGCGGGAACTCCCGCCGAGTCAACATATGCCAGCAATCGCAATTCCCTGTTGACCGGGGTCAGGCCGCCGAGGCAGAGCACCACCCGCAACGCCGGGCGGGCAGCGTCGCAATGACCCGCCCCACGAACGGGGGCGGCGACGCGCCCGCGCCGCACCACGCCGGGTCAGCGCGCGACGGCGCTGCAGGTGGAGAGGTCGAGCGTGACCGCGACCGCCCAGGTGATGTAGTTCCCGTCGCCCGAGCCTGGCACGCGCACCCACCAGAAGGCCCAGTCCCCGTCGCGGCGACGGGGCACGACGTCCACCTGTGCGAGGTGGCAGCCCGCGGCGTCGATGTCCAGGGCAGCCACGCGTGGTGCCCACTGGGCGCCCCACGCCAGTTGCGCGTCGCGGCAGGTGCGCCAGCGCGCGTAGGCCTCCTCCGACCACTGCGCTTCGCCCTCCTCGCCCAGGCAGTCGCCCGCCTGCGGATGCTCGAAGCGCACGACGCCGAGCAGGTCGTCACTGGCGCCGGTCGCGAGCACGGTGCCCTGCGCGTCGCGCGCCACGACTCGCGCCGCGAGCACGCGCTGGCCATAGGTCTCGCTACCGGGTGACTGGATGTCCACCGCGAGCTGCGCGCGCGATTCCATGCGCCAGCGGCCCCAGCCGGCGAGCGCGGCGACGAGCAGCAGCGGCACCACGATCAGCGCGGGCATGACGACTCGGCCGTGCGCGAGCCGCCGGCTCATACGCCTACCCCGCAGCCGTGGCGGGTGGCCGGGTGCAGCACCGCGAACAGCGCGGCGACCGTCATCGCGATGCCTGGCCCCGCCGCGGAGAGCTGCACTGCGAGTGCGCTGCCCGGATGGGAGGACCAGCCCGCGGTGTCCACGCCTCCGCGCAGGCTCGGCGCGAGCGCGACCGGAGGCAGCGCTCGTTTCATGGCCCCCAGCAACGCGAACGCACCCGCCCCTGGCATGCCTGGTCCCTCCAGTACTCGCCGGCGCGCCTCAGCGCGGGTCCTCGGCAGTCCGCTCGATGTCCGTTCGCGCCAGCAGCGCGTCGATGAGGACCCGCAGGCGTGGCGGCACGTGCCGGCTCGACGGGTAGACGATCGAGATAGGCAGCGGCGGCGGCCGGGCCTCGGCCAGCACTTCCTGGAGCCGCCCGGCGGCGACCGCCGGGGCGGCCATGTACACCGGCACCTGGGCCAGCCCGAGCCCGGCAGCGGCCGCGGCGACGAGCGCCTCGCCATCGTTGATCGTGGCGCGCGCGCCCGGATCCAGGGCCAGCGTACGACGACCGGACCGGAACTGCCACGGACGCGGGCGCCCGGTCGCGGGCAGGCGGAACACGAGGCAGTCGTGCGCCACGAGCTCCGCCGGCGTGCGCGGCACGCCGCGACGCACGAGGTACGCCGGAGCGCCGAATACCCCGAAATGCTGGGCGTCCACCTGGCGCGCCACCAGGCGCGAGTCGTCGATGCGGCCGATCCGCACGACCGCATCGAGCCCACCGCCGGTCACGTCGCTCTGCAGATCCGACAGGCGCAGATCGAGCGCGAGTTCGGGGTGCTTCGCGGCGAGTTGCGCGAGCACCGGCAGCAGCACCTGACGGCCCCAGGTGGCCGGTGCGTCGATGCGCAGCGTGCCGCGCGCGCCCTGGGTGCCGCGCGCGGCGACCCGCTCGAGCTCGTCGAGCTCGTCGAGGATGCGCCGGCAGCGCGCGTACAGTTCCTCCCCCTCGTGGGTAAGGCCGATGCGGCGCGTGGTGCGGTGGAACAGGCGCACGCCCAGCCGGGCCTCCAGGCGCTGCACGGCCTTGGCCACTGCCGACGGCGACAACCCCAGCTCGCGCGCGGCCCGCGCGAAACCGCCGTGCCGCACGGTCTCGGCGAAGGCCAGCAGGAGGCGCACGCTGGACGGTCCGGATTCACGACTTATTGTCGCCATTGATTGGATTGTCAGGGTGCTTCTATCCGGAGTCAAAGCCCGCGACACTGGCGCATGCCGCATCGGGCGGCCCGATCGAGGAGCACAGCCATGCAGGTCATCGAAAACCGCACCCGCGAGTCCGCTTCCCTGCCCGGGCTCACGCACTGGACCCTCGCCGGCGGCGCGGAGGGCCTGTCCCGCCTGTCCGTGTGGCGCCAGTCGATCGCCGCCGGCGCCGTGACCCCGCCGCATCGCCACGACTGCGAGGAGGTCGTGGTGGTGCTCTCCGGCAGCGGCCAGTTGCTGCACGGCGATGCCGTCGTGCCCTTCGGCCCCGACACGACCCTCGTCGTGCCGGCCAACGCCGTGCACCAGATCATCAACACCGGCGACGTGTCGCTGGAACTCGTCGCGGCGCTCTCGGCATCGCCCGTCGAGGTGTTCCTCCCCGACGGCGCGCCGCTGCCGCTGCCCTGGCCGACCTGAGGCGGCGGCTCAGTCCCCGGTCCACGTCGGGCCGGCGAGGACGACCGACGCGCTCGCCTGCCGCGCCGGCACCGCCCAGTAGCGGGCGAGCAGCCGGGCGGTCGCCTCGGGCGGCAGCGCCCGGTAGCCGTGACGCTCGTAGAAGCGGATCGCCCAGTCGGCGGCGAGCCACGTGCCGATGAGGAGCGGCACCCGGGTGCGTGCCTCCAGCTCCCGGAGCAAGGCGCCGCCGACGCCGGCGCGCCGGTTCACGGTGCGCACGTAGGCGTGCCGGATGAGCGCGACCTCGCCCCTGTCCTGCAGTCCCATCACGCCCGCCAGCTCGCCATCGTGCTCGGCGCCGTGGAAGGCGATCCCGGCCATCAGCTCGCGTCGCAGCTCGGCGAGCGGCATGTAGGGCTCGTGCCAGCAGTCCGCGGGAATCACCCCACGATACGCCTGCGCGGCGTCGTTGATGATGGCGTGGATGGCCGTCACGTCGGCCGCGGTGCAGGCGCGCAGCTTCATCCTCATCTCCGCGCAATCGCCGACGCCAGGGCGCGCCCGTGCCGTGATTAGCCGCGGCGCGGCTGCCGGCGGGGCGCCGGCGCGTAGCGCGCGAGGTGTGCGTCCGCCGAACAGGTCCGGTTCACGCCGCCGGCGTGAGTGTCAGGCACCCGCGGCGCACCATCAAATAGCAGCGTGTAAATGTCGGTTATTCCGTCCGGCGATGCGTGACTGCCGCGAGCCCGAGCAGGGCGAGACCCGCGTCGAGTGCCACGAAGCACGACACCGCCAGGATGCCATCGAGGACGAGCGCCCGCGCACGGGCCGAGAGCGGCGCGTAGACGGCGTGCGGCCTCGGGCTGTACGTCCGGGCACTGCGGCAAGCGGTCGCCCGCGGACGGGCGGGGCGCTGTCCGCGACGGCGCCGGGCGGCGCCGTCGCGGACGCGGCTCGACTCAGGCCGTGACGGCCGCGGGCTTGCGTACCAGTTCGCCCGCCGCCTTCAGCTTCTGCCAGTGCCGCAACGTGTCGTGGGCGGTGGCGAGGTCCTTCCGCATGAACTCGTCGTAGGTCTTGTCCTTGGCCGTCAGTTCCACCACGTAGCCGTTCGGATCGGTGAAGTAGACCGAATGCAGGAAGGTGTGGTCGCTGGGGCCGCGCACCGCGAGCCCGGCAGCCTCGGCCTTCTTCTTGTACGCGAGCAGCGTGTCGAAGTCAGGCACCTCGAGCGCGATGTGCAGGTCGAAGTCGGACTTGGGCTGGAACATGCGTTCGTCCTGGCCCTCGGGTACCTCGAAGAAGGCGAGGAACGAGCCATCCGCCATCTCGTAGAACGTGTGCAGGAAGGTCAGCGACCGCCCGGTCTTGGTTTCGCCGACGTGCAGCGCGCTCGCCAGGCGCAGGCCGAGGAAGTCTTCGTAGAACCTGCGGGTCTCCTCGCTGTCGCGGATGCGGTAGGCATTGTGGTGCAGTCCCTTGACGTCGGTCCTGTAAGCGCTCATGACAACCTCCTGGACGCCGGTGGCGTGATGCGTACGGCCGATCGTCCGCCGATCACCGGGCCGGATCAAGTACGCGCCGGGAAATCGCCCCGGGAATAAGGAAATATCCGTCCGCGCGGAGCGCGCTGCGGAATTTTCCGCTGCCCCGCCATCAACCCCCGAGCGGATACTGGTTCGCGGCCTTTCCGACCTCGTTCTCGATCGGCGGCAGGGAGCGCAGGTACGCGTACATCGCCTTGATGTCCTCGACCGTCATGTGCCGGTAGATGTACCAGGGCATGTAGTTGAGGAACAGCGGGGCACCGCCGCGCTTCACCCCCTCCTTGAGGAGCCGCACGAAGTCGTCCTCGGTGTAGGCGCCGATGCCGGTCTTCATGTCGGGCGTGATGTTCGGCGTCGACAGGGTCCCGAACGGCGCGGTGATCTTCACCCCGCCGGCGAGCAGCTTGCCTGGCACGGGCTGCCCTCCACCCTGTGTCGGCGAATGGCAGGTCAGGCAGTTGGCGATCACCACCAGGTACTCGCCGTAGCCGACCGGATCCGACGGCGGCTCGGGCACCGGCTCCGCGAGCGGCGGCAGAGGCGGAATCGCCGAGCGCGGCATCTTCAGGTCGGAGACCCGCTTCGAGGGGTGCTTGGCGGCCGGCACCGACCGCAGGTACAGCACCAGGCTGTCGACATCGCGATCCGACATCGCGCGGTACATGTGCGACGGCATCAGCGGAAACAGCCGCTCGCCCTCGCGGTTGACGCCGTGGCGGATCGCGTCGCGGATCTCGGTGGGCGTCCACAGGCCGATGCCGGTCTCCGGATCGGGCGTGATGTTCGGCGTGACGAAACTGCCGGGCAGGCCCCACTCGGGGCCGAACTCCTCGCCGCCCGCCCACGCCGGTCCGGTCGTCTCGGCGAAGTTGTAGGGGTTGTGGCGCGTGTGGCAGCCGGTGCAGTCCGCCACGGCCTCGGCGATATAGCGCCCCCGCTCGAGCGAGGGCGCGTTCGCCCCCGCGCGCTCACCGGCCGCCGTATCCTCGCCACCCGCCCTGGCGCCCGTCCACAGCAGTACGCCGACGCACGCCGCGAATCCCATCACCGCACTCGATCCTGCTCTCACGCATCGCCCCCGTAATCCCGTTCCGTTGGACTTGATCCCCGGTTCTGCTAGCAGAAGACGTGCCGCGGCGCATCCGCGCGGCGGACCGGACGATATTGAGCAGCCACCGGGACGTCAACGGCGTGCGGAGCACGTTGCCGCGCGCCGGACTTATCGCAGTGCAGCGAAGTTGGAGGACGTTTCAGGCGAGGGGGCCGCGGGTGATGGCGGTCAACCCTTCGTTGACGTCGAAGGTCTTTGCGCGGATCCCGGCGATGCCGAACGACTGCAGGCGGCGCGTGTGCATCTCCGCGTAGGCCGCGGCCGACGCCGCGTCGTCGAACAGGTAGATGCCGCCGGCCTCGCCTGTCGCGCTGTTCTCGGTCCAGATCTTCCAGCGCAGGCCGGGCGTCACGGCGATGTCGCGGGCCAGGCCGTCCATCGCGCGGGTCATCTCGAGGCCCCAGGGCCCCGGCATCGGGAAATCGAACTGCAGCAGCGTGGGCATCGGTACGGTCTCCGGCGTGTTCGTCGAGGGGTTGATAGATTGACATCCGCGCACGCCCGCCGCCATCGTGGCGACCACGGTCACCGACGGACGGGCGGCTCGCATGCTGCGCGCGGACACCGAAGCCGGCCAGGCGGTCGTGCGCCTGGTGGTGCTGGGCGCCTACCTTGCCTACCTGGCGGGGGTGTGGGCGTGGACCGGGCAGCAGGCGGCGGTGCTCGCGCTGCTGCCGGTCGCGGTGATCTATATCGCCTACGCCGTCGCGATGCCGGTGCTGGTACTGCGCTCGCCGGGCCCCTCGGTGCACCGGCGGCTCGGCGGCATCACCCTGGACCAGAGCCTGAACGCCTGGATGCTGTGGCTCGCGCCCGAGGTCTACGGTGCCTTCGTCTGGATCCTCATGTGGGTGACGATCGGCAACGGCCTGCGCTACGGGACCCCGTACCTCTGGTACAGCGCCAGCGTGGGCGGGCTGGGGGCGGGCCTCGCGATGTGGTACTCGCCGTACTGGCGCGCGCAACCGGCCGTCGCGACCGGCTTGATGGTCGCCATCTGGGTCCTGCCCATCTATGCCAACGTCCTTTCGCGGCAGCTCGCCCGGACCCGGCGTGATCTGGCCGCGCGCGCGGCGGCGGCGGAGGCTGCGGTGCTCCTCGACCCGCTCACCGGCGTAGCCAATCGTGCCGGCTTCGAGCGCGAGCTCTCCGAGGCGCTGGCGGGCGGCGAGGATATGGAAGCCCCGGCCGCCGTGGTGATGATCGACCTCGACGGGTTCAAGCCGGTGAACGACGTGGCCGGCCATGCGGCCGGCGACCGCCTGCTGGTCGCGATAGCGCTGCAGTTGCGCCGAGTCGTCCGCAACGGGGACTGCGTCGCGCGCATCGGCGGCGACGAATTCGCGATCCTCGTGCGTGGCGCCACCGACGAGGCCGCGCTGCGACGCATACTGCAAGGCCTGGTCGACGGCGTGCCCGCACTGGCGATCAGCGGCCATCCGGCCCTGAGCGTGAGCGCGAGCATCGGCGTGTGCCGACTGCCGGACCGCCGCGTGCGCACCGCAGCCGATGCCCTGGCGCTCGCCGACGCGGCGATGTACGAGGCCAAGCGGGCGGGCAAGCGGCAGTACCGGATCGCAGCGTCCGACGTGCCAGCGCCGCCGCCGGGTGCGTAACGGTGGCGGCCTGCTTCCGCTCAATCGACGCACGGCGGCGTCGGGCACGGCGAGGATCGGCCCGGAGGTTGCGCGTGCCGCCGCTTTCGGCCAGCATCGGGGGACAAGCGGGCCCCGGGCGTCTCCCGCCGTACGCCCGGACCCGCAGTTCCCGTGCCTCTGCCGCGCCCCCCGACCGCGAGGACCGTTCCGCATGAAAGCCGATCACATCCTGGCCACCATCGGCAATACGCCGCACATCCGCATCAACCGCCTGTTCCCGGGCGGCCACAGCGTGTGGATCAAGTCCGAGCGCGCCAACCCCGGCGGCTCGATCAAGGA
>CAYOJP010000128.1:0-10343 GCA_964404305.1 uncultured Gammaproteobacteria bacterium
ACGCTGCACACGAACGATGCGCCCTCGGCCATCACCAGCCTGATGGACATCGGCGTGCAGCCCTTCATCATCGGCGCGACGCTGCTCGGCGTGGTCGCGCAGCGGCTGGTCCGCACGCTGTGCCCGCACTGCCGCAAGCGCGGTACCATCACGCCGGACGTGTGGCAGGCCCTGATCGCTCCCGACGTGCTGGAGCGACCGGCCCAAGTCAGCGTTCCGGCCGGGTGCGACGAGTGCCGCCACACCGGCTACATGGGCCGCATCGGGCTGTACGAGATCCTCGTGCTCGACAACGAGTTCCGCGAGCTCATCAAGCCGGACTGCACCGCCACCCGGCTGCGCCGCCACGCGATCGACCGCGGCATGCGCCGCCTGCGCCTGGCCGGCGCGCTGGCCGTCGCCGCCGGGCACACCACGCCCGAGGAAGTGTTCGCGGCGGTGCCGGCCGAGAGCGACACGGAACTGTCCTGACCGCCTCCCCTCTTCCAGAGAACCGGGACCCTCCATGGGACGCATATTCGAAACCCGCAAGCACACGATGTTCGCGCGCTGGGACCGCATGGCGAAGCAGTTCTCGCGCATCGCCAAGGAAATCAACATCGCGGTGAAGTCGGGCGGCACGGACCCGCACAGCAACCCCGCGCTGCGCCGCGTGATCCAGAACGCCCGCGCCGTGAACATGCCCAAGGACAAGGTCGAGGCCGCGATCAAGCGGGCGAGCGGCAAGGACGCCTCCAGCTACGAGGAGATCCTGTACGAGGGCTACGCGCCCCACGGCGTGGCGATGCTCGTGGAGACCGCGACCGATAACCCGACCCGGACGGTCGCCAACGTGCGCAGCCACTTCACCAAGCACGGCGGCAACCTGGGCACCACCGGCAGCGTGGCCTTCCAGTTCCGCAAGATGGGCGTGTTCCGGCTGAAGCCGGACGGCATCGACCAGGACGACCTGGAGCTCTACCTCATCGACCACGGCCTCGACGAGATGGGCGAAGGCACCGGCGAGAAGGGCGAGCCGCAGCTCGTGGTGCGCTGCCTGTTCCCCGAGTTCGGCAACCTGCAGAAGGCCCTGGAGGACCGCGGCATCACGCCGATCTCGGCCGAGCACGAGTACCTCTGCATCACGCCGACGGAACTGCCCGAGGAGCAGGCGACCGAGGTGCTGGCGCTCGCGGACAAGCTGGAGCAGGACGACGACGTGCAGAAGGTCTACCACACCCTCGCGTGAGCGGTGCAGGGGTGTGCGAATGCCGGTCAGGCAGTCGCGCCGATCGACGTACTCGAGGATCGCGCGGCGCTGTTCGCCCCGCCGACCGCGCGTCAGCCATCCTCCCCGAGCGTGTTGAGCCCCGGCGTGCGGAAGCGCAGTTGCTCCTTGTGGCGGATGCCGTTGTCGGCGAGGCTGCGGTCGAAGTCGGGACTGAAGACCTTGCCGCCCTTGACCCACTCCACCGCGCGCCAGTCGATGCGCGGGGCGTCCGGATCGGCGGCGACCAGCGTTGCAAGCACCTCCTCCGCGTAATCGCCGAAACGCATCGCCGGCGACACGCAGGTGATGAACGGCGCCGCGAACATCAGGTGGTGGTCCCAGGCCGCGTAGACGAGCTGGTCGCCGTGGTAGTTGGCCAGTGCGTCGGCCGGCACGCCGCGGTACTCGCGGGTCGAGGTCACGCCCATCGTCGGTGCTCCCCTGCGCTCAGCGGTTGGAGGTCGCCAGGCCGCGCCAGGCCCGGAAGTTGCGCTGGTCCTGCGAGCCCTCGTAGTCGCCGTTGTCCTGGCCGTCGACGAGGTTGACCCACTTCATCCAGTTCTCGATGCCCCCGCCCCCGGACGTGCCCTGGAACAGCTGGTTCATGGGCAGCCACGCCTGCATGTACTTCTCCGGCTCGTGCTCGAAGATTGCCTGGCAGTGGTCGGAGCAGAAGTGGTAGAGGTCGCCCCGGTACTCGGTCTCGCGGAAGCACTGCAGGGTCGGGTTGCCCGGCTCGGTGAACACCACCGGGAGCTGGCAGGTCTGGCACAGCTTCGCGAGCCCCAGGTTGCGGAACTGCTGTCCCTGCGCGGCCAGCTTGCGGAAGTGGTCCCAGCGCGGGCGGTAGTAGCGATCGAAGGTCGTCGGGTAGCTGGCGGACAGCCAGTCCATCTCCTCCTCCGACGGTATCCAGCTGTGGAAGGCAGTGCCGAAGCTCCACTGGTACAGCCCCAGCATGAACTGGTGCGACATGTGGTCGTTCGCCTCCAGAGCGTCATTCCAGCTGGCCGGCAGGCGGATCCCGTAGCGGGCCAGGTCGTTGAACAGTGCACCGCCGTTCTCTATGCCGTAGATGGCGAACGCCTCGCGCCACGACATCACGCGCTTCGGCAGCATGTAGTCCATCATCGTGCTGACCAGGCCGAGCACTCGGAAGCCACGCCAGAACCACTTGTCGATCCAGCGCTGGACGATCGGCACGTTGCCCGGATCCTGCTCCAGCATGAACTTGATGCACTCCAGGCCCAGGGTCATGTGCCGCGCTTCGTCGGACTGCGCCGAGAAGCCGAAGGTCACGGTGGCCAGGTCGCCGTTGTAGGCCGCCCCGGACATGAACGGTACGAACAGCAGGTTGGTCAGCACGTACTCGAACGAGAAGCCGATGGCGATCATGAATTCAAACGGCCCGGCCGACATCGCGTCATCGAAGAAAGACCGCGGCACCGAGGTGTACCAGATCCGGTCGCGCTGGTCGGCGAAGGCGTGGAAGCCGTTGTAGTAGCGGTTGTAGTTCGACAGCGCGTGGATCTGGGTCTGCGCGTGCCGGATCTCGTCGATCGCCTGCATCTGGCAGGCGACGCGCGTGCCCACGCCCGGGAATTCCCGCCCGACCCGCGCGAAACCCTTGTGGGCAGCGTACTCGCCCGGGCTGATCGCCTGCAGGAACAGCTTGAGCGCGGTGAGGTAACGGGCATCGGTGATGTTCAGGTGCCCGTTGCTCTGTGCGTGCGCGTCGATGATCGCATAGAACTTGCGCTCCTTCTCCGCCTGGTACTTCCAGTAGGCATCCATCGTCAGTCGGAACGGATCCTCCCACCGTTCCCAGTCGTGGACCTTGATGCCCTCGTAGCTCGCGTACGGGAAGACCTCCTCCTTGCTGTGGTAGGTCGTCTCCCAGCCGAGGTCGCGCGTCTGCAGCTTGTAGCGCTCCTTCAGTCCCAGTTTCTTCCTGGCAACGGGCTCGCTCATCTCCGCATCCTCTCCTGGTTCGTCGGTCCGGATGCCGCCGGGGCCACCGTTCCGGCGGCGAGCCCGAGGGCGTCCATGCGGGCGTTGAAGGCGTCCAGCGTCGCGGCGCGCGCGGTGGCGGCCTCCCCGCCGAACGCCATGCCGGCGATCGGGGCCAGCGCCTCGTCGGCCCGAGCGCTCCAGTGCCCGAGCCAGTCGCGCAGCGTCTGCCGGTTCGCTCCGGATTCCTCGGCGGCGACCTTCAGGACCGCATCGACCCACTTGCGCGTCTCGGCGAACCACTCGCTCATGAACTGGGTGAGCAGCGCGACCGACGAGCCACCCCGCTCGGACAGCCAGCCGTCGACGAAGCGGTCGTAGATCAGGGGGTAGAGTTGCCCGTCGAGGGCTGCATTCTGGGCGACGAAGAGCTCGAAGGGATCGCGCACGACGAGACAGTCCTCGGCGTAACGGCGCAGCGGCTGCCAGTCATCGTCGTCCATCCAGGCGCGCTTGCCCGCGGCGAGATCCTCCGGCCCGCCGAGGACCAGCCCCAGGCGCGTCAGGTACTGCGCGATGCCGAGGAGATCCATCGCGTAGTACATGCACGGCTGGGTGAAGGTAGTACCGAAGCCGTAGCCGCAGATGAAACTGTTGTTCATGTTGCCGCCCCAGGCGGCGTGGCGCAGCGGGACGAGCACCCGCAGCGCGAGATCGCGCACCTCCGCGGGCACGCGGCCGGCGAGCCCGCGGGATTCCACGAAGCCGAAGTTGGCCTCCGCGGTGTCCTGCTGGCGGGCGCGCGCGAGCGTGTAGGTGCTGTAGTAGTACTGGCGCGGATCCCGGAGCGCATACCAGTCGCGCATCGCGATGCGGGAGATGCCGGGGTCGTACAGCGCCTGGCCGGGGTCCCACGTCGGGCGGTAGTGCAGGTTCTCCGCCGCCTGGATGTCGTAGCTGCCCTCCTGGTAGCGGCTGGCGGGCTTGTCGCCAAAGCGCCGCACGAGGTGGTCGAAGGTCTGGCGCAGGGGCTCGATGCTGAGTGTGCGTACTTCGATGGTCATGCTGCCCTCTCCGGATCCCGCGTGCGAATCGCGGCTGACTGCATTAGCCAGAGCACCAGACGTGCCAACACGGTGAATCCGTTGTATTCATTGGCGTAGTCGATTTCATCGCGCCGCAGCATCCGGGGTGCAGACGTGACGGTAATGTCGAGCGCCGGACGGGGTGTACATATTTGTCATGCTGTGCCGCACAAATCGCGGCCACGGCAGGCCTGGCCAGGAGGATCCTGGCCGTCCCCGGGAGCGGCGTCAGCGCCTCGTGGACCTCTGGCGTCGGAGACGATAGGCCAACTGGCGGCGGGTGATGCCGAGACTGCGCGCGGCCTGCGTCAGGTTGCCGTTGGCGCGCTGCACGGCACCGCGGAGCATCCGCACCTCGTGCTGCTCGAGGGTCATGCCCGCGCCGAGGCAGGCCTCGACCAGGCGGTCGAGGTGCGCCTGAGCGGGATCGCCGACGACTCCCTCACGCCCGACCGACACGCCCTCGGCAATGGGCGGGCCCGCGCCCGCGAACAGGTGCTCGGTCTCGATCAGGCCGCCGTCCGGTGCGAGCAGCACGCCACGTTCGATCAGGTTCTCCAGTTCCCGCACGTTCCCCGGCCAGGCGTGCGCGGCGAGCGTCTGCACCGCACGGTCGGAAAGACCCCCGATGCGCTTGCGGTAGGTCGTTGCGTACTTGTCGATCAGCGCACTTGCCAGCAGCGCGATGTCGCCGCTGCGCTCGCGCAGGGGCGGGATCGTGATCGGATAAGCCGCGAGCCGGTAGTAGAGATCCGCGCGAAACCGGCCTTCGGCGATGGCTCGTTGCAGATCGACGTTGGTCGCAGCCACCAGGCGCACGTCCACCCGTCGGGTGCGGTCGTCGCCCAGCCGTTCGATCTCGCCGCTCTGCAGTACCCGCAGCAGCTTTACCTGCGCGGCGGGCGGCAGATCGCCGATTTCGTCGAGGAACACGGTGCCGCCTTCGGCACGCTCGAAACGACCGAGCCGCGAGGAGTGGGCGCCGGTGTAGGCGCCCTTCTGCACTCCGAAGAGTTCCGCCTCGACCAGATCGTGCGGAATCGCGGCGCAATTGACGGCTACGAACGGACGCTCGGCGCGGTTCCCGTGCTCGTGCAGCCAGCGCGCGAACAGGTCCTTGCCCGTGCCGGTCTCACCTAGCAGCAGCACCGTGATGGCGCTGTCGGCCGCCTTGCCCAGCAGGTCGAAGGCCGCACGGAACGCCGGCGAATTGCCGACGAGACGCCCGGCGGGGGCGGGTGCGGTCCGGCCCGCGCCGCGCAGCGCGCGCAACTCGTCCGCCAGCGCCAGCAGGCGGCCGTCGGCGTCCTCCTCGCGGAAGTAGTCGAGGTAGCCGTCGTCCGCGCCCCAGGCATCGGCCGGTTTGCCGACGATGAGGCAGCGCCGATCCCCGCGCGCGACGCACTCGGTTTCTCGGAATACGATGAAGCGCTTGAAGAAGCGGCTGACGTAACCGGAGGCGTAGCCCACCAGCGTCCAGCAGGCGGGCGAGTCGCCGATCCCGAAGCACTGCACCTGCGACTCCGCCTCCCAGGAGCCGAGCCACTCGACCTCGCCGAGGAAGCTGCCCTGCGCCCAGTCGATCCGGGCCTCGAGGATGGTGGCCTTCACCTGGCCTTCGAAGGCGTGCATCTCCGGCCCGATCCGGAACACGTCGTAGGGATCGCCGGCGTCGAGCAGCTTGGTGGCGAGGTCCGCGTCCTGCTGCCCCGACGCAAAGCCCATGCGCACGAGCAGGCCGCGGGCCCGGCGCTCGCCCAGCGCGCCGAGCAGCTCCCGCCGCAGCAGGCCCAGCGAGCGGGCATGCAGAAGCAGCATCCGGTTCTCGTCCAGCCAGATCTGCCCGGACTCGATGCTGAAGCGCAGCCGCGAGCGCAGGTTGAACTGCTCGATCGATCGCCGGTGCGCCATCGGGCTAAGTCTACCCGCGCGGGTGATGCTTCCGGTGGAGTTCCTGCAGTCGCGCGCGGGCGACGTGCGTGTAGATCTGCGTGGTCGAGATGTCACTGTGGCCGAGCAGGAGTTGCACCACGCGCAGGTCGGCGCCGTGGTTGAGCAGGTGCGTCGCGAACGCGTGGCGCAGCGTGTGCGGCGACAGGCGCGAGCGGATGCCGGCGTTGAATGCATGCCTGCGGATGAGATGCCAGAACGCCTGGCGGGTGAGCGGCCCGCCACGGCGGGTCACGAACACGTGCTCGCTGGTGCGGCCGTGCAGGAGGTCGGGCCGGGCCTGCGACTGGTAGCGCTCCAGCCATGCGAGTGCCTCCTCCCCGAAGGGCACCAGGCGCTCCTTGGCCCCCTTGCCGAGAACGCGCACGACGCCCTGCCGCACGTTCACCTGGCCGACCGTCAGCCCGACGAGTTCCGAGACCCGCAGACCGGTCGCGTAGAGAACCTCGAGCATCGCGCGGTCGCGCAGGCCCAACGGATCGGTCAGCAACGGGGCGGCCAGCAGGCGCTCGACGTCGGTTTCGCTGAGCGCATGCGGCAACGGCCGGCCGAGTCGCGGCGCCTCGATCGTGGCGGACGGGTCGAACTTCGTCACCCCCTCGCGCACGAGGTACTGGTACAACCGCCTCAGCGTCGACAGGCGCCGGGCAGTGGTGCGCGCTGCGGCCGGATGCACAGCCAGGAAGCCGAGCAGGTCGGGCGCGGCGGCGTGTTCGGGCACGATGCCGGTGCGCGCCAGGTAGGCTGCGAACAGCAGCAGGTCCGCGCGGTACGCGTCGAGGGTGTTGTCTGACAGGCCGCGCTCCATCCACAGCGCGTCCAGGAAGCGCTCGAGGAGCGCGAGGGTTTCGGGACCGGGCGCCGGCCCGTCAACCGCGGCCGGCGTGGTCATCGCCCATGCGGCCGGACTCCGGTGGTCCGGCAGCCTCGGTCAGGAGGCCTTCTCGGCCTTGTCGGTCTTGCCCTTGATCTTTTCGCGGATGCGGGCCGCCTTGCCGCGCAGATCGCGCATGTAGTAGAGCTTGGCGCGACGGACGTCACCGCGTCGCTTGACCTCGATGTCGGCCACGAGCGGGCTGTGCACCGGGAACACGCGCTCCACCCCCTCGCCATGGGAAATCTTGCGTACCGTGAAGGACGAGTTGAAGCCGCGATTGCGGCGGGCGATGACGACGCCCTCGAAGGCCTGGAGGCGCTCGCGGTCGCCTTCCTTGACACGCACCTGGACGACCACGGTGTCCCCGGGACCGAACGCCGGAACGTCGCGCTTCAACTGCTCGTGCTCGATCTGGTCAATCAGCTTGCTCATGATCCAATCCTCTTGCGGGCACGCCTGCGGCCGGGGCTCAACGCCCGCGTTCAGCCAGCTCGGCGGCATACTCGTCCAGCAGTCGACGGTCCTCGGGGCTCAGCACCTTCCCCGCCAGCAGTTCCGGCCGCCGCTGCCACGTGCGGCCGAGGGCCTGCTTGCGTCGCCACCGGGCCACGGCTGCGTGATCCCCGCTCAGCAATACCGCGGGCACGTGCATTCCGTCGACCGTCTCGGGGCGCGTATAGTGCTGATAATCAAGCAGGCCGTCAACAAACGAGTCGTCGATTGCGGACTGGTCGTCGCCCAGCGCACCGGGCAGCAGGCGAGTCACCGCGTCGATGACCACCATGGCTCCCAGCTCGCCCCCGCTGAGGACGTAGTCCCCGATCGACAGCTCCTCGTCGACGCAGGCCGCGACGATCCGCTCGTCGATCCCCTCGTAGCGCCCGGCGATCAGCACCACCCCCGGGCCTCCCGCCAGCCGGGCCGCCCGTTGCTGGTCGAACCGGGCCCCCTGTGGGGACAGGTAGACGACCGGCGCGCGGCCGCCGGTGCCCGCCCGGGCAGCCTCGATAGCGGCCCGCAGGGGTTGCCACGTCATCACCATGCCCGGACCGCCGCCGTAGGGCTCGTCGTCCACCGAACGGTGCCGGTTGTCCGCGTAATCGCGGGGATTCCACGTCTGCAGGCCGAGCAGGCCGCGCTGCACGGCACGGGCCGCGATGCCGCAGCCGACGACGGCCTGCACCAGTTCCGGGAACAGCGTGACGACGCCGACGCGCAGCACCGGGCTCAGTCGTCCGGATGCCAGTCGACGCGGACGCGGCGGGCCTCGAGATCGACCTCGACGACGTGCCGGCCGGGCACGAACGGGATCAACCGCTCGCGCGCGCCGTCGGCGACCACCAGGACGTCGTTGGCGCCCGTTTCCAGCAGACCGGTCACCCGGCCAAGCTCGACGTCGTCGGTGTTCACCACGTCCAGGCCGATGAGGTCGGCCCAGTAATACTCCCCGGGCTCCACGGCCGCCAGTTCCGCGCGTGGCACGCGGATCTCGACCCGGGCCAGCGACTCGACCGTGTCACGGTCGTCGTAGCCGGCGAGGCGGGCAACGACGCCGTTACCGTGCGGACGGGCCTCGAGGACCTTCACGCAGCGCGCCCGCTCGCCGGGGGCGTCGAGCCACCAGCGGGTGAAGGCTGCGAGGTTCCCGGCCGGCCGGGTGTAGGAGACGGCACGCACCCAGCCGCGCACGCCGAACGGGCCGATCACCCGTCCGACCACCAGCGTTGGCGCGTCCGGAGCTGACCCGGCCAACGCGGCGGTGGCGTCAGCCGGCGTGCTGCTTGACCAGGGAGGTGACGCGGTCGGACGGCTTGGCGCCGAGACCGAGCCAGTACTGCATGCGCTCACGATCGATCTGGAACCGCGTCTCGTGCGCAGCCGAGACGGGATTGTAGTAGCCGATGCGCTCGATACGCCGGCCGTCGCGCTTGTTGCGACTGTCGGTGACGACGATGTTATAAAAGGGGCGCTTCTTCGCGCCGCCGCGACTCAGACGAATGACGACCATGACGTTCAGGGACCTCTGCTTGCCTGTAGGCGCCCGTAGGGGCAGCGCGCCGCACCCGGCGCGCGAAGGGCGCAATTGTACGGGAAACCATCGCCCCTTCAAAAGGTTCTTGGCCCGCCCCGGGCGACGGACCCCCGCCCCGTGACCGCCGACCCCGCCGCCAAGGCGACCCTTCGCCAGCACTTCCGGCAACGTCGCGAGGCGAATTCCGTGAACAGCCTTGCGGAGTGGTCTCGGACCATCCGGGAACGGATCGTCGAGCTTCCGGCGGTCGCCGCCGCCAGGACCGTATTCTGTTTCGTCTCCGTCGGCCCGGAAGTCGACACCCGGCCTCTCATCGATTTGTTCCGCGCCGAAGGCCGCACGGTCCTGGTGCCCTGTATCGTCAACCGGACGACCATGATTGCCTGCGAGTTTCGCGGCTGGGAGGCGCTCATGCCCGGTCGTCTGGGCATCCCTACGCCCGACCCGGCCGGGGCGGTCGCCTGGGCCGGCGACGTGGACGCGGTCGTGACCCCGGGCCTCGCCTTCACGCTCGCCGGCGACCGCCTCGGGTACGGGGCCGGCTTCTACGATCGCTGGTTCGCCGCGCACCCGCCCGCCAGGCGCGTTGCAGTTGCCTACGAGTGCCAGATCGCCGCGGCCCTGCCGACGTCGGAACGCGACATACCGGTCGAGTGGCTGGTGACCGAAGCGCGCTCGGTTCCGACCGGCCGCCGCTGACCCGCGCCCCGGAAATGCGACGGGCCGCTGCCGCGGCCCGTCGGGTCCTTCCGCACCGGCTGCCGGCCCCTCAGCGCCGGCCGCTCCGTTCGCGGCCACCGCCATCGCCGCCGCCACCGCTCTCGTTGACGGCCTTGATGCTGAGCCGGATGCGGCCCTGCTTGTCGACTTCCAGGACTTTCACCTTCACGACGTCGCCCTCGGTCAGCTTGTCGCTGACGCGCTCCAGGCGCTCCTCGGAGATCTGCGAGATGTGCACCAGGCCCGGCAGGATGTTCACGAAGGCGCCGAAGTCCATCAGCTTCGCGACCTTGCCCTCGTAGATCATGCCCACCTGCACGTCGGCGGTGATCTGCTCGATGCGCCGCTTGGCCTCGGCGCCGGCTGCCGCGTCGACCGACGCGATCTTGACCGTGTCGTCGTCGGAAATGTCGATGATGGTGCCCGTCTCGTCGGTGATAGACCGGATGGTCGATCCGCCCTTGCCGATGACGTCGCGGA
>CAYOJP010000129.1:0-10187 GCA_964404305.1 uncultured Gammaproteobacteria bacterium
GAAGGTCACCATCGCAGGCGATCGCATGCAGGTGGCGCGCGAAGTCGACGGCGGCATCCAGACGGTCGATCTCAAGCTGCCGGCGGTGGTCACCACCGACCTGCGCCTGAACGAGCCGCGCTATGTGAAGCTGCCGAACATCATGAAGGCGAAGAAGAAGCCGCTCGAGGTGCTCAAGCCGGGGGATCTCGGCGTCGACGTCGCGCCGCGCCTGAAGCTGCTGAAGGTCGGCGAACCTCCCTCGCGCAAGGCCGGAGTCAAGGTCGCCGACGTGCAGGAACTCATCGCGCGCCTGCGCAATGAAGCAAAGGTGATCTGAGCCATGGCCGTACTCGTCATCGCCGAACACGACAACGCCCGCCTGAATCCCGCGACGCTGAATGCCCTCGGCGCCGCGGCTCGCATCGGCGGACCGATCGACGTCCTGGTCGCCGGCAGCGGCTGCGCCGGGGTGGCGCAGGCCGCCGCGACGGTGGTCGGGGTGCGCAAGGTGCTGCTCGCCGATGTGGCTCACCACGCGGCCCAGTTGCCGGAGAATCTCGCGCCCCTGGTGGTCTCGCTCGCCACGGACTACGGCCACGTGCTGGCGGCGGCGACCACGGCAGGCAAGAACCTGCTTCCGCGCGTAGCCGCGCTGCTCGACGTCGCCCAGGTGTCCGACGTCACCGCGGTGCAGTCCGCCGACGTGTTCGAGCGGCCGATCTACGCCGGCAACATCATCGCGACGGTGCAGTCCGTCGACCCGGTCAAGGTCCTCACGGTACGGACGACGGCATTCGAGCCGGTCGCCGCGACCGGTGGCACCGCGACGGTCGAGACGGTGGCGAGCGGAGCGGACGCGGGCCTGTCGCGCTACGTCGGCGCAAGCATGACGAAGTCCGAACGCCCCGAGCTGGCCGAAGCCGATGTCGTCGTCTCCGGCGGTCGCGGGGTGGGCAGCGCCGAGAACTTCCGCCTCATCGAGGCACTGGCCGACCGGTTGGGCGCCGCCGTCGGAGCCTCGCGCGCCGCGGTCGATGCGGGCTTCATGCCCAACGACTGCCAGGTCGGGCAGACCGGCAAGATCGTCGCTCCGAGATTGTACGTGGCGGTCGGCATTTCCGGAGCGATCCAGCATCTGGCCGGCATGAAGGACAGCAAGGTGATCGTCGCCATCAACAAGGACGAGGAGGCCCCGATCTTCCAGGTGGCCGACTACGGCCTGGTCGGCGACCTGTTCAAGCTGGTGCCCGAACTGACCGAGGCGCTCGGCGCCGGCGGCTGACGGTAGGGCGCAGGGGGGCGGAAGTCGTGGAGCGCGAGGCGATGGAGTTCGACGTGGTCGTGGTGGGCGCCGGACCCGCCGGGCTCGCCACGGCCATACGTCTGCGTCAGCTCGCCGCGGCCCAGGACCGCGAGCTGACTGTCTGCGTGCTCGAGAAGGGATCGGAGGTAGGCGCGCACATCCTCTCGGGAGCCGTTCTCGACCCGCGCGCGCTCGTCGAGCTGTTCCCTGACTGGCAGGCGCGGGGCGCTCCGCTGACGACTCCGGTCACCGGCGACGAGGTCCACTTCCTCGCGAGCGCGACTGCCGGCTTCAGGCTGCCCGATGCCGCCATACCGCCGCCGATGCACAACACCGGCAATTACGTCGTGAGCCTGGGCAACCTGTGCCGCTGGCTGGCCGCGGAGGCGGAGGCGCTGGGCGTGGAGGTGTACCCCGGATTCGCCGCCGCGGAGGTCCTGTACGGCGACGACGGCGCGGTGCGCGGCGTCGCGACCGGCGACATGGGCGTCGGCGCGGACGGCGCCCGCAAGGATGCCTTTGCCCCCGGCATGGAGCTGCGCGGCCGCTACACCGTGTTCGCTGAAGGCTGCCGCGGACACCTCGGCAAGCAGCTCATCGCGCGCTTCGATCTCGCCCGCGACGCTGATCCGCAGCACTACGGGATCGGCCTGAAGGAACTGTGGGAGATCGAGCCCGCGAGGCACCGGCCGGGTCTGGTGGTGCATTCGGCGGGCTGGCCACTCGGAGGCAGCGTCGGCGGCGGGTCGTTCCTGTACCACGCGGGCGACAACCAGGTCGTGGTCGGACTGATCGTCGACCTCAACTACGCCAATCCCCACCTGTCGCCGTTCGAGGAGTTCCAGCGGCTGAAGCATCATCCGGTGCTGCGCCGCCACCTGGAAGGCGGGCGCCGAATCGCCTACGGCGCACGCGCCATCGCCAAGGGCGGACTGAACTCGCTGCCGAAGATGACCATGCCGGGAGCATTCCTCGTGGGCTGCGATGCCGGCACGCTGAACTTCGCCAAGATCAAGGGCAGCCACACGGCGATGAAGTCCGGCATGCTGGCCGCCGAGACGATTTTCGAGGCCATCGCGGCGGGCGACGAGGGCGGAGGCGATCTGGTCCGCCATGCGGAGCGGTTCCGCGCCTCGTGGGTGCACGAGGAACTCCACCAGTCACGAAACTTCGGGCCGGCGCTGCACAAGCTCGGCATGCATCTGGGTGGGGTGTTCAACTTCGTCGACCAGAAACTGTTCGGCGGACGGCTGCCGTTCACGCTTCACGATCGCACGCCCGATCACGCCACGCTGCGCCCGGCCGCGGTGTCCCCGCGTATCGAGTATCCGCGGCCGGACGGCGTGCTCAGCTTCGATCGGCTGTCCTCGGTCTACGTGTCGAGCACGAATCACGAGGAGGATCAGCCCTGTCATCTGCAGCTGCGCGACGGTGCGATTCCCGTCGCGGTGAACCTGCGGTTGTACGACGCCCCCGAGCAGCGCTACTGCCCGGCGGGCGTGTACGAGATCGTGAACGATGGCGAGACTCCGCGACTGCAGATCAACGCGCAGAACTGCGTGCACTGCAAGACCTGCGACATCAAGGATCCGACGCAGAACATCACCTGGGTGCCCCCCGAGGGTGGCGGCGGTCCCAACTATCCGAACATGTGACCGGCGCGATGGGCGGCCCGGAACGACGCCCGGGTCAGCGCGAGGTCGGCCGGCCCGTTGTGCCGCGCCCGCACCCCAGCTGAGGGAGTGCCGTTGCCGCCACCGCAGCAGTGCTCGCGGGGGCCGGGGTCGGCGTCAGCCGGTCGCGCGCCGGGCGATCACCACCGTATCGAGGTAGCTGAGCACGGTCTCGCCGCGCTCGTTGGTGAGCGAATTGCGGAAGCGCACGATGCCGCGATCGGGCTTAGTGCGCGACGGACGCGCATCCTCGACCTCCCAGGTGAAGCTCAGACGGTCCCCCGCCCGGACCGGCACCGGGAATCTCACTTCATCGTACCCGGCGGCGCCGATCACCGCGCCGCGCCACGGTGCGTGCCGGGCGAGCAGGTACTGCTTGACCGCGTGCGTATAGATGCCCGAGGCGATCAGCGTGCCGTGCGCGGACCGCGCAGCGAAGTCCGCATCGACGTGGATGGGCAGTGGATCCCACTGGCGGGAGAACGCGAGCATCTCGTCGGCGGCGACCACGTAGGGGCCGACCGTCGCGCGCGTGCCGGGAACGAGGTCGTCGTACCAGAGATCCCCGGTCACGGCATCAGATCCGGATCTCGACGAGCGCCTCGATTTCGACCGCGACGCCCATGGGCATGTTGGCGGCCCCAACGGCGGTCCGCGCATGTGCCCCGCGCTCGCCGAACACGTCGACGAACAGCTCGGACGCGCCATTGACGACCTGCGCGACCTCGGTGAATTCCGCCGTGCAGTTGACGAAGCCGCCGACCTTGACGAACTGCACGACCCGCTCCAGGTCGCCATCGAGCGCCGCCGCCGCCTGCGCCAGCACGTTGAGCGCCGACAGCCGCGCCGCCGCGCGGCCTTCGGCGAGCGCATAGCGCTCCCCGACCTTGCCGACATAGCGTACGTCTCCCTCCCACTGCGGCAGCTGGCCGGACACGAACAGGAGGTTGCCGGTGCGGGCCCATGGCCGGATGCGGGCGACGCGCGGGGCCTGCGGTCGCGGCAGGACGATGTCGAGGCGCGCCAGGCGCGCGGCAACGCTTTCGGCGGCCTCAGTCACGACCGGCCTCGACCAGTGCCTCGGCGAGCAGCCGCGGGTTGGTGAAGACGACCTCGTGACTGCCGGGCTTCTGTACCAGCCGGTACAGGCCGAGTCGCCCGGACATGCGCGGATGCCAGCCGAACTCGCCCGGCGGCAACGCGATGTCCTCGGTGAAGTTGAGATAGCTGCGCGGGATCTCGAGCTGGTAGAAGCGCTTCAGGTCGAGCTTGTCGATCATGGGCTGGTAGGGCTCGGGGTACAGTTGCGCGTAGCTGGCGCGCGCGAGCGCCTCGTCGGCATCGTTGATGAAGGCGTCGCGCCAGATCGGGTAGGGCAGCATGACCGTGCCGTCTCCCGACGCGGCCGCCAGCTGGTCGAACAGGGCCTGGTAGTGCGGCGGAGTCTCGTCGCTCAGCGAGTGGCCGTCGCGCGGTACGAAGGCATTCTGGAACACCAGCCGCCGGATGCGCTGCGGGATCGACTCGGCGACCTTGCAGATGATCGTGCCACCATAGCTGTGGCCGACGAGGATGAAGTCGGTGATGTCCCGCGCGAGGACGTAGTCGACGATGGACCGCCAGCAGTCGGCATGCGTCACGCGCCGGTCGGCTCCCGCGCCGTGCCCGGCCACGGTCGGCGCGAACACCGTGTGGCCCAGCGCCCGGAGGTGCGCGGCAGTCGCGTCCCAGCTGCTGCCGTCGTGCCAGGAACCGTGCACGAGTACGAAGGTGCTCATCGCGATTTCCCCCTGCTGGTTGCCCCGCCGCGGGTCCGCCGCGCGAGCGAAGAAAGACCCCGCCGGCGGCTGGCGCCGGTCGCAGAGATTCTATCGCCGGGCCGGGGCCGGCGATAGCGTCACGCGGCCGCGCGATAGGGGGCGGTGATGCGCAGCGCCGCGTCGAGATCCTCCATCCACGGGAAGAAGTTCCCCGGTTTGTCGATGTTGCCGAAGAAGTGCCTGGACGCGAACTCGAAGCTTGCGGCCGCCGTGCCGAGCACGACCTTGCCCGCATCCGTCAGCGGTTCCAGCAAGATGTTGTTGAACGTATAGGCGGCGCGGCCGTGCCATTCCCAGAAGCCGCGGTTGACCTCCCCGGCCCAGTCCTCGTCGAATGGCCGGTCGCCGTGCTCGATGATGCGCTCGGCCGTCCACCACGTGTTGCGGGCCGCGCAGTTGCCGCCCTGGCCGCCGATCGGGTCGAACAGCACGGCGACGTCGCCGAGCGGAATCACGAGGCCGCCCGAGGGCGTGCGGCCGCAGGCCTTGCGCACCGTCGGCGGGAAGCGGCCCTTCAGCCAGCAGTACGGATCGCCGCTCACGGGCCGCAGGTTCCGAACGTACTCCCACTCGTAGGGAGCGTAGGTGCTGATCAACTTGCGCGCCGCGGCCGCCGCATCCTCGGCGTTCTTGCAGTCGTTGAAGAGATCGAGGTAGCCGCCGGGCTTCGGCTCTGCGAGGAAGCACCACGTCGCGCCCTTGTCCTTGTGCGTGTACGGCACCCAGAAGTATTCGCCTGCGTCCGCGAAGAAATTGAACTTCACCGGCCGGAACGCGGTGCGCGATCCGGAAACGTTGCCGTCTATGCCCTCGCAGATGAGCATGCAAAGGTTGCGTTGCGGCTTGTCGTAGACGCTGCGCTCGGGATCCCTGGGGATGATGCCGGCGAGATCGCCCTTGCCGACGGCCAGCACGGTCAGGTCGTTCGCGACGCTGATCTCGTCGAGCTGGCCGGGAGTGACGGAACTGATGACGATGCGCCCGCCGGCGCGCTCGAAGTCGTTCATCCACCGGTGCACGCGCATGCGGATGTCCACGGCGCCGCCGCGCGGCGAATCGACCAGCCCCTGGGCTACCAGGCGCTCGGCGCCGGCAGTGGGCTGCCAGTCGATGTGGATGCCCTCGGCATGTACCGTGCGGTCACCCCAGTGCTCGAGCCCGAGATCGCGCTCGAACTGGATGTTGCAGTCCCACAGGTACGCCGTGCCGGTCGGGGTCGACTCGTTCAGCCACTGGTCGGCGGTGCGGTCGGAGTACACGGTCACCTCGTGACCGGCCTGCAGCAGCTTGTGAGCGAACATCATGCCCGACGTGCCGCTGCCGATGACGGCGATCTTTCGCATCGTTGCCTCTCCTGTATTCAGGGCTCGCGTCCGGGCTGAGTGCGCACTGACGCCGGCTCCCGGTCAAATCCGTGCGGTCGCGCCGGCCTGCTGCACCGCGGTCCCGGCGGCCGGGTGCGGGGCGGGCAGCGCATAGCGGCCGCGGTGAAACAGCAGCGACGGACTCCCGTCGCAGTCGAAGGCGAGCACCTCGCCGACGAATATCAGGTGATCGCCGCCGTCGTATTCGAACGCCCTGCGGCACTGGAACCGCGCGACGCAGCCCGCCAGCAGCGGCGCCCCGCCCAGGCCATCCACGCACGCGACGCCGGAGAAGTTGTCGTCGCGTTGGGTGGCGAAACGGTTCGACAGCCGGATCTGGTCGGCAGCGAGGACGTTGACCGCGAAATGTCCTGCGTCGCGGAACGCGGCGAGGCTCCGGGCCGAACGGGCGAGGCTCCAGAGAACGAGAGGGCGCTCCAGCGAAACCGAGTTGAAGCTGCTCGCGGTGACGCCAACGGTCGTTCCGTCGGGCGCCCGCGCAGTCACCACCGTCACGCCGGTGGCGAACTGCCCCAGCGCCGCGCGCAGCGCGCGCATACTCATCCGTTCGTCGTGCATCACCGCCCCTTCGTGCGCACCCGACCGACCTGCCGTGCGAGGCCAACGCCCCAGCCCATACGGCACCGTATGTCCGGAGGTTACGCTAAGCCACGGGGCCGGGGGCTGTCAATACGGGAGCGTATGGAGTGGTGGTCCGGTCAACGGCCGGCCAGCACGTCGACGACACGTTCGACCGTCCGCAGTCGTTCACCGACCGGTTGCCGGTTGAAGGCCATGGCTTCTCCCAGCACGTAGTCGTAGAGGAGCCGCGCGCGATGCCCCGCCTCGACCTGCTCAAGGCCGGTGTCGACCAGCAGCCCGCACAGGAACTCGAGCCGTTTGTCGTCGATCCGGCGCACCGCCTGCGCCGCCTTCGGGTCCAGCCGCGCCCAGGCGCGCACGGCCAGGTCATAGCCCGCGCGGTTCTGGGTCATGATGTCCGCGAGCGCGGCATGCAGGCGCTCGCGGGCCGAGCCCTGGACGCCGCGCGCGACCTCGAAGACCTCCTCGGTCATGGTCCGGAACCAGTAGTCCAGCAGCTCGTCCAGCAGGTGCTGGCGGTCACGGAAGTGCCAGTAGAAGCTGCCCTTGGTGACGCCGAGGTCCTTGGCGAGGCGCTCGACGCGGACCTGCTCGATCCCGGCCTCGAGGAGGGTCGCGAGGGCTCTCTGCACCCAGGATTCGGGTCCGAGCTTTTCGCTCACCTTGGGTTGCATCGCGCGTCCGGGACGGGGGCGAGGGGGACCGACGATACCGTAGCGCGCCGCGCGGCGGCAACCGCGACGCTCAGTGGTGCGGGCGGGCGAAGCGGAAATGCTGCTGGATGGTCGTCGCGATCTCCTCGATGGAGACCGACGTGGTGTCGATGCAGGGGATGCCCTCCTCGCGGAACAGCAGTTCTGCGCGTTCCACCTCGCTGCGGCACTGTTCGAGCGATGCATAGCGGCTGCCGGGGCGCCGGCCGTGGCGGATCCTGCTGAGCTGCTCCGGGGTGATCGTCAGGCCGTACAGCCGCTGGCGAGCCGCGTGCAGCGCCGGCGGCAGCCGGCCGTACTCGAGGTCGTCGTCGTTGAGCGGGTAATTCGCGCACTTCAGGTGGAAGTGCATCGCCATGTACAGGCAGGTAGGCGTCTTGCCGCTGCGTGAAACGCCGACGAGGATGATGTCGGCCAGGTTCATCTCGCGCGGACGCAGTCCGTCGTCGTGATCGAGCGTGTAGTTCAGCGCATCGACGCGGCGCTGGTAGCGGCCGTGGTCCTGCATGCCGTGCATCACGCCGCTGGTGTGGGAGGAGTCCGTGCCCAACGCCTTCTCGAGCGGTTCGATGTAGGTCCCGAACAGATCGAAGACGTGGCGCGAGCCGGTGGCGAGAATGGCAAGCACGTCGGGCGCCGTCAGCGTGCTGAACACGACCGGGTCGGCGCCGTCGGCCGCCGCCGCCGCGCGCAGGCGGCGCACGGCCTCGTGCGCCTTCTCCACGGTGTTCACGAACGGGATCGTCGCCCGCTCGACCGGCAGCTTGGGGAACTGGGTGAGCAGGGTCTCGCCGAGGGTCTCGGCGGTGATGCCGGTGCTGTCGGAGACGAAGAAGACGCTGCGGCGCATCCGCGCATTGTAGCGGCACGGCTGGCGCCACGCTGCCGGCCGGGCGACCGGGCCGGTTTATAATCGCGTCCCCGGCAATGGCCGGACGCCCGGGCCGCGGGCGATCCCAATGGAGGCAATCCCTTGAATGACTACGTGATCGGGCTGGAGCAGCTCGGACTCGACGCCCTTGACGCCGTCGGTGGCAAGAACGCGTCGCTCGGCGAAATGATTCGCCATCTGGCGGCCGCAGGCATCCGGGTGCCGGGCGGGTTCGCGACGTCGGTGCAGGCGTATCGCGAATTCCTCGACGCCGGCGACCTGCGAACGACCATCGATCGCACGCTCGACGGGCTGGACGTCGATGACCTCGCGGCCCTGCAGGACGCGGGCGCGCGCATTCGGGCCGCGATCCTGTCGGCGTCGTTCCCGCCCGCGATCGAGGCCGCGATCACGGCCGGCTACCGCGCGCTCGAGGCCGCCGGCGTCCCCCGGGTCGCGGTGGCGGTGCGGTCCTCCGCCACGGCCGAGGATCTCCCCGATGCCTCGTTCGCCGGCCAGCAGGAGACGTTCCTCAACGTGCGCGGACTCGCCAGCGTACTGGCGCGCGTGCGCGAGGTGTATGCGTCGCTCTTCACCGATCGCGCCATCGCCTACCGCGTGCACCGCGGCTATCCGCACGGCAACGTCGGCCTGTCGGCCGGGATCCAGCGGATGGTCCGCAGCGATCTGGCCGCCAGCGGTGTCGTCTTCACCATCGACACCGAGTCCGGGTTCCGTGACGCGGTGTTCGTCACCGCCGGCTACGGTCTAGGCGAGACGGTCGTGCAGGGCGCCATCAACCCGGACGAGTTCTACGTCTACAAGCCCGCACTGGCCGCCGGGCGACCGGCCATACTGCAGCGCACCGTCGGCTCGAAGGCGCAGCGCATGATCTACGCCGATGAGGGGACGCGGACCGAAGCGGTGCCGGAAGCCGAGCGCCAGCGCTTCTGCATCACCGACGCCGAGGTCGAGGAGCTCGCGCGCCAGGCAGTGCTGATCGAGCAGCATTACGGCCGACCCATGGACATCGAATGGGCGAAGGACGGCGAGACAGGCGAGTTGTTCATCGTGCAGGCGCGGCCTGAGACGGTGCAGAGCCGCGCCGGGCGGGTGTTGACCCGCTACGAGCTGCGAGAGCGTGGCACCGTCCTCGCCAACGGCCGCAGTATCGGCCAGCGAGTCGGGACCGGCACCGCGCGGATCGTCCGCGAACTCGACGACATGGATCGGGTCCGGGCCGGCGACGTCCTGGTCGCGGACATGACCGATCCGGACTGGGCGCCGGTGATGAAGCGCGCGGCCGCGATCGTCACGAATCGGGGCGGCCGGACCTGTCATGCCGCCATCATCGCGCGCGAACTGGGCGTGCCGGCCGTCGTCGGCTGCGGGGATGCGACGGCGACGATCACCGACGGCGAGCCGGTCACGGTTTCGTGCGCGGAAGGCGACACCGGCTTCGTCTACTCGGGCGCGCTCGATTTCCGAATCCGGGAGGTGCGGCTCGACGAAATGCCGCCGGCGCCGGTGCGCATCATGATGAACGTGGGCAACCCGGAGCGCGCTTTCGCGTTCGCGGCGCTGCCCCACCACGGCGTGGGGCTCGCGCGGATCGAGTTCGTGATCGCCAGGCTGATAGGCATCCATCCGCGGGCGCTGCTGGAATACGCGCGCCTGCCCGCCGAACTGCGGGAGCGCATCGCGCCGAGAATCGCCCCCTACGGCGATGCGACGCGCTTCTTCGTCGCCAAGCTCGCCGAGGGCATCGCCACCATCGCCGCCGCATTCGCGCCGCAGCCGGTCATCGTCCGGCTGTCCGACTTCAAGTCGAACGAGTACGCGAACCTCATCGGCGGCG
>CAYOJP010000130.1:0-10174 GCA_964404305.1 uncultured Gammaproteobacteria bacterium
GCGGCGGCGGCCGGCGCTGACGGCGCCGCGTAGGTGCCGTCCAGTCCGCGGGCGCGGGCGAGCTGCATCGCGAGCGCCTCGTCGCTGCCCGGTCGCGGCGGCGTTCCGGGAACGGCCGCGACGGGTGCCGGCGGCGGGGCCACCGCGGCCGTGGGCGCCGGGGCATCGCCTCCCGTGGACGCCGGCGGCGGTGCGGCGCCGCGCTCGGGAACGACGACCTTGACCGGGTCGATGGCTGCCGGCGTCTCGACCGGCGTCGCCGCCGGTCCGGCCGCGGGGGCAGCTTCCGCAGTACCCGAGATGCCGCCCTCGGCGGCGAGCGGTTGCCAGCCGGCCGGCGGTTCGGGATCGACCGCGGCCGGCGCCGGGGCCACTGCCGCCGACCAGTCGGGCGGCTTCAGGCCCGACGCCCGGTACAGCGCATCGAGATCCTCGCGGGCCTGCGCATGCCCCTGCTGCGCCGCCTTGCGGAACCAGGTGATGGCCCACACCTCGTCCTTGAAGACGCCTTCGCCCGCCAGGTGCATCTGGCCCAGCGCGTACTGCGCGTCGGCATCGCCCTGCTCGGCCGCCTTGCGGTACCACTCCAGGGCGATCTCCGGATCCTTCGCGACGCCCGCGCCGGTGCGGTAGCGATTGCCGAGCGCCGTCTGGGCGAGTGCCTCCCCGGCCTCGGCCCGGGCGCGCTGGTCCTCGAGCGTTGCGGCGGAGGCTTCCTCGGCGCGGGCGGCGGGCAGCAGCGCGGACACCGCGGGAAGCGCGGCCAGCAGCGCAACGCCGGCGAGGACGATGGCGCGGGTCGGGCGGGCGATCGCGGCGGCGCGCGGTGCGTGACGATGCATCAGGCGGGTCGTCGGCCGGCGACCGGCGTGAGCGGTGGTGGGCAGCGGGTCCGATTCGTCATCGGGCCTCGGCAATGGGTAGTAGAAACGCGGCTGGATACTACTAGATATTGCGGCCTGCAGAAAGGTCGCGCAATGGCGCGCCGAGCACGGCCCGATGCAGTTCACGCAGGCGCGGGGCCTCGATCACGAGCCACAGGTCGCGCAGCGACGGCACGGGGATCGCGGCGAACGTCTCGCGCAGCAGCGTCGCGAACACCGACAGCGGCAGGCGCCCGTGCACGGCGCCGAGCGGTGGCAGCAGCAGGCTGCGCACGCCGCGCTCGCCGGCCACGCGCCAGATGCCCAGGAGTGCGTCACGCACCCAGTCCTCGCTCCAGCTCGGATCGCGCTCCAGATCGTGGACGATGGCATACAGGCGCAGGCGATCATCCCCGCGCACGAGCACCGACCCGGGGCGCACCGGCTGCTGCGCGAGCATCGCCGCCACCAGCCGCCGGTAGGACTCGCGGCGCGGCGGCGGCTCGCCGTGATGCACCAGCACCCCGCAGGTGTCCTGTTCGCACACCAGCGCATCCACGCGCTCGGGCGCGGACGCGGGCACCGTCAGGTGAATGCGCACCGCGGCCGGACGGACCAGCCCGAGCGCGCCGTCGTAGCCGCGCCGCGTGAGCGGACCGGTGCGTCGTTGCGGGCGACCGATGTCGCTCAAGCGCGCAGTGCCGCGCGCGGCGCGGCGGTTCCGGGGGCGGATGGGGTGCGGCACGTCATCGATCGTTCTCCTGCCCGGGTACTTTGGCGGGGGCCGCAGCGATGGTCAACCGTCGCGCGCCGGCTGGCGGAGCGCAGATGCCGGTCACTCCGCCCGGGCGCCGGTGCCGGGGGTTTCCCGACGTCGGGTGCAGCACAGTTCCGCTCTGCTAGGATGCGGCCATGTGCGTCGTCTCACCCCGGCCTGCGTGCGGCGCGCGCGACGGCGCTTCCTGATCGCGGGCGCGGCCGGCGGCGCGCTGCTCGCGGGCTGGGGCATCGCGCGCGGGCCGGATCGGCTCGGCGATCCCCGCCTGATCGCGCGCAGCGGCGCGATCGCGCTCAACGCGTGGCTGCGCATCGGCGGCGACGGCGTGCTCGAGGTCGCCGTGCCGCGCGCGGAGATGGGACAGGGCGTGCACACCGCGCTCGCGCTGCTCGCCGCCGAGGAACTCGACGTCGACTGGCCGCGCGTGCGCGCATTCCAGGCACCGGTCGCGCGCGTGTACGCCAACGTCGCCGTGGTCGTCGACAACGTCCCGTTCGCGCCGGCCGATCGCGGGCCGATTGCGCGCGGCGCGCGCTTCGCGACCGGGCGCTTCGCGGCCTGGCTCGGCGTGCAGGCGACCGGCGGCAGCTCGAGCGTGCGCGATGCGTGGGGGCCCCTGCGGCAGGCCGCGGCCTGCGCGCGTGCGCTGCTGCTCGAGGCGGGCGCACGCCGCCTCGGAGTGCCGCGGGCCGACTGCGCGACTGCCGCGGGCGCGGTGGTGCACGCGGGCTCCGGGCGCAGGATCGACTACGGCGTGCTCGCCGCCGACGCCGCCGCACTCGCGCCGCCCGCCGACGTCCGCCCGAAACGCGCTGGCGCGCGGCGGCTGCTCGGACGACCCGCACCGCGCCTGCAGTCCCGCGCCGCGGTCGCCGGCACGCTCGTCTACGGCAGCGACGTGCGCCTGCCCGGCATGCTCTACGCGGCGGTCGCGCACGCCGAACCGTTCGGGGCGCGCATCACGGCGATCGACGCCGGTGCCATCGAACACGAGCCGGGCGTGGTCGGCGTCATCGCGGTGCCCGGTGGCGCGGCGGTGCTGGCCGAGCGCGCGTGGACGGCGCTGTCGGCGGCCCGTCGCGTGCGCCTGGTCGTCGCCGCGGCGTCCACGCTCGACGACGCCGCGATCGCCGCGCGCCTGGAACGCGCCCTGGCGGACGGCGAGGCCCGCGTCCACGAGGACCGCGGCGACGCGCGCGGCGCGCTCGCGCAGGCCGCCGCGCTTCGGATCGAGGCCCGCTACGACGCCCCGTATCTCGCGCATGCCGCCATGGAGCCGTTGACTGCCACGGCGCGCGTCGACGCCGGCGGCGTCGAGATCTGGGCGGGCACGCAGATGCCCACGCTCGCGCGCCGGGCCGCCGCGCGCATCGCCGGGGTGCCGCTCGAGGCGGTCACCCTGCACGAACTGCCGCTGGGCGGCAGCTTCGGCCGGCGACTGGACATCGACGCGATCGAGCAGGCGGTCACGGTCGCGCGCCACGCCGGCGGACGCCCCGTGCAACTGCTCTGGGCGCGCGAGCAGGACCTGCGCCACGACGTGTACCGTCCCGCGTCGGCCTGCCGCATGACGGCAACGCTCGCCGCGGACGGCTTCCCGCTCGCACTGCACGCGCGCATCGCGAGCCAGTCCGTCGTGCGCGCCTGGCTCGCGCGCCTGGCGCCTGCCCTGGCGCTCGATCTCCCGGCGGTTCCCGACGCCGAGGGCCTCGCGCACCTGCCCTATGCCATCGCGCACCGGCGCGTCGAGCACGTGCCGATCGAGCTGCCCGTGCCGGCCGGCTACTGGCGCAGCGTCGGGCACTCGCACACCGCGTTCTATGCCGAGAGTTTCATCGACGAACTGGCCCACGCCGCGGGTGCCGATCCGTGGCGCTACCGGCGCGCGCTGCTCGCGGGGCACGAGCGGCACGTGCGCGTGCTCGACCTCGCGGCCGCACGGGCGGGCTGGGACACCCCGCCCGCGCCCGGGACCGGCCGCGGCCTCGCCCTGCACGAGTCGTTCGGCACGATCGTCGCGCAGGTCGCCGAAGTCGTCCGCGCGGGCGCCGACCGCGTCCGCGTGCAGCGAGTGGTCTGCGCGGTCGACTGTGGCACCGTGATCGATCCCGCCGGCGTGATCGCACAGATGGAGGGCGGCATCGTGTTCGCGCTCACCGCCGTCATCGGCGAGCCGATCCGCATCGCCGCCGGCGCGGTCGCGCAGTCGAACTTCCACGACTGGCCCGTTCCCGGCGCCGCCGACTGTCCCGACATCGAGACCCACCTGCTGGCGAGCGAGGCGCCACCGGGCGGCGCGGGCGAGCCCGCCACGCCGCCGCTCGCCCCCGCCGTCGCCAACGCGGTGTTCGCCCTGACCGGCGAGCGGGTACGATCGCTGCCCATCCGACTCACGTCCGCCACTGGGAGACCGCCGGTATGAAGATCAGCGCGCGCAACACGCTCAGGGGCAAGGTCGTCCGGATCGCCCCGGGCGCGGTCAACGTCGAGGTGGAACTGGAGCTCGCAGGCGGCGAGCACATCGTCTCGATCATCTCCATGGAGTCGGCGCAACGGCTCGGCCTGCGCAAGGGCCGCCGCGCCTATGCGATCATCAAGGCGTCGAGCGTCATGCTCGCGACCGATTGAGCACGCCCGCGCAGCGCCTCGCCGGATCCCGATACCCGTCCTGCCCCTCGTCCTGCCCGCGCGCGCAGCACGACTTCCCGCCCCCGCGGGCGCTCGACGCGGCGCGTATCGTCGCGGGTGTCGTGCTCGTGGAGCGGATCTGGCTGAATAGCAGGGCGGAAATGTCGATCGCTCCGCCCCGTTGGCGATGCCGGTGTCTCACCGCCGAGTGCAGCGCATTTCTGCTTCGGTATCTAGGCGCCTGACCGAGTGTCCACCGGCGATTCAAGCCGCTGCCCCGGACTCTCGCTGGCCGGCGCCTGGCAGGCCACGCGGCCGCTGTTCTTCCCCGCCAGCGTGCTGGCGGTGCTGCCCGGCGCGGCGTTCGCGGCGCGGGCCGGGCCTGCCATCGACTTCGCCGGTCTCGCCCTGGCCGTCGCCGGTGCACTGGCCGCGCACGCCGGCGCCAATGCGCTCGAAGACTACTGGGATCACGCGAGCGGTGCCGGCGCGCTGCACCTCGCGCTGCACGCCGCCCG
This sequence comes from uncultured Gammaproteobacteria bacterium, assembly GCA_964404305.1. Taxonomy (GTDB): domain Bacteria; phylum Pseudomonadota; class Gammaproteobacteria; order JADZEE01; family JADZEE01; genus CAYOJP01. Next base: position 4,788 of record CAYOJP010000130.1, read on the forward strand.
GTGAGCGGACGGAGGACGCCGGCGGCATGCGACTGCTCGTGGTCGAGGACGATCCGATGATCGGCGCGGGCCTGTGCAAGGGCCTGCAGCAGGAGGGCTATGCGGTCGACTGGGTGCGCGATGCGGCGGGCGCGCGGGTGGCGATTGCCACCGAGCCCTACCGGCTGGTGCTCCTCGATCTCGGCCTGCCGGGCGGCGACGGCCTGGCCGTGCTGCGCGAGGCGCGCGCGCGCGGCGCCAGCGTGCCGATAGTGATCCTGACCGCGCGCGACGGCGTCGCCGAGCGCGTGCGCGGACTGGACCTGGGCGCTGACGACTATGTCGTCAAGCCCTTCGACCTCGACGAGCTGGCGGCGCGCATCCGCGCGGTCCTGCGCCGCCACGCGGGCCAGGCCGACTCGACGCTCGCCCACGGCGATCTCGCGCTCGACCTGGCGACGCACGAGGTGCGCTGGCGCGGCGCGCCGGTCGCGGTGTCGCCGCGGGAGTTCGCGCTGCTGGCGGCGCTCATCGAGCGGCCGGGCGCCGTGCTCAGTCGCGCGCAGCTCGAGGAGCGCGTCTACGGCTGGGGCGAGGAAGTGGCGAGCAACGCGATCGAGGTGCACGTGCACCACCTGCGCCGCAAGCTGTCCGAGGACGTGATCCGCACGGTGCGCGGCGCGGGCTACGCCCTGGGGGCCGCGTAGATGTCGCTGCGCGCGCGCCTGCTGCTCGCCCTGCTCGGCGCCCTGGTGCTGACCGGGCTGGCCGGCGCGGGAGGCACCTACCTGTGGGCGCGGCGCGAACTCGATGCCGTGTTCGACTACCAGCTCGAGCAGCAGGCCCTGGCGCTGCGCGAGCGGCTGAGCGGGCAGACCGGCGTGTTCGTCACCGAGGCCGACGAGCGCCAGCAGACGGTGATCCAGATCTGGGACTGGCGCGGCGCGCAGCTGTACCGCTCGCACCGCCTGCTGCCACTGCCGCGCAACGACCAGTTCGGCTTCTCGACGATCTCGGCGCTGGACGAACGCTGGCGCGTGTATGCCCTCGACACGGGCTACCAGGTGATCCAGGTGGCGCAGGCCCTGCGCGTGCGGCACGCCATGGCCAAGCGCGCCGCGCTGCGCATCCTGTGGCCGATCCTCGGCGCGCTGCCGGCCTTCGGCCTGCTGGTGTGGTGGCTGGTGGGTCGCGGGCTGCGCCCGCTGGCCGCGCTCGCGATGGCCATCGGGAGACGCGACCAGCGCAGCCTGCAGCCGCTGCCCGAAGACGGCCTGCACGCCGAGTTGCAGCCGATGGTCGCGGCCCTGAACGCGCTGCTCGCGCGCCTGGCGGCGGCGCTGGAGCGGCAGCGCGAGTTCACCGCCGACGCCGCGCACGAACTGCGCACTCCGCTCACCGCGCTCGGCCTGCAGCTGCAACTGCTGGAGCGGGCCGGCAGTGCGGCCGATCGGGACGAGGCAATCGCGGCGCTGCGCGCGGGCATCGCGCGGGCGAGCGCCCTCGTCGCCCAGCTCCTCACGCTCGCGCGCCTGGAGGCGGACACCCTCGCCGGGGCAGCCCCGATCGCGCTCGCCGGCTGCGTGCGGACGGCCGCGGCCGAACTCGCGCCGCTGGCCCGCGAGCGCGCGGTGGCGCTGGCGACCGATCTGGACGACGCCGCGATTGTCACCGGGCACGAGGCGGCCCTGCACGCGCTCGTCCGCAATCTCCTCGACAACGCGATCCGGTACACGCGCGCCGGCACCCCGGTGACGGTGCGCGTGCGGCGGGCGGCCGACGGCACGGTCCTGCTGCAGGTGATCGACGCCGGCCCCGGCATTCCCGCCGCCGAGCGCGACCGCGTGTTCGACCGCTTCCGGCGCCTGCCGGGTGCTCCCGCGACCGGCAGCGGCCTCGGGCTGGCGATCGTCCGGCGCGCCTGCGCGCTGCACGGGGCGGGCGTCGTCCTGGACGACGCACCGGGCGGAACCGGGCTGCAGGTGAGCGTGAGCTTCCCGGTGCCGGCACGCTGAGGACCCGGCCCGCGCACCGCCGCGAACGCCGCCGCCGCGCCTTAAGCCCGCCTTAAGGTCGCGCCCCCATCCTGTCGCCCAATCCGGACGGCCATCCCGGCCGCCCCGCGCTACAGGAGGCTCGAACATGCGCAACATCCCGTTCCGCCGCGGCGCCATGGCCGCCGCGATCGTCGCCGCGCTCGCCGTCGGCGCATCCGCCACCCAGGTGCTCACGCCCGCCGACGCGGCGCAGGGCGCCCCGCTCGTCACCGGACTGCCGGACTTCTCGCCGCTGGTCGGCGCCGCCGGTCCCGCCGTGGTCGCGGTCAGCACGCGCCAGGAGGGCGCCGATGCGCAGCGCGGCTTCGCGCCCCCGCCGGGGATGAGCCCCGACGATCCCTTCTTCCGCTTCTTCGGCCAGATTCCGTGGGCCGGCCGCGGGGAGCGCGAGGCGCCCGCCCAGGGGATCGGCTCGGGCTTCATCGTCTCCGCCGACGGTTACATCCTCACCAACGCGCACGTCGTCGCCGACGCCGATGCGGTGAAGGTGCATCTCACCGACAAGCGCGAGTTCGATGCCACCGTGGTCGGCCTCGACCGCAAGAGCGACATCGCGCTGCTGAAGATCGACGCCGACGGCCTGCCGACCGTGCGCGTGGGTGATCCGGCCAGGCTGCGGGTCGGGGAGTGGGTCGCCGCGATCGGCTCGCCGTTCGGGCTGGAGAACACCGTCACCGCCGGCATCGTCAGCGCCAAGTCGCGCGAGCTGCCCGAGGACGCCTACGTGCCCTTCATCCAGAGCGACGTGCCGATCAACCCGGGCAACTCCGGCGGGCCGCTGCTCAACATGCGCGGCGAGGTCGTCGGGGTCAACTCGCAGATCTACAGCCGCAGCGGCGGCTACATGGGCCTGTCGTTCTCCATCCCGATCGACGTCGCCATGCGCGTCGGCGACGAGTTGCGAGCGCACGGCCGGGTCGAGCGCGGCCTGCTCGGCGTGACGGTGCAGACCGTGACGAAGGAGCTGGCCGAGTCGTTCGGCCTCGACACCGCGAGCGGGGCGCTGGTGAGCGGCGTCGCTGCCGGCAGTGCCGCCGCCGCGGCCGGCGTCCGGCCGGGCGACGTCATCGTGGCGATGGAGGGCAAGGCCATCGCGAGCGCCGCCGATCTCTCGCGCTTCGTGGCGGACACCCGCCCCGGCGTGCGGGCGTCGCTCGAGGTCGTGCGGGACGGCAAGCCCCGCAAGCTCGCGGTGGAGGTCGGCCGGGCCGGCGAGGACGCCGTGGCCAGTGCCGGTGACCCGGCGGCGGCCGCGCAGTCGGGCCGCCTCGGCGTGCGCGTGCGGCCGCTCGCCGAACACGAACTGGGCGCGACCGGCGGACAGCCGGGCCTGGTGGTGCAGGACGCGAGCGGCCCCGCCGCGAAGGCCGGCATCGAGCCGGGCGACGTGATCCTCGGCGTGAACAGCCGCCGGGTGCACGACGTCGCCGATCTGAAGGCGGCGATCGAAGCGGGCGGCGAGCGCGTCGCGCTGCTGGTCCGGCGCGGCGACGGCGAGATGTTCGTGCCGGTGGACCTCGGTTGACGGCGAAGCGCGCCGGCGGACGGACCACCGCTCCCGCCGGCGCGCGGCCCGACCCTCGACGTCGGCGCGCTGCCGGGCGATCATCGCTTCGACGAGGACTGCGACCGCATCGCCGATGCGGCCCTCTCGACCCTGCCCCCGCACGCCGGACCGCCATGATCGCCATCGTTCGACGGACTGTCCTCGCCCTGGTCCTGCTGCAGTTCGCCGCGCCCTCGGCGGCGTTCGATCTCGACACCCTCGAGCGGCGGGCCGCCGCCCTCGCGGCGGCCCCGTACCGCCCGGACACGACGCCCCTGCCCGCGTTCCTCGAAGGCCTGGACTACGACGCCTACCGCGACATCCGCTTCCGGCCCGACCGTGCGTTGTGGCGCGCCGCGGACCTGCCATTCCAGGCGCAACTGTTCTCGCGGGGTTTCTATTTCAAGGACCGGGTGCAGATCAACGTCATCGAGGGGCGGCGCGTGGCGCCGCTTCCCTTCGCGGCGGAGCTGTTCGACTACGGCCGTACCGACGTGCCCGCGAAGGCGAGCGCCGACACCGGCTTCGCCGGCTTCCGGCTGCATTACCCGCTCAATCGCCCGGACTATCACGACGAACTCGCGGTGTTCCTCGGGGCGAGCTACTTCCGCGCGCTGGCGCGCGGACAGGCCTACGGGCTGTCGATGCGCGGACTGGCCATCGACGCCGGGGCGCCGACGCCGGAGGAGTTCCCGGTGTTCCGCGAATTCTGGCTGGAGCGGCCGGCACCCGCCGCGACCGCGATCACCCTGTATGCCCTGCTCGACGGGCCGGGCGTCGCGGGCGCATGGCGCTTCGTGATCACGCCCGGCGCGCAGACGGTGATGGAAGTGGCCGCGCGGCTGCACCTGCGCCGCGACGTCGGCAAGCTCGGCATCGCCCCGCTCACCAGCATGTTCTTCCACGGCGAGCACGGCGAGCCGACCATCGACGACTTCCGCCCCGAAGTGCACGACTCCGACGGCCTGCTGGTGGTCACGCGTTCCGGCGAGCGGCTGTGGCGGCCGCTGCGCAATCCCGCGCGGCTCGCTCTCACCGTGCTCGCGCTGGAGAGCCCGCGCGCCTTCGGTCTGCTGCAGCGCGACCGCGACTTCGAGCACTACCAGGATCTCGAAGCCGCCTACGAGCGCCGCCCGAGCGCGCTCGTCGAGCCGCTCGGCGACTGGGGCCCCGGGCACGTCGAGCTGCTGGAGCTGGCCTCGGACTCCGAACGCAACGACAACATCGTCGCGCAGTGGGTGCCCATGCAGCCCGCCCGCAAGGGCGCGCGCTTCGCGTTCGACTACCGCCTGCGCTTCGCCGACGACCCGGAGGCCGGCACGGGCGGCCGCGTCGTCGCGACGCATTCGGGCCACGCCGGCACCGTCGAGCTCGACGCGACCCGGCGCAAGTTCGTGGTCGACTTCGCCGGGCCGGCACTGGCCGGCCTGGCGCCCGAAACGAAGCTGGAGGCGCATCTCGACGTCAGTGGCGCGCAGGCCAGCGCGCCGGTCGTGGAGCGCAACCCGCACAGCGGCGGCTGGCGCGTGCACTTCGAGGTGACGCCCGCCGGTCCGGCGCCGGTGGAACTGCGCTGCGCGCTGCGCAGCGGCGCCGACTACCTCACGGAAACCTGGCTCTACCAGTGGCTGCCGCCGCGTTGAACCGTCGGCGCCGACCCCGGGGAAAGCTATCGCGGGCAAGCCCGCTCCCACAGGAGCTACGCACCTGGCGTTGGGCAGCACTCCTGTAGGAGCGGCTTCAGCCGCGATAGGGTCGGCGCCAACCCCGGGGAAAGCATCGCGGGCAAGCCCGCTCCTACAGGA
>CAYOJP010000131.1:0-10173 GCA_964404305.1 uncultured Gammaproteobacteria bacterium
TCCGGATCGCAACTGCCATCCTGCCGGGCGCCGGCCACTGCCAGCCGTGCTCGCGGATGGACGAGACGCCCGGACCGGGCGGCAGGAACCCCGTGCGCGACCGCGGGGACATCTCCGCCCGGGCCACCCGGGGCGGCTGTATCGCCGCGGGCGAAACCGTGGCGCCGCTCGAGTTGTCGGTCGGCGGGCCGTAACCCTTTTGATTCAGTGGTGATATCGCGTACTATTCACGCGATTCCGCAACAATTGCCGGATACGGGGAACGCAGATGGATCTCGATCTCGAAGACATCATCTACTCGGTGTCGTACGTGGCCGCCATCGTGGTCGTGGTTCTGCACTACACCGGCTGGCTCGAGGAACGCAATCTGAACTGGGTCGTGTTCGCCGCCGCCGCGCCCATCCTCATCTGGCCGCTGGGGCGACTGTTGGCGCTCTGGTAGTCTGACGGCCGTTCACGGCAGGGCGCGCGGCCTCATTGCCGTCCGCAGGCGGGCGCTCCCCGCCGGCAGGCGGGCCCAGTCCTGCGGCATCGCCAGCGCCACCACCCCGGCGGTCGGCATGATCTTGCCGTCGGCGGAGACTTCCCCAATCGCCGAACCCAGCAGCCAGCGCACCAGCTCCTCCAGTCCCGGATTGTGCCCCACCAGCAGGAGGGGCGAGGCCTGCGGCGCCGCGGCCAGGACCGCCAGGAGATCCACCAGCTCCGCCGCATAGAGACGCGGCTCCCAGGCGATAGGCGCCGCCGCTGGCAGTTCCTGGACGATCGCGAGCGTCGTGTCGCGGGCCCTGCGTGCCGGCGAAGCCAGGACGCAGGCGGGCGCGAGTCCCTGCTCGACCAGCCAGCGGCCCATGCGCGGCGCATCGCGCCGGCCGCGCGCGCTCAGCGGCCGGTCGAAGTCCGCGAGTTCGCCGCCCGACCAGTCGCTCTTGGCATGCCGCATCACCACCAGCACGCGCCCGGACGCTCCCCGCTCGCCAGTCATCGCATCGCGCTCCCCGCGGTCATCCTCGCGTGATCTTACGTGGTCGGCGCGGTCGCGCACCAAGCGCTGTAGTAAGATGCCCGCCCGCACGACGGTCCCGGCACCCTGAATGCTGGCGCTCGAACTCACCAATCTCGTCAAGACGTACGGAAACGGTCACCGCGCGCTGCGCGGCATCAACCTCGCCGTCGCCGAGGGGGATTTCTTCGCCCTGCTCGGCCCGAACGGCGCCGGCAAATCCACGACCATCGGCATCATCACGTCCCTGGTCGTCAAGTCCTCGGGCCAGGTCCGGGTATTCGGGCTGGACCTCGACCGCGACCTGGAGGATGCGAAGGCGCTCATTGGAGTCGTGCCGCAGGAGATCAACTTCTCCCAGTTCGAGCCGGCGCTCGAGATCCTGCTGAACCAGGCCGGCTACTACGGCATCCGGCGTCGCGAGGCGGCGGCGAGGGCCGAGGCGAGCCTGAAGCAGCTCGGGCTGTGGGACCGGCGCCAGGACCAGGCCCGCACGCTGTCCGGCGGCATGAAGCGGCGGCTGATGGTGGCACGCGCGCTGGTGCACCGGCCGCGGCTCCTGATCCTCGACGAGCCCACCGCCGGGGTCGACATCGAGACCCGGCGCACGATGTGGGAGTTCCTGCGTGAACTGAACCGCGAGGGCACCACGATCATCCTCACCACGCACTACCTGGAGGAGGCCGAGAACCTCTGCCGCAACATCGCGATCATCGACCACGGCTCGATCGTCGAGAACACCACGGTGCGCGCGTTGCTCGCACGCCTGCACGTGGAGACCTTCGTGCTCGACGTGCGCACGCCACTCGCCGGCGCGCCGCGGGTGCCGGGCTACGAGCTGCGGCGGGTCGACGACCACACGCTCGAGGCCGACGTGCTGCGCGAGCAGGACCTCAACCCGCTGTTCACGGCGCTGTCGGCCGCGGGGATCGAGGTCTCCAGCATGCGCAACAAGGCCAATCGTCTCGAGGAGCTGTTCCTGGCGATGCTCGGGGACGGCAGCGAACGCGGGGCCGCGGCGTGAACCTGCGCCGCTACAACGTCGCCTACCGGACGATCGTCATCAAGGAGGTCAGCCGCTTCATGCGGATCTGGGTCCAGACGATCCTGCCCCCGGCGATCACCATGGCGCTGTACTTCGTGATCTTCGGCGGACTGATCGGGCCGCGGGTAGGCAATCTGGGCGGCTACCCTTACATCCAGTACATCGCGCCCGGCATCATCATGATGGCGGTGATCACCAACTCGTACGCGAACGTCGTCTCGTCGTTCTTCGGCTCGAAGTTCCAGAAGCACATAGAGGAGATGCTGGTCGCGCCCATCCCGGACGCCGTGCTGCTTGCAGGCTATGTCTCCGGCGGCGTGCTTCGCGGGCTGCTGGTCGGCCTGGCCGTCACCGGCGTCGCGCTGTTCTTCACCGACCTGCACATCGCCGCGCCCGGCGTGACGCTGTCCATGATCGTGCTGACCGCCACGCTGTTCTCGCTGGCGGGATTCGTCAACGGCATGTACGCGAAGAAGTTCGACGACATCTCGATCATCCCGACCTTCGTGCTCACGCCGCTGACCTACCTGGGCGGCGTGTTCTACTCGATCGACATGCTGCCGCCGTTCTGGCACGGGGTGTCGCTGTTCAATCCCGTGGTGTACATGGTGGACGCCTTCCGCTACGGCCTGCTCGGCACCTCGGAGCTCGGTATCGTCCATGCGTTCATCGTCGTAGGCGGCTGCACGATCGCGCTGGTGATCATCAACCTGCATCTGCTCGCCCGGGGCGTGGGCCTGAAAAGCTGATGCTGCCGGCGCCGGCGGCCTCAGCCATCCTCTCCCGCGTAGACGCATCCGCTCGTGCAGGTCTCGCGCACGACGACGCGGGCCAGTCCCGGCAGACGAGGCGCTAGCGCGCGCCACACCCAGCGCGCCAGCTCCTCGCTGGTGGGGTTCCCGAGGCCCGGCACCTCGTTCAGGTAGCGGTGGTCGAGCGCATCGAAGACCGGTGCGAACGCGGCGCTCACGTCGGCGAAATCCATCACCCAGCCGAGCGCCGGGTCGAGCGGACCGGCCACGTGCACGCCGATCCGGAACGAATGCCCGTGCAGGCGGTGGCATTTGTGGGTAGCCGGCAACGCCGGCAGCCGGTGCGCGGCCTCGATCGTGAATTCCTTGAAGATCTCCATGACGCGCGCCTCACCGGCACTCAAGCGCGTGATCCCGGTAGAACCGCTGCGGCACGCCCACTGCACGCCGCCCCTTCGGATCGCTACCGGGCTCGTGCACGTCCAGATAGCGGTCGAACCGGTCCGCCTGCAGCCGCGTGACGCGACCGGAGGGCCAGTACACCGCGATCACGTCGATCTGCGCCATGCGCCCGAGCCCGATGACGGTGGACCCGGCGCCGAAGACGGCACGGAGCCTGCGGCCGCCGTCACGACGCACGATCTCGACCATCGCGGCACGTCCGGCGTCGGCGGTCTGCCCGTGCAGGTCGAATCCGAGCCAGCGCTGATCGGCCCCGCCGTTCGCCACCTGCACCGGGGCGTCCAAGCCGCTCGCTACGACGTCGGCAAACCCGTCGCGATCGAGGTCGGCGATGAACAGCCGGTCGGTGGTCGGCGGCACGGTGGCGACGCCGGCCGGCGCGGCAAACCGCAGGCGGCGCACCTGGCGGACCACCCGGAGCACCGCGTCGGGACCGAGGGCGACCACGTCCTGCCGGCCGTCGTTGTCGTAATCGACGAGAGCCGCGGCCTGCGCCGGACCGGACGCGACCTCGCGGAATCCGGAGGCGCGGTCATTGCGCAGCAGGCGCCACGCTGAGCCACCCTCGCCGGCCACCGGACCGACGGTGAGCAGATCGGCATCGCCGTCATCGTCGACGTCCGCCAGCGAGAACGCTTGCACACCGGTTGCGGCGGCGGGCCCATCGCCATGGGCACCGGCGATCCGGACCGCGCCGCCGCTATCGAGCACGACGAGTTCGCGACGGCCATCGGCATCCAGATCGGCGAGCGCCGCCGAGAGTATCTCCGGCAGGGGCGGCTGCGCTGCCAGCGGCGTCAGCCCCTCGGTCCCGACCTGCCACCAGCGGCTCGCCGGCGCGCCTGCGACAAACACCTCCGCCCGCCCGTCGCCGTCGAGATCCGCCGCCAGGGCGTCGTGGACTTTGGCTGGCCCTCCTTCCGGGAACGGCAGCAGCCGGCCGCTTTCGCCCGCCTGCGCGACGGCCGTGTGGAGGCTCACCCCCGCGGGAGTCACGCCGGCGATGTCGGCCGCGCCGTCGGCATCGAAGTCCCCGATGACCGCCGCATCGGCGGCACCGCCGAGGGGCCGCGCGCGCCATGCATCGTCCCTGTCCCGCTCGAGCGCCAGCGTCTCTCCGCCGGCGACCAGCACCGCCTCGACGCGTGCATCGCCGGAGTAGTCGTCGAGCGCCAGCACCGGTCCGCGGGCCACTGCCCCGAACGCCGGGACGGGCGCCGGACCGGCCGCCGCTACGCTGGCCTGCGCCACCGCGAGCGCCAGCAGCAGCGCCGGGGGGCTCAGCATGCGACAGCCACGAAGCGGGACTTGCAGGCCTGGTAAAGGGCGGTTGCCTGCCGCCACATCGCACCCGGCACACCAGCGCCTACGGGCGCGCCGTCGAGCATCGTCACCGGCACGATCTCCCGCGTCGAACTCGTGATCCAGATCTCATCGGCCGTCCGCAGTTCGGCCTCGCTCACCTGCGCCTCCTCGACCTGGACCCCGGCCTCGCGCAGGAGTTCGAGGAGGAGGTCACGCGTGATGCCGGCCAGGATTTCGTTCGACCGCGGCGGCGTCCTCACGTGTCCGGCGGAGACGACGAAGACGTTCGACGCCGCCCCCTCGGTCAGGCGGCCGTCCCGCAGCAGGATGGTCTCGTATGCTCCCTCGGCTGCGGCTTCCCGACGCAGCATCACATTCGCAAGCAGCGCCGTCGTCTTGATGTCGCAATACTGCCAGCGGATGTCCGGCCGGCTGATCGCCGCTACCGGTGCGGGTACCGCCACCGGCATCGGCTTGCTCATCACCAGCACCGTCGGTCGCAGCCCGGCGGGCGGAGCGTGGTCCCGCTCGGCCACACCCCGGGTGACCTGGATGTAGACGCTCTGGTCACCGCCGCCGTTCCGGGTGAGCACCGTAGCGATGACGTCGCGCCATGCCTCGGGCGCGAGCGGTGGCGGAATCTCGATCGCCGCGAGGCTGGCCGCGAGCCTGGCGAGGTGCTGCTCGAGTCGGAAGGGTGCGCCACTGTACGCCGGAATCACTTCGTAGACGCCATCGCCGAAGACGAAGCCGCGATCGAGCACGGAGATCCGCGCCTCGTCACGCGGGACGAACGTGCCATCGAGGTACACGGTGCTCACCGGGCGCTCACTCGAACAGCAGCCGTACGTCATCGACGATGCGGGAGAAGAAGCCGCCCTCGGGCACCGCCTGGGTCGCGACCAGCGGCCGGCGCGCGAGTTCGGTGTCGTCGAGGCGCACGCTCAGCGTGCCGAGCGACTGGCCAGCGGCGACCGGCGCAAGCACGCGGGGCTCGATATCGAGCTTGGCATCGAGCGCCTCATAGCGTCCTTGCGGCACCGTCACGTACAGATCGCCGGTCAGTCCCAGGTCGAGACCCTCGACTTCACCCTTCCAGACGCGAACCTGGGTAACCGGCTGCCCGGCCGCGTAGACACGATGAGTTTCGCTGAAGCGGAAGCCCCAGTTGAGCAGCGCACTCGCCGCCTCGGTTCGCGCCTTGTCGCTGGCGGTTCCGAGCACCGCTGCGACGAGCCGGCGACCGTCGCGGAGCGCCGAGGCGGCGAGACAGTAGCCGGCGGCGTCGGTGAAGCCGGTCTTGATCCCGTCGACCGTCGGATCGCGCGTGAGCAGGCGGTTGCGGTTCCGCTGCGTGATGCCGTTCCAGGTGAACTGCGGCGTCGAGAACCACGCATAGATGTCCGGAAACTCGCGGATCAGCGCCACCGACAGCGTCGCGATGTCGCGCGCCGTCGTGTAGTGCTCCGGATCCGGCAGGCCGGTGCTGTTGCGGAACTGCGAGCCGGTCATGCCGAGCCGGCGGGCGTTCTCGTTCATGAGCGCTGCGAACACCTCCTCCGTGCCCGAGACGTGCTCGGCAAGCGCAACGCTTGCGTCGTTTCCCGACTGGATGATGTCCCCCTTCATCAGATCCTCGAGACGCACCCGCTTGCCGACCTCGACGAACATCTTCGAGCCGCCGGTCCGCCAGGCCTTTTCGCTGATCAGCACCTCGTCCTCGAGCTTCGCCCGGCCGGCGGCGAGCTCGCGGGCGATGGTGTAGATGGTCATGATCTTGGTCAGGCTCGCCGGTTCGACCCGCTCCCCGGCGCGCTGCTCGGCGACGACCGCGCCACTCTGGAAGTCGACGAGCACGTAGGCGTTCGCCTCGATGGACGGCGGCGGCACGGCGGCGCCGACAGCCGCGGTGGCGAGGAGCGCGAGAAGCAGCAGTGGCGAGCGGTGCATTTTCATCATGCGGTGTCTGTGTTCCAGGGCCGGTGCCCGGCCCGTCAGTCGAATACGACAGTGTGTTCGTGCAGCCCGAGGTGAACCAGCGCCTCGACGACCCGATCGGCGACGTCAACGCTCACGAGCGGCCCGACCCGCACCCGGTAGATCGGCGTGCCATCGACGGTCGCCTGCGCGATGTCGACCGCGCGTTCCACGGTACCGTTCAGCCGGTCCCGCAACCGCTCCGCATTGGCGCGGTCGCGGAAGGCGCCGACCTGGAGCCAGAACGTGGTCTCGGCCTCCCCGGCGAGGGCCGGTCCCGCAGGCGGCGGAACCGAGGCCGGCAGCGGCGCACCCGGCTCCAGCGCCCGCACCTCCACCAGTGCCGTACCGGGGCCGTCGACGCCAAGCTTCTTGGCGGCGGCGAACGACAGGTCGATGACCCGGTTCTCGTGGAACGGTCCACGATCGTTGACCCGCAGCACGGTCTTGCGGCCGTTCTGCAGGTTGGTCACCTGCACGTAGGTCGGCAGGGGCAGGGTCTTGTGGGCGGCGGTCATGCGGTACATGTCGTAGGGCTCGCCGCTCGAGGTGCGCTTGCCGTGGAAATCCGGGCCGTACCACGAGGCGATGCCACGCTCGACGAAGCCCCTGGCGCTCTTCAACGGATAGTAGGTGCGCCCGAATACCACGTACGACTCCGGATTCCCGTAGCGGCTGAGCGGCTCGCTGCGAGGAACGGCGTCCTGCGCGTCCGGCACCTGCGCGGACAGCGGCGGCGGCGGTGCGCGCCCGAGCTTCAATCCGCATCCGCCCAGCAGCGCGAGGACGGCCAGCAGCGCTGCGGCCCCTGCGCCCGGCCGGCGCTCGGCGCACGGGTTCGGCGGCCCGGCACTCATCCCTGCCGGTGGCGTTCCCGGATCAGCGCGCCCAGCTGATGCACCGCCATCGCGTACAGGATGCTGCGGTTATAGCGGGTGATCACGTAGAAGTTGGCGAGGCCGAGCCAGAACTCCCCGCCGGACGCCTGCTCGAGACGCATGAGGTTGCCGGCCGCGTCGCCCGGTAGCTCGACCTCCGGCCGGATGCCGGCGGCGACATACTCGCTCACCGGCCTTTGGACCTTGAGTTCCTTGTCGACCAGCGCCTGCGCCGCCTCCGGCACCTGCGCCGGGATTGCGATGGCGGCATCCCTCGTCCAGCCGTGCTTGCCGAGGTAATTAGCAACGCTGCCGATCGCATCGGCCGGATTGTCCCAGATGTTGACTACCCCGTCGCCGTCGAAATCGACGGCATAGGCCCGGTAGCTGCTCGAGATGAATTGCGGCAGGCCCATCGCGCCGGCATACGAGCCGGTAAGAGCCAGCGGGTCGAACCCCTGCTCGTTCGAGAGCAGCAGGAAGTGCTCCAGCTCGGACCGGAAGAACGCGGCCCGCGGCGGGTACCGGAACGCCAGCGTCGCCAGCGCATCGACCACCCGGAAGCTGCCAGTATTGCGGCCGTAGAAGGTCTCCACGCCGATAATGGCGCAGATGACCTCCGCCGGCACGCCGTACCTGGCCTCCGCCTGCGCCAGATCCCCGGCATTGCGGCCCCAGAAGTCGGCGCCCGCCCGCGCGCGCTCCTCGGTCACGAAGATGGGGCGGTACTTGTACCAGGGCTTGGCCTCGGCCGGCCGCGTCATCGCATCGATGATCTTCTGCGAGATCCGGGCCGACTCGAGCGTGCGTTCGACGCCGGCGGGCGCCAGGCCATGGCGCGCGGCGACATCACGAACGAACTCCGCTATCTCGGACGGGGCGAGGCGCTCGCTCCCCGCCGCGCCCGCCGCCGGGGCGGCAAGCAGCGCGAGCAGGGAGAGCAATGCCGCGAGGCCGGGCCCCGGGATATGGCGCGCGTCAGGACGATTGGCAGGCTTGCGGCCCATGTCACGCGCCGGACATCAGCCGACGATGAGTGTGCACTGCTATCAGAATACCGAATCCTCCCAGCAGAGTCACCAGCGAGGTTCCGCCGTAGCTGATGAGCGGCAGCGGCATGCCGGCGACCGGCAACTGGCCGATGACCATGCTCGTGTTCACGAACACGTACAGGAACAGCGTCAGCGTCAGGCTGCCCGCAACCAGCATGCCGAAGGTATCCTGGGCGCGCGCGGCGATGTAGCAGCAGCGTCCGATCACGAACGCGTAGAGCGTGAACAGTGCGAGCACGCCGAGGAAACCGAACTCCTCGCAGAAGACGGCAAAGATGAAGTCGGTCGAGCGCTCCGGGATGAATTCGAGCCGCGATTGCGTGCCGAGCAGCCAGCCCTTGCCGTAGAGGCCGCCCGAGCCGACCGCGATCTTCGACTGGATGATGTGGTAGCCCGCCCCGAGCGGATCGCGCTCCGGGTCGAACAGGGTGAACACGCGCTGGCGCTGGTAGTCGTGCAGCGCGAACCACGCCAGCGGCAGCGCGGCAAGCACCAGGGCGCAGGCGGCGGCGACGTAGCGCCAGGCCAGGCCCGCGAGGAACAGCACGAACAGACCCGATGAGCCGATGAGGAGTGCAGTGTCGAGGTCGGGCTGCTTCGCCACCAGAGCGACGGGTACAGCGATGAGCACGAGTGCCGCCAGGACGCGAGGCAATGCCGGCGGCAGCGGCAGCGATGACAGGAAGGCGGCGACGGACAGCGGCACGGCCAGCTTCATCATCTCCGAGGGCTGGAAGCGCACGAAGCCGAGGTCGAGCCAGCGGGTCGCCCCGCGACCGACCCCGAACGCCAGCACGACCACCAGCAGCACGACGCCAATCGCATAAAGCCACGCCGACCAGCGGGCCAGTTTGACCGGCGGCACCTGGGCAAGCCCGATCATCAGCGCGAGTCCGACGGCGACGTGCAGCGCCTGGCGCACGACGATCTGCGGGTCCTTGCCGCTGGCGCTGTGCAGCGTGGCGAGTCCCACCGCGCACAGGGCCAGCACGCCGAGCGTCAGCCAGCCATCGAAGTGGAAGCGGCGGGGTTCAACGGGCATCCGGGGCCTCCACGACGGCGGGCAGTCGTCCGGCGAAGTAACGATCGAGCACCTGCCGGGCGATCGGCGCCGCCGCCTTGCTGCCACCGCCGCCGTTCTCCACCAGCACGGCAACCGCGATCTCGGGGTTCAGCACTGGGGCGAACGCAATGAACAGCGCATGATCGCGCAGCCGCTCGGCGACGTCCTCCTCCTTGAGTTTCTGGTTCTGCTTGATGCCGAAGAGCTGGGCAGTGCCGGTCTTGCCCGCGAATTCGTAGGCAGCCCCCTGCGCGACCCGGCGCGCCGTGCCGGTCGGCCCGTGCAGCACCTCGCGCATTGCCGCGATGGCGGCGTCCCAGTGCTGCGGCACGACGTCGGCCAGCGGCTGCGACTCGTGCATCTCGACATCGTGCGAGATACCCGTGACCGGTTCCTCGAGGTGACTGCCGACGTGCGGGTCGATCAACGTGCCGCGCCTGGCAATCACGGAGGTCGCGACCGCGAGTTGCAGCGGTGTCGCGAGCATGAACCCCTGGCCGATGCCGGCGATCAGCGTCTCGCCCTGATACCAGGGCTGGTTCCGGGCCCGCTTCTTCCAGCTTGCGGACGGGACGAGACCTGCAGCTTCGCCAGGCATGTCGATGCCGGTGCGCCGCCCCAGGCCGAAGCGGCCAA
>CAYOJP010000132.1:0-10115 GCA_964404305.1 uncultured Gammaproteobacteria bacterium
CTGGCGCTTGGCGGCCTGGCCGACCAGCACTTCCGCGTCGTCGGCGAACGCGACGATGGACGGCGTGGTGCGCGCGCCCTCGCTGTTTTCGATGACCCGGGCCTTGCCGCCCTCGAGGACGGCCACGCACGAGTTGGTGGTTCCCAGATCGATACCGATGATTTTGCCCATCGCCCTGTTGCTCCTGGCTTGCGTTCGTTTGCCGGAAGTTCCGGCCCGGCTATCAGTTGGGGTCGGCGGACCGCCGTTTCAAGCGCGGCCCGAGCTTCAGGCGGCCGGCGCGGCGGCCACGCGCACGAGGGCCGGCCGCAGCAGGCGGTCCCGCAGCAGGTAGCCCTTCTGCACGACCGTCACGACGGTGCCCGGCTCGACCGGCGCGGTGGTATCGGTGCCGATGGCCTGGTGCTGCTCGGGGTTGAAACGCTGCCCGGCCGGATCGACCTCGGCCACCCCGACCCGCTCCAGCGCCGTCGCCAGCATGCGCAGCGTGAGTTCGAGCCCCTCGCGGATCTGCGCGGTCCCGGGCGCGGCCGCGGCCGCAAGACCCAGTTCCAGGCTGTCCTTCACCGGCAGCAGTTCCTGCACCAGCTTCTCTGCGCCGTAGCGGTGCGCGTTCTCGACGTCGCGCGCGGTGCGCTTGTGCAGGTTGTCGAGTTCGGCCCGGGCGCGCAGGGAATCCTCCCGGAACGCGTCAGCGCGAGCCTGGGCCTCGGCCAGCGCAGCCTGCAGGTCGGCCGGCGAGGGGCCGGCATCGGGGACGGAGGTGGCGTCAGGAGCGCCGGCATCGGTCGGCGTGGCCGGGGTTTCGACGGTGGTCATGGTCGTTGCGGCTCCTCGAACGGCAAAACGGACTCCCGCGCCGGGCCCGGTGCCGGGGCCGGCGCGTCGCCCTGACGTGGGGATTCAGTGGAAGGATTTCAAGGCCAGGCCGAGCATCCGGGCGGTCAGGTCGACAATCGGGATGACCCGCTCGTACTCCATGCGGGTCGGACCGATCACGCCCAGCACCCCCAGAACACGGCCGTCGGCCGTGTACGGCGAGGTCACGACGCTGCATTCCTCGAGTGCCCCGTAGCCGGACTCCTCGCCGATGAAGATCTGCACCCCCTGGGCGGCGACCGCCTGCTCCATCAGGTGCAGGATGTCGCGCTTCTCGTTGAAGGCCTCGAACAGGTGGCGCAGCTTCTCGACGTTGGACAGCTCGCCGATCTCCATCAGGTTGAGCTGCCCGGCGAGCACGTAGTCGTCGCCCTTGGCCTCGGTGATCAGCGCCTTTTCCGCCATCTCGATGGCGGCCTGCATCATCCGGTTCATCTCCTCGCGGGCCTCGCTCATCTCCCGCAACAGGTCGGCGCGCACCTGCTTGGTGTCCTTGCCGGAGAAGGCGCTGTTCAGGTAGTTCGCCGCCTGCACCAGTTCGGCGGGCGTGTAGACCTTGGCGGTCTGGATGATGCGGTTCTGCACCTCGCGGTTGTTCACGACCATCACTGCCAGCACCCGGTCGTCCCCGAGCGGCAGGAATTCAACCTGGCGCAGGGCATGGTGCTCGGTGCGCGGCAGCGTGACGATGCCCGCCAGGCGGGTGACCTGGGAGAGCAGGTGGGAGGTGCGGTCGAGCAGGCTGGGCACGTCCTCGGCCCCCTGCAGGTCGTGCGCTATGCGCGTCACTTCCTCGGGCTCGAGCGTCTTGATCGTCATGATCGAGTCGATGAACAGGCGGTAGCCGCGCGAGGTCGGGACCCGGCCGGCGGAGGTATGCGGTGCCCGCAGCAGCCCGAGATCCTCGAGGTCCGCCATGACGTTGCGCACCGTCGCCGGCGACAGCTCCAGCCGCGCATCGCGGGCAAGGGTGCGCGACCCGACCGGCTGGCCATCGCTGATGTAGCGCTCGACCAGGCATTTGAAGAGGTACTGGGCTCGCTCGGACAGTACTGAAGGATCAATAGCTTGGGACATGGGCAGCTATTTCTCCGCGTCACTGGTCAAGGACCGGGAAAAAATCTAGCACTCTCACCTCCAGAGTGCAAAACGGCGTTGGCGCTCCCGGGCTGAAATGCTACTTTGCTTCCCTACCCTCGTGGGCCGGAGCATGTTCAGGCGCGTCGGACTGATCACCAGGAAGGGCGATGCCGGCGTGCGGGCGGTCCTGGAGCAGGTAGCCGGCCTGCTGCGCGCGCGGGGCGCAAGCGTGCTCCTCGATCGCGCGAGCGCGATGCTGCTGGCCGGGCAGGCCGATTTCGAGGACGACGCAGCGACCCTGCCGCCCATGGACCTGCTGGTGGCGGTGGGGGGCGACGGCACCATGCTCGCGGCCGGCCGGCTGCTGCGCGAGTACCCCCACGTGCGCCTGGTCGGCATCAATCTCGGGCACCTGGGGTTCCTCACCGATCTCACGCCGGGCATGCTGCCCGACGCCCTCGACCGCATCCTCGGCGGTGCCTACGACGAGGACGAGCGGTTCTTCCTCGAGTGCACGGTCGTGCGCGAAGGCACTACCCTGGCCAGGGCGCAGGCGCTGAACGACGTCGCCGTGATGAAGTGGAACACTGCACGGCTCATCAGCGTCGACACCTGGATCGACGGGCGCTTCGTGCACCGGCAGCGCTCGGACGGCGTCATCGTCTGCACGCCGACCGGGTCCACCGCCTACGCGCTGTCGGGCGGCGGGCCGCTGCTCGACCCGGCGCTCGAGGCGATCGGGCTCGTGCCCATCTGCCCGCACGCCCTGACCAACCGCCCGCTCGTGGTCGCCGCGGGCGCCCTGGTCGAGTTCGTGGTCACGACCGGCGGCCCGGACAGCGCCCGGGTGGTGTGCGACGGCGACGACGTGGCCGCCCTGGTGGCGGGGGATCGCGTGCGCGTGCGGCGCTCGGGGCAGGTCCTGCGCCTGCTGCATCCCGCCGGCCACGATCACTACGCCACGCTGCGGGCCAAGCTCCACTGGGGCCGGGAGCCGTGCTGACCAGCCTCGTCATCCGCGACTACGCGATCGTCGACCGGCTGGCGCTGGAGTTCGGGCCCGGGTTCACGGTCCTCACCGGCGAGACCGGGGCCGGCAAGTCGATCCTGCTCGACGCGCTGGGCCTGGTGCTGGGCGACCGGGCCGATGCCGGCGTCGTGCGTGCCGGCTGCGAACGGGCGCAGATCACCGCGACCTTCGACATCGCCGGACTGCCCGCCGTCGCCTCGGCGCTGGAGGAGCGCGGCATCGACGCGGGCGGCGAGTGCATCCTCAGCCGCACGATAGGCGCCGACGGACGCTCGCGCGCGCACGTGAACGGCACGCCTGCACCGCTCGGGGTGCTGGCGGAGATCGGCGGCATGCTGGTCGACATCCACGGCCAGCAGGCCCACCAGCACCTGATGCGCGCCGGTAGCCAGCGCCGGCTGCTCGACGAGTTCGGCGGGCACGGGAAGGAACTGGCCCGGTGCGCGGAGGTGGCCGCCGCCTGGCGCGCCGTGGAGGCGCGGCTCGCGGAGCTGGCCGCCGCCGCCGGCAGCGACGTCGGGCTGCTCGCCGCACGCCTGCGCCACGATCTCGAGGAACTGCGCGGCGTCGAACTGGCGCCGGACAAGCTCGCCGCGCTCGAGCGCGAGCACCGCCGCAGCGCCAATCTGGCCCGCCTTGCCGAGGGCGCGCGCACCGCGCTCGCACTGCTGGGCGACGACGAGACCGGCGCGGTGGACCGGCTCGCGCGTGCCGAGCGCGAACTGGCGGGGCTCGCGCGCCTCGACGACCGGCTCGGCCCGCTGGCGGGCAGCGTCGCCGAGGCCGCGGTCGCCCTGCGCGAAACGGAAGGCGACCTGCGCCGCTACCTCTCCGACCTGGAGGCCGATCCCGGCCAGCTCGAGAGGATCGAGCGCGAACTGGCGAGACTGCACGACCTCGGCCGCAAGCACCGTTGCCCGCCCGCCGGGCTCGCCGCGGTGCGCGATGCCATCGCCGCGCGGCTGGGCGATCTCGACAGCCTGGAAGCGCGGGTGAGCGAGGCTCAGGCCGAGCGCGGGCGGGTGCTGGAGCGCTGGCGCGAGGCGGCGCAGCGGCTGCATGCCTGCCGCGCGCGGACCGCGGCGAAGCTGGGCAACGGCACGACCGCCGCCCTCGGCCGCCTCGGCATGCCGAACGCGCGGCTGGAAGTGGCAGTCGTCGCGGCGCCGCAGGACGCGCCGTCGGCCACCGGCGGCGACAGCGTCGAACTGCTCGCCACGACCAACCCCGGGCAGCCGCTTCGACCCCTCGCCCGCATCGCCTCGGGCGGCGAGCTGTCGCGCATGAGCCTGGCGATCCAGATGGTCGCGTCGGCCGCCGACCCCGTGCCCACCCTGGTGGTCGACGAGGTCGACGCCGGGATCGGCGGGCGCGTGGCCGAGATCGTCGGGCGCGAGCTGCGCCTGCTGGGCGAGCGCGTGCAGGTGCTGTGCGTGACGCACCTGCCGCAGGTGGCGTCGCTCGGCCGCACGCATCTGCACGTGGACAAGGAGATCCACGCGGGCGTCACCCGCACCACGGTGCGGCCCCTCGACGCCCCCGCGCGGGAGCAGGAGATCGCCCGCATGCTGGGCGGACTGCGCATCACGGCGCAGACGCTGGCCCACGCGCGGGAGATGCTGAGCGAGCAGGAGTGAGGCGGGCGGGCTATTCCTTCGGGCGCACGTACAGCACGAGAGCGTGATCGACCAGCTCGTAGCCGTGACTCTCGGCGATCTCGCGCTGCCGGCGCTCGATCTCGGTATCGACGAACTCTGTCACCCGGCCCGTCTTCACGCACACCATGTGATCGTGGTGCTCTCCGCGGGCGAGTTCGAACACCGAGCTGCCGCTGTCGAAGTGGTGCCTGGCCACCAGGCCCGCCGCCTCGAACTGCGTGAGCACGCGGTAGATGGTGGCCAGCCCCACGTCGTCGCCCGAGTCCAGCAGCGCCCGGTAGACGTCCTCGGCGCTCAGGTGGCGCTGCTGGTTGCTCTCGAGGATCTCGAGGATGCGCAACCGCGGCAGCGTGGCCTTGAGGCCGGCCTTCTTGAGTTCTTGCGTATCCATGGCGGGATGTCCGGACGCGCGGCCACGCGTTGCGGCCACTCTCCTCGAGCCGAGGCCGGATTATAGCAGAGGCCTCTCCGCCGGCATTGGCGGTGGCTGCGCCCGGGCGGTGCCGATAGAATAGCCTGCTTCCGCATGCGTATCCCCCCGCTCCCCATCCTCGCGCTCGCCGCGGCCCTGGCCGCCGGCGCGGGCTGCGTCTCCCCGCGCCCCTACCTGCCGTCGGTGGAGAAGCTGCCGTTCGTCTACCGCATCGACGTGCAGCAGGGCAACGTGGTCACGCAGGAGATGCTCGCGCAGTTGCAGCCGGGCATGGAGAAGTCGAAGGTCCGCTTCATCATGGGCACGCCGCTCATCGTGGACACCTTCCACACCAACCGCTGGGACTACCTGTACAGCATGCAGGAGGGCGGCACCGGGACGCGGGAGCAGCGCCGGATCACGCTGTACTTCGAGGATGACAAGCTCGCGCGCGTCGAGGGCAACGTGACCGCCGCGACCGGACCGCTGGAGGTCCAGCGCGAGCGGTCGAGCATGGTGGACGTGCCGGGCCAGTACCAGCCGTCACTGGTGGACAAGCTCAAGGGGACGGTCGGCCTGGCCGAGGATGCGCCGGAAAAGGTCGAGAAGAAGGCGCAGGAGGCCGACGAGCGGTCGCTGATGGACAAGCTCAAGGGCAGCGTCGGGCTGGGCGAGGACGGCGAGAAGGCCGCCACGGTCGAGGAAGACGGGCCGGCAGCACAGGCGGACGAGGGCGCGGCGGGAACGGACACCGGCACGTCCGGGCCGGATGCGGCGGCGGGCGAAGGCGAGGCCGCCGGATTTTCAACCTACGCCCCGGCGTCGCCGGATGCCCCGGCCGACGACGGCGTTACGGACGTCGAGCCGGAGGCAGAGGTCGCGGAGACCCCGGCCCCCGCGCAGGACAGCGGGGGTTCCGGGGCCGCGCCGGACGACGAGGCACCGGCGGGGGATGCCGGCCCGGCCGGCGCGGTCGTGGACGTGCCCGCGGACGCTCCGCGCAAGCAGAAGCAGGGGTTCTTCAGCCGCCTGTTCGGCGGCGCCGGCGGGGAAGACCAGGCCGCCGCTCAGCAGGAGCGCGCGGACGATGCCGACCAGGGCAGCGCCACCGACGAGGCACCGACCGAGATGAACGACTCCTCCGGGGACTACCGCGACCCGACCGAGCCGTCGACCGGCGGCTTCTGAACCGCGTCCGGGCGCGCGCGCCGGCGCCGGGCTTCCTTCGGATCCACGCCGAGCGGCACGTAGATCTCCGCCCGGTCGCCGGCCTGCAGGACCGTTTCGGCCGGGCACGCCCGGCCCCAGATCCCCAGTGGCAGCGCCGCCCCGGCCGGACCGGGGTAGCGCGCCGACAGACCCGACGCCCTGACCGCATCGCCCAGCGTCGCCCCCGCCGGCACCTCGACCGTGACGGCCACCGGCGCGGCGCTGCCGAGCACGACCTCGACCGTCAGCCGGTCAGCCCGCGCCATACCGCGCCTGTGCGCGCGCGCGAAACGCATCCACCAGCGAGTTGGAGATCTGCGCGAACAGCGGTCCGACGGTCGCCGACAGCAGCCGGCTTGCGAACTCGAATTCCAGCGCCAGTGACACCGTGCAGCCACCCGTGGCGACCGGCTCGAAGCGCCAGTCCCCGTGCAGGCGGCGGAACGGCCCTTCGACCAGGCGCATGACGATCCCCTGCTCGGGCTGCAGGCGATTCTCGGTGGTGAACGAGACGTGCAGCGGCCCCTTGGCCAGCGTCAGGCTCGCGGTGACCGCCTCGGCGGTGCGCGTGAGCACGCGGGCGCCGGCGCACCAGGGCAGGAAAGCCGGGTAGGACTCGATGTCGTCGACCAGCGCGAACATCTGCGCGGCGGACTGCGGGACGAGTGCGCTCTTGACGATGCGGGTCACGGGAAACGGGTTCGGTGGGACCGGAACGGGGCGCAGAGCGCCGCGACTGCGCGATTCTGCGGCAGCGGCCGCCGGCACTCAATCCACCCTCAAGTTTGCCCCCCGCGTACCGTTAAGCACGTCAGGAACGAATCTCGGGGGAGTAATTGCGACATGGCCCTGCCTGCCCGGACCGCCCCGGCCAGCACTGGCGGGCCCGCGTCGATCGGCCGATTCGTCGTCGTGCGCCGCCTCGGCAGCGGCGGGCAGGGGGTGGTCTGGCTCGCCTCGGACCCGGATCTGGGCCGCGAGGTCGCGATCAAGACGCTGAACCGCGGCGGGGGCGATCCGCAGCGCCTCGTCGACGAGGCGCGCAACGTCGGCCGCCTGCAACACGCCAGCATAGTGCCGCTCTACGAGATCGGCACACACGCCGGACACCCCTATCTCGTCTACCCGTACGTGCAGGGACGCACGCTGAAGGCCATCCTCGCCGGCGGCGAACCGGTCCCGGTGCGCCAGGCGCTGCAGTGGCTGAGCAGCCTGCTCGACGCGATCGGTTACGCGCACGCCGCTGGCATCGTGCACCGGGACCTGGCGCCGGCCAACATCATGATCGACGAGGCCGGCACGCCACGCATTCTCGACTTCGGCGTCGCCGGCGTGGCCGGCATGACCGCCGCCAACGACATCGTCGGCACCGCGAACTACATGGCGCCCGAGTCGCTGACCGGCGCGGGCGTGGGCCCGCGCGGCGACCTGTTCTCGCTGGCCGTGGTGCTGCACGAGATGCTCACGGGCAAGCCGCTGTTCGAGGCCGCCAACCCGATGGCCGTCATGTACAAGGTCGTGCACGAAAACGCGCTGCCACCGTCGCGCCTGAAGGACGGCATCGACAGGGCGCTCGACGCGGTCGTGCTGAAGGGCCTGGTCAAGAACCCGTCCGATCGCTACGCCAGCGCCCAGGAGATGCGCGCAGCCATCGACACCTGGCTGACGCCGGAGGCGCCCGCGGCCGGGGAGCCGGCGCCCGGCAGCTCGGGAGCAGCCGACTTCCTGCTCCGGCGCATGCGTCGCAACCCCGACTTCCCGGCGGTCTCGCAACATGTCGCCGAGATCAGCAACAAGGCGCGCAGTGGCAGCGCGAGCCACTCCAGCGAACTGGCGAACGTCATCCTCAAGGACTACGCGCTCAGCAGCAAGCTGCTGCGCCTGGTCAATTCCGCCATCTACGGCCAGTACGGCGGCAGCATCACGACGGTCAGCCGCGCGGTTGCCATCCTCGGCTTCGAGCAGGTGCGCCTGGCCGCCCTGAGCATCGCGCTGTTCGAGCACCTGAAGAGCGGGCCGCAGGCCGATGCCCTGAAGAGCGCGGTATGCGGCTCGTTCCTGAGCGGGATGGTCGCGCGCACGCTCGCCGGCCGGCACCGGGGCGTGAACGTCGAGGAGAGCTTCATCGCGGCGATGTTCTATCGCCTCGGCAAGCTGCTCACGATCCACTACTTCGCCGACGAGTTCACCGAGATCCAGGCCCTCGTCGCCAACAAGGGCGAGAAGGAGGACCAGGCCGTGCGCACCGTGCTCGGCGCGTCCTACGCCGAACTGGGCGTGGCGGTCGGGCGGGAGTGGAAGCTGCCCGACTGCGTCCTGGCGGGCATGCGCGTGCCGCGCTCGGGCGCCGTCAGCACGGGCGGTGACGCCCAGGGATTGATGGCTGCGCTCGCCAACGAGATCGCCGACGTCGCCGGCGACGCCTCCGCGGGCGATCCGCGCAAGGCGCTCGGGCCGATCCTCGAGCGCTACCGCGGCCACTTCGAACTCGACTCCGATGCGGCCATGGCGGCGGTCGAGGCAGCCACGCTCGAGCTGAAGGACTACGCCCGCATCCTCAGCGTCGACGTCGACTCCAGCGGCTTCTACCACGCCGTCGTCGCGCGCTGCCGGCGGGGCACGGACGCAGGGACAGGCGGCGGGGAGACCGCGGTCGCCGCGCCGGAGCCGGGGGGCGCGGTGCCCGTGGACGACCGGGAGCAGGAGAGCCGGCGGCCCGACGGCCGCATCGTGCTCGTGAATGCGCTCGCCGAACTGGCCGGCACGCTGCTCGGCGACTACACCCTGAACGACGTGTTCGTGATGGTGCTGGAGGCCTTGTACCGCGGACTGGGCTTCACGCGGGTGGTGTTCTGCGCCCGCGACCCGAAGAGCGGCGCATTCATCGCGCGCTTCGGCTTCGGCGCCGCGGTGGACGAGGTGCAGCCACGGTTCCGCTTCACCCCGGCGGAGGGCACCGATGCCTTCTCGGTCGCGGTGCGCGAGCGTCGCGACCTGGCGATCCTCGACACGCAGGCCGCGGACGGGCGCCACGAGGTGCCCGCGTGGTGCCGCTCCCTCACCGCGCCGCGCTCGCTGGTGCTGTTCCCCGTCGTCGCCAACCGCGTCACCATCGGTCTCATCTATGCCGACCGGACCGACGAGGTCGCCCGCTTCGGTGCCGAGGATCTGCGCCTGACCAAGGCCCTGCTGAACCAGGTCACCCTCGCCGTGCAGAGCCGCGGGCGCCGCTGACCCCGCTCACGCGCTGGTAAGATGGCGCCCCCGCCGAAGCGCGGGCCGCGCCCATGACCAACAAGAAGACCCCCGGCACCTCCACCGTCGGCCTGAACAGGAAGGCACGGCACGACTTCGCCCTGGAGGACCGCTTCGAGGCCGGCCTCGTACTGGAAGGGTGGGAGGTCAAGGCACTGCGGGCCGGCCGCCTGCAGTTGCGCGACGCCTACGTCATCCTGAAGAACGGCGAGGCGTGGCTGCTGGGCGCGCTCATCACGCCCCTGCCCTCGGCGTCGACCCACATCCAGCCCGACGCCCAGCGCACCCGCAAGCTGCTGCTGCACGGGCACGAACTGGCGCGCCTCATCGGCGCGGTGGAACGCAAGGGCTACGCGCTCGTCGCCACGGCGCTGTACTGGAAGAAGGGCCGGGCCAAGCTCGAGATCGCGCTCGCCAAGGGCAAGAAGGCGCACGACAAGCGCGCCGCCGAGAAGGAGCGCGACTGGCAGATGGAGAAGCGCCGGCTGCTGCGGCAACGCTGACACGGCGGCCCGCGGAAGGGTCCCGCGGACGCGGGGCCGGTGGCGGGTAGCACAGCGGCGACCGTGTGCGCGCCGGACGCGCGCGGCCG
>CAYOJP010000133.1:0-10061 GCA_964404305.1 uncultured Gammaproteobacteria bacterium
GGTACCGCGCGACGCACGGGAGCCCGCTGGCCGCCGGCGCGTGGACGCTGGCCGTCTGCCTGCTGCGCGTCGCGTTCGTCGCGCTGGGCGTGTCGGCCGCGATGAAGGACCAATGGGCCGCCGCGCTGGTGGCCTACGCCGTGGGCGTCGGGGGCGCGATCCACAAGACGGTGGACGGCGGAGCGAGCTGGGCGCCGCAGACCTCGGGCACCGGGGCCACGCTGAACGACGTGCGCTTCGTGGACGAGACGAACGGCTGGGCGGTGGGGCAGGGCGGAACGGTGATCCGCACGACGAACGGCGGTGCGCTCTGGACTCCGGTCGCCACCGGGACGTCGAGGGAATTGTTCGGCGTGGATGTCGCGGGGCCGACCGTTTGGGTGGTGGGCGCGGGTGGTGTGGCGCGGCGCAGCCTCGAATGCGCGACCTGCGACGGTGTCCGCGGCCGCGTGCAGGTCCGCCTCGGCTCCGGTCAGCGCGAGCGCGGGCGAGCGCGCCAGGAACCACTGCCGCAGGATCGGCGGCTGCTCCTGCGAGGCGAGCGCGCGCCACGTGCGTGCGTCCGGATCGAGCCGCACCGACTGCGGACGCACCGTGTAGGGCAGGCTCACCGTGTCGCGCGTGCCGGCGAGCGTCACCACCCGCATATCGGTCGAGTCGCCGGCGTCGAGCGCCAGCGGCAAGGCCAGCGTGAGCGGCGGGGCCGGTTGCTCGAGCGTCAGCACGAGTTCGCTGCGCGCTTCATCCGCGCGTGCGGCGACGATGCGCGGCCGGGCGAGATCGTCGCGCTCGAGCCATTGCGCGAAGAACGCAGCGAGCGGACAGCCGCAGGCCTGCGCGAACGCCGCGCGCAGGTCGTCCCACCCGGCGACGCGAAACCTGTGTGACTGCCAGAACGCCCGCACGCCGCGCTCGAAGGCATCCGCGCCGATGAGATCGTGCAGCATGACGAACAGCATGGCCGCCTTGCCGTAGCCGATGGCGGCGGCGGCGCCGTGCGTGCGCGCGCGGAATTCGACGAGCGCCATGCGCTGGGCCGGGTCGAGGGCGGCGAAGTCGCGCAGCCAGCCAACGCGCAGCTGGCGGGCTGCCGCCGGCGAGTCCTGCGCGCGGAACGCATGGTCGGCCATGAAGGTCGTCAGGCCCTCCGCCCAGTTGCCGCGCGCGTAATCGACCAGCACGCCGTTGCCCCACCAGTTGTGGACGATCTCGTGGCCCAGCGACGTCGCGCGGACGAACGGCAGTGCCAGTATCGCGGCGGCGATGTACGTCGCGCCCGGCATGCCGAAGCCGGTCGGCAGGGGGCTGGCGACCATCGAGAAGCCGGCGAACGGATAGGGTCCAATCCGCTTCGAGTAGGTGGCGATGAGGCGCGCACTGTCGTCGAGGTAGGCATCGGCGAGGCCCTCCTGGCCGGGCATGAAGTAAGTGCGCAGCCTCAGCGTGCGGCCGTCATCGGCCGCGATCAGGCGCTCCCGGACCGAGTACGGCCCCGTCATCAGGTCGATGCCTTCGGCGGGCTGCGGGAATTCGAAGCGCGCGCGATAGCCGCCGTCGGCGAGCGTGCGTTCATCCACCAGCGTGCCAGGCGCCAGGCCGCGCTGGCCGGGCGGGAGCGACAGCGTCACCGCGTAGGTGTAGCGAGCCGCGGGCGCGGGATGCCACAGGCTCCCGGCCTGCAGGTAGCTGCCGCCCGCGGCCACCATCGGCGGCAGGTCGTGCATTACGCGGCGATGATCCAGCCCGGCGTCGAGCGGCGCGAGCACGCCACCGTAGTCGAGGCTCAGTTCGCCCGCTGCCGGGATGGCAATCTCCCACTCGCGCGCACCGTAACCGGCATCGACCGCGCGTGCCGGCGCCGGCCCCCCAGCGAGCGTGGCGCGCGCGACGGCAAGCGTGTCGGCGAGGACAAAGCGGAACACCGGCGGCGCGACCTGCAGCGTCGCGCGCGCCCGCAGTTCGCGGGTGGCCGGGTCGAGCGTGACGTCGAGTGCGACGTGCGGCGTTTGCGCGCCAGCGCCGCCGCCGGCGCACAGCACGCACGCGACGAGCCACGCCGGCGCCGTCCTCATGGTCCGGGCGGGAAGCGGACGACGAGATCGAGGCCAGCCGCGCCGCGACGCACGCGCAGGGGCAGCCAGGTTCCGGCGGGCTGCCGGCG
This sequence comes from uncultured Gammaproteobacteria bacterium, assembly GCA_964404305.1. Classification (GTDB taxonomy): domain Bacteria; phylum Pseudomonadota; class Gammaproteobacteria; order JADZEE01; family JADZEE01; genus CAYOJP01. Next base: position 2,162 of record CAYOJP010000133.1, read on the forward strand.
GATGGCATCGATCACGTCCCCGACGCCGTCAGGGATCGCGCCGGCGACCCGTTCGAGGCGATCGCCGACGGCCAGGCCCGCCTGCTCCGCGAGGCTGCCGGCGACTACCTGGGTCACCACGATGCCGCCCGCACCCTCCTCCAGCACCACGCCGAGGCGCGGCGGCGGGTGCGTCGCCAGGGGTCGCGGCGGCGTGACGAATACCGCGTCCGCGAGCCCGGGCGCCAGCGGCGTGCAGCCCGGCGCCGTGCTCAGCGGAATCAGCGTGCCGATCGATTCGATGCCGAGATCGCGCAACTGGTGCGGCACGCCGTAACCGTGCTGGAGGTGGCCGCTGCCGACGATACCGACGGCGAGCGGCGCTCCCGTCCCCTGCGCCGCGCGCGCCAGCGGCTCGGCCATGGCCCGATCCCAGAGCAGTTGCGATTGCACGAAGCGCGCGAACGCCGGGTCATCGGGCGTGGCCGCCTCGCGCGAGCGATCGTCCGCCGCCGCGTGCTCGCGCCAGATCGGGAACAGGGAGTCCCGGTAGGCGGGCAACGCAGGGGCCGGCGTCGACACGCCCTCGCGATCGTCCGCGGCAATGGCGTCCCAGCCACTCGCGGCGACCGCCTTGTTCAGCGAGCGGTCGACGTTCAGCGCAAGCATCGGCAGGCGGTTGAGGCGGGCGAACTCGAACAGCGGCAGGTACAGGTCGGCGTCCACGCCCCAGATTTTCCCCCACTCGGCCTGCGCGAGCAGTTCGCGCCGCCCGAGTTCGCCCCTCACCCAGCGGTCGAGCACCGGCTGCACGCGGCGCGGGAAAACCTCGAAACCGATGATCATGGCGGGGCGACGGGCGTGCAGGGCCGCCAGGGTCTGCAACTGCCACAGGTGGTGGTCCGGATCGTCGTGCTGTTCGCCCAGCAGGACCACCGCCCGGGTCGCGACGTCGTCCAGGAGTTCGGGGCCGGCAATGGCCGAGCCCGTCGCGGGATGCACCCAGCCGGCCGGTGGGCCGCAATCGGAAGCGTCGCTTTGCGGCCGGGCTTCGAGCGCGGCTGCGGGGCGGTCGACCGGACCGACGACCGGGGCCGGCGGCGCGCGGGATGTCGCGGGTGCTGGCCCGGCACAGGCCGACAGCGCCATGGCGAGCGCCAGGAGCGCCACCGGGCGCCAGTCGGCGCATCGGCGCAGGCGGGACAGGGACGGGCCGCGGTCGCCGTCAGCGACCGCCGGGCGGCACCCGGAAACGCAAAAGGCTCGCGAACGAGCCTTTGCGGAGGGTTGGTGGAGCCAGGCGGGATCGAACCGCCGACCTCTTGCATGCCATGCAAGCGCTCTCCCAGCTGAGCTATGGCCCCCCGATCCGTGAGGGGGCGCATTGTCGGCCAGCCCCCTCATTGAAGTCAAGGTATCAACGGGTTACGAATGTGTTCCTGCGCGCGGGCCAGACGCCCCAGGGTGCGCTCGCGACCGACCAGGTGCACCGTCACGTCGATCGGCGGCGAGACGGTGCCGCCGGTCAGCGCCACGCGCAGCGGCTGGGCGACCTTGCCCAGCTTCATGCCCGCGCCCTCCGCGACCGCCGCGATGGCCGCGTGTATCGACTCCGGCGTCCAGGGTACGAGTATCGCCAGCCGCCCGGCGAGCGCCTCCAGCAGCGGCGCCGTCCCGGCGGTCAGGTGGGCCGCCGCCGCCTTCTCGTCGTAGGCATGCGGATCGACGTAGAAGTAATGCGCGGCATCGGCCATCTCGGCGAGCGTCTTCGCCCGCTCGCGCAAGGCCTCCACCACCGTCTCCACCGGCGGCCCCGCGGCCGGATCGAGCCCCGCGCGCTCCAGGTGCGGGCACAGCCGGTCGGCGGTCACCGCAGCCGGCGCGGCCTTGATGTAATGCTGGTTCAGCCATAGCAGCTTGTCGGGGTTGATCGCGGCCGCGCCCTTCTGCAGGTGCGCGATGTCGAAGGCGGCGATCATCTCCTCGACCGTGAAGATCTCCTGGTCGCCGTGCGACCAGCCCAGTCGCACGAGGTAGTTGCGCAGCGCCTCGGGCAGGATGCCGTCGTCGCGATACTGCATGACGCTCGTTGCGCCGTGACGCTTGGAGAGCTTCCTGCCGTCCGGCCCCAGGATCATCGGCACGTGCGCGTAGACCGGCAGTGGCGCGCCCAGGGCGGCGAGGATGTTCACCTGGCGCGGCGTGTTGTTGAGGTGGTCGTCTCCGCGGATGACGTGCGTGATGCGCATGTCCATGTCATCGACGACGACGGTGAAGTTGTAGGTCGGCGAACCGTCGGAGCGCGCGATGACCAGATCGTCGAGCTCGCGGTTGTCGAACCGCACCGCGCCGTGCACCTGGTCCATCACCACGACCTCGCCGTCGGGCGGGTTGCTGAAGCGCACCACCGGCGCGCCGGCCCCGGCCGGCGGACCGTGGCGATGGCGGCAGCGGCCGTCGTAGCGCGGCTTCTCGCCGCGCGCCAGCGCCTGCGCCCGCATCGCCTCCAGGTCCTCGCGACTGCACCAGCAGCGGTAGGCGGTACCGGCGGCGAGCATGCCCGCGATGACCTCGGCGTAGCGGTCGAAGCGCCGGGTCTGGAAGAACGGGCCCTCGTCCCAGTCGAGTCCGAGCCACTCCATGCCGGCGAAGATCCCGCGGGTCGCCTCCTCGGTGGAGCGCTCCAGGTCCGTGTCCTCGATGCGCAGGACCATCACGCCGCCGTGACGGCGGGCATAGAGCCAGTTGAAGAGTGCGGTGCGGGCGCTGCCGATGTGCAGGTCGCCGGTCGGACTGGGGGGAAAGCGGGTGCGGACGTTCATCCTGACGGGGCCGGGCGACGCGGTGGGCGGCTGCGCAGTATAGCAGCGGCCGGTTTGACCCGGCCCCGGGGGCGCTCGTAGAATTCCCGGTCCGCGGACGGGCGATTAGCTCAGCGGGAGAGCGCTCCCTTCACACGGGAGAGGTCGCAGGTTCGATCCCTGCATCGCCCACCAGATTCCCGCCGCCCGGCCCGGACGGCCGCAGACAACGCCCGGCGCCCATGAGCTTCAGTCTTCACCAGTTCTACCAGGCGAACCGCCGCGCCCTCATCTGGGTGATACTCGCTGCAGTCCTGTGGCTGCTGCGCGATTTCTTCACCCTCATCTTCCTCACCTTCATCCTCGCGTTCATCGCCACGCCGCTGGCGCGTGCCGGCCGCGATCGCCTGCGCCTGCCGCCGCGCGGCGCGCTGGTTCTGGTCTACCTGCTGTTCCTCGTGCTGCTCGCGTCGTTCGTGCGCTACGCGACCCCCGCCGTCATCCGCGAGGCCAACCTGCTCGTCGGCAACCTCGGCGCCATCCAGGCGCGCCTGGTCGAGGTGAAGACCGAAGTGGTCGACCGCTACCCGGGACTGCGGCGGACCGTCCCCGGCTACATCCGCAGCGTGCTCGGCGCCGAGCGCCTCGCCGCCGTGAACGAGGCGCTCGCGCAGGAGCGCGACCGGCTCGCCCTCAGCGAGTCCGACATCATCCTGCACCAGGGCAACGGCGAATCGCCGCCGACTCCGCAGGCCGCGGCGCTGGAACGCTACTACGCGCTGGAGGACCAGCTCCTCATCAACGAGTTCCTAGCCGAGCAGATGACGCGGTTGCGCAGCCACGCCCCGGAAGCGATCAACGTCCTGTACCGGGCCACCGCGACCATGCTGCTCGCACTGCTGTTCAGCTTCCTCATCCTGAACGACATCGCGCGGCTCTCGGCCCAGGTGCGCAGCCTGTCGGCGTCGCGGCTGCGGGATTTCTACGAGGCCGCCGCGCAGCCGGTCGTGAGATTCGGCTACGTCGTCGGCCGCGCGTTCCAGGCTCAGGCGATGATCGCGGCCGTCAACACCTGCCTGACGCTCATCGGGCTGCTGGTGCTCGCGGTGCCATCGGTCACCATGCTGTCGCTGATCGTGTTCGTGTGCGGCTTCATACCGGTTCTGGGCACGTTCATCTCCACGGTGCCGATGGTGCTGGTCGCGCTCAATGCCGGCGGGCCGGGTACCGCGCTCGCCGTCGTGGCCTTCGTCGTGGGCATCCACACGCTGGAGGCCTACGTGCTCAATCCGCTCATCTACGGCCAGCACTTCAACCTCAACCCCGTGCTGGTGCTGATCGTGCTGTTCATCGCGTATCACGCGTTCGGGATCTGGGGAATGCTGCTGGGCGTTCCCGTCACCCAGTACCTGCTGAACGACGTGTTCGGCGTGCCGGTATGGAGCGACAAGCGGCTGCAGCGCGTCGGCGCCGCCCCTGCGCCGCCGGAGCCCTGAGCCTGCGCCACCCCGCAGCGCGGCATTTCAAGGGGTCTGACCCCTTGAAATGCTCAGATCTCCAGCTGGGCGCCGAGTTCGATGACGCGATTGGGCGGGATGCCGAAGAAGCGCGCCGCGTCGAGCGCGTTGTGCTGCAGGTAGGCGAACAGTGCACGCCGCCAGGTGCTCATCGCCAGGCGCGGCCGGCGGCTGATGATCAGCGTCTCGCGACCGAGGAAGTAGGTGGTCTCCATCAGGTCGACCGACAGGTACGGCGCCGCCGCGCGGGCGAGGGCCACCGGGACGTTCGGACGCTGGTCGTAGCCGTAGCGCAGCACCACGCGGAAGAAGCCCGCCCCGAGCGGACTCACCGTTCCGCGCTCGGCTTCCGGCACCGTCGGCACGCGTTCGGTGACGACGGTGAGCAGCACGACCCGCTCGTGCAGCACCTTGTTGTGCTTGAGGTTGTGCAGCAGCGTGCGGGGCACGACGTCGGGCTCGCGCGTCAGGAACACCGCGGTGCCGGCCACGCGCGTGGTGCCGTCGCTGGCGAGACTGTCGAGGAACATCTGCAGCGGCAGGCTCTCGGACTCCAGCGCCGCTGACAGGTAGCGCCGGCCGCGATCCCAGGTCACCATGCCCACGTAGATGACGGCGGCAACCCCCAGTGGCACCCAGCCGCCACTCGGCACCTTGAGCAGCGTGGCGGCGAAGAAGGCCGTATGCAGGACGATGAACGGCACCGCGAACAGCGCCGACGCCAGGCGTCCCCAGCCCCAGACACGGCGCGCCACGACATACAGGAAGAACGTGGTGAGCATCATGGCGGCGGCGACGGCCAGCCCGTAGGCCGAGGCCAGCGCGCTCGAACTGCCGAACTCCACCACCAGCACGACCGTGCCGACCATGAACGCCCAGTTCACGGCCGGCAGGTAGACCTGTCCGATCACCTCGCTGGAGGTCTGCACGATGCGCAACCGCGGCGACAGCCCCAGCTGGATCGCCTGCGCGGTGAGCGAGAACGCTCCCGAGATGACCGCCTGCGAGGCGATGACGGTGGCAAAGGTTGCCAGCACCACCATCGGCACGACGCCCCACGCCGGCGTCAGGGCGTAGAACAGGCTGCCCTCGAAGCCGGGCTCGCGCAGCAGCAGCGCGCCCTGTCCGAAATAGTTCAGCAGCAGGCCCGGAAGCACGATACCGAACCAGGCAACCCGGATCGGAGTGCGCCCGAAGTGACCCATGTCCGCGTACAGCGCCTCGCCACCGGTGATGACGAGGAACACGGTGCCGAGCAGCGCGAAGCCGAGGAAGCCGTTGGCCGCGAAGAAGGCCAGCGCATGGCGCGGATCGACCGCCGCGATGACCGCCGGGTTGTCGAGCGTCGACAGCAGGCCCAGGACCCCCAGAACCGCGAACCACACGACCATGACGGGCCCGAAAATCCGGCTGATTTGCTCGGTGCCGCGGCTCTGGACCAGATACAGGCCGACCAGGATCGCGAGCGCCACCGGCGCGACGTAGCCGCCGAGGCCGGGCGCGATGCTGCCGAGGCCCTCGACCGCGCTCAGCACCGAAATGGCAGGCGTGATCATGGCGTCGGCATAGATGAACGCCGACCCGATCAGCCCGAACACGATCAGCAGCGAGCGCACGCCCTGCCGGGCCTCGGCCGCGTCGGTCACGAGCGTCATCATCGCGAGGATGCCGCCCTCTCCGCGGTTGTCGGCCTTCAGTACGAAGCCGACGTACTTGATCGAGATGACGAGGATCAGCGACCAGAACACCAGCGAGAGCACGCCGAGGACGTTGGCCGCGCTCGCCACGACGCCGGACGCCTCGCTGAAGCACTCCCGGAAGGCATACAGCGGGCTCGTGCCGATGTCGCCGTAGACGATGCCGAGGGCGCCGATCGTCAGGTACCCCAGTCGCCCGCTGCCTGCCACGCGCGTCGTCCCGCCGTCAGGCCAGCACGTAGGCCAGGTAGGACAGGTAGAGCGCCCCGTTCACGCCCAGCTGCCAGACCGCCAGGCGCCCGTCGTGGGCGATGTACCGCAACCAGGCGGCCGCCACGATCGTCACCAGGATGCCTCCGACCACCGCCGGCTCCGGTCGCCACGGCGTCAGCGTGATCCCGATCGCCGGCAGCAGCGAGCCCTGGAATACCATCGCCCCCGTGATGTTGCCGAACGCGAGCGTGTCCTTGCCGCGCCGGATCCAGAGGATGCTGTTGACCTTCTCCGGCAGTTCGGTCGCCACCGGCACGATCAGCATCGACAGGATCAGCGCCGAGACGCCGATCGCCGCCGACAGATGCTCGACCCCGTGGATGAAGATCTTGGCCCCGGCAACCAGCAGCACGAATCCGCCCGTGACCTGCGCGATGATGACCGGCCAGTTGTCCGGCAGCCCCAGGCGGCACAGGAACAGTTCCGCGTGCGCCTCGGTGCCGTGGCCGTCCTGGACCAGCGCCGCCGACGCGCGCATGGTCAGCATCACGTAGAAGAAGTACAGGAACACGAGCGCGAGTGCGAGCGACACGTGCACGGCCGGCAGTGATCGCGGCAGGTACAGGGCCGCAATGGCAATCGCATAGGCCAGCAGGAAGAAGTTGAGATCGCGCACGAGCCCGGAGGGCTCCGGCGTCAGCGACCCGGTCGTGCCGCGACGCCGCCACACCGTCATGCCCATCAGGAACAGCGACAGCGTGGACAGCATCAGCGGCGCGCCGAGGATCGCCCCGACGCCGATCTCGGCGTTCAGCTCGGCGTTCGCAGTGCCGGCGAACAGGGCGAGGATCGGCACCATCGTCTCGGGCATCGCCGTGCCCACCGCCGCGAACAGCGACCCGGTCACACCCTCGGAAATGCCGAGGCGCTCGCCCACGTGCTCGAGCGCATTGGTGAAGATCTCGGCCGCGACGACTATGAGCAGCAGGGCGCCGCCCAGTTCCATCCACGTCAGCATGCGCGTCGAATCCGGTTCAGGTGCGGAACAGCCACGGCGCGCTCTGCGCGCGCCGCCGCTCGTAGTCACGGATCGCGCCGGCCGATTTCAGCGTGATGCCGATGTCATCCAGCCCCTCGAGCAGCCGGTGGCGCAGGCTCTCGGGGAAATCGAACGTGTCCACTCCCCCGTCGGGGCGCGTCACGGTACCCGCGCGCAGGTCGATCGCCAGCCGGTAGCCCGGGGTCGCCAGCGCCTGCGTGAACAGGCGGTCGACGGCCGCCGCCGGCAGTATCACCGGCAGCACGCCGTTCTTCGATGCGTTGCTGAAGAAGATGTCGGCGTAGCTCGGCGCGATCACGGCACGGATACCGTGGTCCAGCAACGCCCACGCGGCGTGCTCGCGCGAGGAGCCGCAGCCGAAGTTGTCGCGCGCGAGCAGGATCCCGGCACCGGCGTAGCGGGGCTGGTTGAGGACGAAGTCCGGGTTGCGCGGCCGGTGCGTGCAGTCCATCCCGGGCTCGCCGCGATCGAGGTAGCGCCATTCGTCGAACAGGTACGGCCCGTAGCCCGCGCGGTGTCCTTCGGTCGTTCTTTATCCCACGAGAATCCGCCGCACTTCCGGTTCCGAAGCCGCGTGCGCCAGCACCAGCAGCGCGTCCTGCGCCTCGAACACGGTGTCGCCGCGCGGCACCA
>CAYOJP010000134.1:0-9986 GCA_964404305.1 uncultured Gammaproteobacteria bacterium
AAGTTCATCAGCCCCAGCACGCAGGGGATGCCCTTGATGGTCGCGGTCCCGACGATCATCGCGTCGGTCTCGCCGGTCTTCTTGATGGTCAACTCGAGCTTCTCCGCGTACGGGACGCGGTCGACGAAGCCGAGGCGGTCCTCCCCCTTGAGGTTCTCGAACATCTCCACGAACGAGCCCTCGTCGGCGACCAGGGCGATCCGCTCGCGCGCCGGGTAGGTGAAGTGGTAGCCGCAGCTCGTGCAGACCCGCAGCTTGGCGTCGAACTCCTTCCGGAACAGCATGGAGCCGCAGGCTTCACACTTGATCCAGAGCCCACCGGGCATGTCCTTCTTCTTGCCGAAGCGTGTCCAGGCCATGTGATTCGATCCTTCGGTTGCGGCGGTTTGTGGCGGGAGTCGCGTGACGATAGCGGCGCGGCAGGCGAGCGGGAAGCGCGCGGAAGGGATCAGCGGGCTCGCGCCGCGAGATCGCGCAGTTCGCGCATGCGTGCGGTCCGGTCGGGGGCGCCGAACACCGCAGTGCCGGCGACGAACACGTTGGTGCCGGCACGGGCGGCGGCGGCGATGGTCGGCGGCGCGATGCCGCCGTCCATCGACACTTCGCCCGCGTAGCCCAGCAGGCGGAGCTGGTTGACCTTCGGCAGCACCTCGGCCATGAACTTCTGGCCGCCGAACCCCGCGAACACGCTCATCACCAGGACGAGGTCGAGTCGCGGCAGCCACGGCTGCAGGGCCTCGACGGGCGTGTCGGGCTGCACCGACAGCCCGGCGCGGCAACCGCGCCGCCGGATCCGGTCGAGCAGAGCCCCGACATCGCCGCTCTGGCCGACTTCGATGTGGAACGTCAGCAGGTCGGCGCCCGCATCCAGGAACGCGTCGGCGTAGCGCCACGGATCGCTGATCATGAGGTGCACGTCGAGCGGCCGCGTCGCGCACTTCTTGATCGCCGCGGTGATGAACGGACCGAACGTCAGGTTGGGCACGAAGTGGCCGTCCATGACGTCGAGGTGCAGCCAGTCGGCGCCGGCGTCCTCGACGGAACGGACTTCCTCGGCCAGCCGGGTGAAGTCGGCGGCGAGCAGGGAAGGGGCGATGCGGATCGGGTGCATGGCGGACTCAGAAGGCGCCGGCGGCGCCGCCGCTGCGATGGTCGCACACGGCCAGCCGTCCGCCGTCGGCGCGGACCTCGATCGCCATCACCTGGCCGATGCCGCGCGGTCGCCGGGCGAACGTGTGCCCCTTGGCGGCGAGTGCGGCCCGCACCTCGGGCGCCAAGGCCAGCGCCTCGAAGGTGATCTCGTCGGGCAGCCACTGGTGGTGGATGCGCGGCGCCCGCACCGCTTGCTCGAGGCCCATGCGATGGTCGACCGTGTTGAGCAGGACCTGCAGCACCGCGGTGATGATGCGGCCGCCGCCCGGCGCGCCGAGCACGAGCCGCAGCGCCCCGCCCTGCAGCACGATGGTCGGCGTCATCGACGACAGCATGCGCTTGCCCGGCGCGATCGCGTTCGCCGCGCCGCCGACGAGCCCGAACTGATTCTGCACGCCGGGCTTGCTCGAGAAGTCGTCCATCTCGTTGTTGAGCAGGAACCCCGCCCCGTCCACCACCACCATGGCGCCGAACGTCGAGTTGATCGTGGTCGTGCAGGCGACGGCGTTGCCGTGCTTGTCGACGATCGAGAAGTGCGTGGTGTCGTCGCTCTCCTTGCCGCCGGGCGGCAGGCCGGGCGCCACGGCGCTCTTCTTCTCCCGGTCGATGCCGGCGCGCAGCGTCGCCGCGTAGGCCTTGCCGACGAGCCCCGCCAGGGGCACGCGGTAGTGGTCGGGATCCCCGAGCCAGCGCGAACGGTCCGCGTAGGCGCGCCGCATCACCTCGGTGAGCAGGTGCAGGTACTCGGCGCCGCCGTGACCGGCCGCCTGCAGGTCGTAGGCCTCCAGCAGGTTCAGCATCTGCAGCAGCGCCACGCCGCCCGAGGACGGCGGCGGCATGCTGAGCACCTCGCAATCGCGGTAGGTGCCGCGCAGCACTTCGCGTTCGCGCGGAGCATACGCCGCGAGGTCCTTCCTGGTGACGAAGCCGCCGCCGCGCACCATCTCGGCTTCGATCAGCTCCGCGGTGCGGCCGGCATAGAAGCCGGACAAGCCATGCTCGGCGAGCCGTTCGAGGGTCTCGGCGAGGTCCTTCTGCACGAGCTGCTCGCCCTGCCGCAGCGGCACGCCGTCGCGGAAGAAGACCTTCTTGGTCGAGGGGAAGCGCGCGAGGTCCTGCTGCGCCTCCGCCAGCGCCTCGGCGAGGAAGTGGTCGACGACGATGCCTTCGCGCGCGAGCCGGATCGCCGGCGCGGCAAGGCTGCGCAGCGTCATCGTGCCGTGCTTCTGCAGCGCCAGCACGAGGCCGGCCGGGCTGCCCGGCACGCCCGCCGCGCTCGCGCCGAACAACACCTTGTCGGCATCGACGCTGCCGTCGGCCCGCAGGTACATGGCCGCGGTCGCGGCCTTGGGCGCCATCTCGCGGAAGTCGATCGCGGCGGTGGTGCCGTCGGCCATGCGCAGCAGCAGGAACCCGCCGCCGCCGAGATTGCCCGCCTGCGGGTGGGTCACGGCCAGGGTCAGCGCCACCGCCACCGCCGCATCCACGGCATTGCCGCCCTCGCGCAGCACCTGCAGCCCCACCGCGGTCGCGTGCGGCTCGGCGGTGACGACCGCGGCTTCCTTGCCGAGGGCGACGAGGTCGTTGGCCGGCACCGGGCCGGGGCCCGCCGGTACGAGACCGATCCAGCCAAAGGTGAACAGCCAGCGCAGCTGCCGGGCCGCCGGCGCGATCATCGCTCGTGGCTCCCGAGCCCCTCGCCGAGCCGCACCCCCTGCTCGCGCAGGTAGGTGAGCACGCGCTCGACCTCGGCTTCCTCACCTTCGAGTTCGAGGGCGATGAAGCCGCCCTGGTCGGTGACCGACGCGCCGCGGATGTTGACGATGACGTCGAACGAGCGGTTGATCTTGTAGAGCAACGGCTCGCGCACGAGTTCCTGGTTGAACTCGAAGTGGATGTTCTTCTTGGTCTTCACTGCACGCATGCCACGTCGACGCGCGGCGGTCCGGGCTCCGCAGCATACGGAACGGCGGCCGTTCTGGCCCCAGCGAACTCCCGGGCGCCGAAAGGTCGGCGGGCCGATGCGGCCCGCGGCTGGCCCCTTGATCCGCTGACCGCGCGGGCTACCGTTCCCCGCCCGCTGGGTCCCGTAGCCAAGTGGTTAGGCAACGGATTGCAAATCCGTCTACCCCAGTTCGATTCTGGGCGGGACCTCCACTCTTCCTTGCCCGCTTCGCCTTGGCGCCGCCGCCGCCGGCCGCGCATGATCCCCGCTCGCCGCGGGGGTGGCGGAACGGCTAGACGCAGCGGCCTTAAAAGCCGCGGGCCGGCAACGGCCATGAGGGTTCGATTCCCTCCCCCCGCACCGCTCTGTTCCGCGCGGCTTCACCGCATGGCGGCGACCAGGGCGCGCCCCGCCGCGAGCACGGCCGCCGGCGCCGGCGCCACGCCGCCAAACCGCGCCCCGACGAGCTGCGCATGCAGCGCCCGCGCGTCGGCGACGACCGCCGCCGGCATGCCGCGGCGCTGCAGCGCCGCGAAGTCCGGCTCCGCGTCGGCAGTTCCCGCGCACACGGCACACAGGGCCGCGAACGCCGCGCACGCCGCGTCCGCCCCTTCCGGCAACCGCGCCGCGAGGTCCCGCAGGGCGCCCGCCGCCGCCGCCCGCCGGGTCGCGCGCGCGCGCCACCCTCGCCCCCAGAACAGCGCCGCGGCGAGCGCTGCGGCCGCCGGCAGCGCCACCGCCCACCAGGGGCGCGCCGTGGCTGCCGCGAGCGCTTCCGCATCGGCGCGCACCAGCGCCTCCACGCGCTCCGGCAGCGCGGCCTCGGCCGGCAGGACGCGCAGCGGCACCGGGCCAGCGAGCAGCGTCCGGTAGGCGCCGGCCGCTGGGTCGAAGAACCCGAACGGCAGAGGTCCGATGGCCGTCGCGGTCGGCCGCACCGGCAGCACGTCGAACACCAGCGTGCGCGCCGTCGGCGAACGCCGTTCGACGAGGCCCTGCACCACGAAGCCGGGCAGCGGCGGCCACGGCGGCGCCGCAAACCCCTGCAGGTCGCCGTCGCCGGTCACCGTGAGCGTGAGGGCGAACGCCGCGCCCAGCCGGACCGTCGGGCTCGCCACCTGCAGGTCGACCGCGAACGTGCCGACCGCGTCCGAACAACCCGCGGGCTTGCCCGGCGGCAAGGCGCGCACGTCGAGCACCCCGGCCGCCGACATTGCCGTGGCCTCGTGGCGATCGACCGGCTGGCGGCCGCTCAGCAGATGGTCCTCGAACCGCGTCGTGAAGGCCCAGCGCAGCACGGCCGGCGGCACCGGCTGCGGTCCTGCGGCGAGCGGCGTCCAGTAGCACAGCAGTTCCAGCAGGGCATAGGTGACGCCGGCAGCTGCGCGCTGCCCGGCCGGCACCGCGAGCCCGATCCGATCCCCGACCGCGAGCCGCGCCGCGTCCGCCGCGGTCGTGCCGGCCAGCACGACCGCGGCGCGGGCGGGCTCGGCAAACCACGGCAGCACCAGGTGGAACGGGACGTCCAGGCGCTGCTGCGTCCACGGGATCGCGCGCGCGGCGAAGAACGCCGCGTCGTAGCCGATGCGCACCACCACCGGCACACGCTGGCCCACCACCACCGGCGCCTGCGGCAGCTCGACCTCGACGAACGCCGGCGACGGCGCCTGGGCGCCGACGGCGACGCACCAAGCGAGCGCTGCGAGCACGGCCCGCGGCAACCGGGCGGCCTTCACCAATCGCGCTCCCCCGCCTGCAGCGTCGCGCGCTGGCCGGCCAGCCGCAGCGCGCGCTTCGCGCGCTCCTGCTGCTGCAGCCGTTCGAGCAGGCGGGCGACGTCCGCCGACGACAGCGGGTTGGTCGCCAAGGCCGGGTCCACGGCCTCGGGCCCGGGCTCGGGCGCGGGCGGCGGCGGACGATCCGGTTCCTGCTGCGGCCGCGGCCGGTTGCGCGCGGCGGCCTCACGCTGCTGCTGCAGGTCGCGGACGCGCAGCGCCGCCCGTTCGGCGTTGCGCAGCGCCGCCGGCCAGCCGCCGCGCAGCGCATCGGCGCGCACGAAGGCCGCGAGCGCCTGCTCCGCCGCACGCACCGCCAGATCGAACGCCGCCGGTTCGGCATCGGGCAGCTTCGCCGCCGCCTCGGCGCGCGCGCAGCGCTGGCCCGCCGCCTGGCCGAGCAGGAACTCGCCGAGCGCGCGTTCCGCCGGCAGCGCGTGCGCTGCGAGCTGCCGCGCGGCCGCCTCGGCTTCCGCCGTGCGCTGCCGCCGCAGGGCCGAGAGCGCCAGGTTGCCGAGCAGCTCTGGCGTCAGGGCCGCGGCATCGGCCGCCGCGAGCGCCGTGAAGCCCGCGAGCGCTTCGGCGTGACGCCCGGCCCGGTAGTGCGCCACCGCAGCGGCGAACGGCTCGTCGGGTCCGGCCGCAGGTGCCTGGATCGCGCCGAGCACGCACAGGACGAGCATCGTTCTCAGCATCGGGTTCCTCGGCGGCGCGGCAGCGTGCCGGGCAGCATCCAGGCGAGCAACGCCAGCAGCAAGGGCCACTGGAAGCGGTGCGCCGGCTCGCGCGCGGGATCGGCGGCGGCGAGCGAACGCGCGCGCGGGTTCAGGGATGCCTCGTGCAGGCGCAGCAGACTGCCGGACGCGCCGGGCGCATAGGTGCCGTCGCCGGCGGCGGCGACGGCCTGCAGGCTCGCGGGATCGAGCGCGCTCACCACCTCGCGGCCGCTCTGGTCGCGCAGGAAGGCCTCGCCGCCGGCACCTTCGACGACGATCTTGCTGCCGGTCGCGGTGCCAAAACCGAGGCAGTGCACGGGGAAGCCCAGGGCGGCGGCGCGCCGGGCGGCCTGCTGGCCGCGCGCCGCGAAGTCCTCGCCGTCCGTCAGCACCACGATGCAGCCGGCAACCGCGCCGCCCCGCTGCAGCGCCTGCGCGGCGACGTCGATCGCCGCACCGAGGTCCGTGCCGCCGCGCGCGGCCGCCGAAGGATCCATCGTCGCGGCGATGGCGGCGACCGAGGCGAGGTCGCCGGCCAGCGGCACGGCAAGCGCCGCACTGCCGGCGAACACGACGAGGCCGAGCCGGCCCGCTCCGCCCGCCGCCGCCAGGGTCTCGATCTCCCGCTGCGCGGCCTGGAGTCGGTCGGGCACCACGTCGCGCGCACGCATCGAACGCGACACGTCGAGGCAGAGGACCACGTCGGCGCGGGCCGGCGCCCCGGCCACTTCGCCCCACACCGGCCGCAGCAGCGCCAGCGCCACGAGGCCAGCGGCGGCCACCGCGCCGAACGTGCGCCAGCGGGTGCCCGCGGGCGCGCCGAGCAGCGCCGTTTCGCGCCGGCCGAGCGCCGCGCGCCGCAGCGCGTCGGCCCGCCGTTCGCCGCGCGAGGCCGCCCACAGCAGCAGCGGCAGCAGCAGCAGCGCCGGCCACCACCACGGCACCAGGAACAGGAGGGCGTTCATGGCACCACCGAGAACCAGCGCCGCGCGGCGGTCCGGGCCAGGGCGAGCAGCAGCACCGAGAGGCCGAGCGGGGCCGGGAACCATTCGCGGACCAGCACGCGCGGTTCGGCGAAGGCGACCTTCTCGAGGGCATCGATCGACGCGTAGACCTGCTGCAGCGCAGCGGCGTCGCGTGCAGCGAAGAATCGGCCGCCGGTCTCCGCCGCGAGCTGTTGCACCGCCGTGGTGTCGAGCGGCACGAAGCGGCCGTCCGGCTTCTGGTTGCCCTGCCCAAGCACCACGCCGTGCACGCGCACGCCGAGCCTCGCGCACAACTGGGCCGCGTGCAGCGGCGCGATCTCCTCCGGGGTGGCCGCGGTCGCGACGTTCTCTTCGCCGTCGGTCAGCAGCACGATCACCTTGCCCCGCGCCTCGGACCGCGCCAGCACCGCGGCGGCGCGCGCCACCGCCGCGCCGATGCCGGTCGCGTCCTCCGGGCTGTCCTTGCCGACCAGCGCGATGCCGCCGAGCAGCTCGGCCAGCGCCGCGTGGTCGAGCGTCGGCGGACAGCGCAGATCGGGGTAGCGGGCGAACGTCACGCAGCCGACCCGGTCGTCGCGGCGCACCTTCACGAACTCGCCCGCCAGTTCGAGCCCGACCGAGTGGCGCGTGCGGCCGGCGGCGAGGTCTTTGGCCGCCATCGAGGAACTCGTATCGATGCACAGCAGCACATCGATGCCGAGTCGTTCGGGCGGCAGCGGCAGCCGCTGCACCGGCCGCGCGAGCGCCAGCACCAACAGTCCGAGCGCGAGCGCTTCGAGCGCCGCGGGCAGCCACGCGAACCGCCGCCGCCAGGACCGCGGCAGCGGCCCGCAACCGAGCCGGCCCTCGCCGAGCAGTTCGGCGCCCGCGAAGGGCAGCGCCGGCCTGCGGCGGTGCGACCACCAGCAGACGATCGGCAGCACCACGAGCAGCCAGAACCACAGCGGATCGGCGCAGCCAAAGCTGGACTCGGCGGCGATCACGGCGCATCCCCGGTTGCCGGCAGAGTGGCGTTCACGAACCGGACCGCGGCCGCGTGCGCCGCGGCGCTGGCCGCGGGACCCGGACGGGCCGCCGCGAACTTCACGAGATCGCAGGCGGACAGGCACTCGAGCAAGGCCGGGCGGCCGGCCGGCGCCGCGCGCAGCAGTTCTTCGGTGGTGCGCACCAGGGCCGGCACCTGCCAGCGTCTGGCGGCGTACCCCCGCACGATCGCGGCCAGCGCGACGTGGAACGCGGTCGCGCTCACCGGATCCCCGTCGCGCGGCAGCGCCAGCGCGCCGAGTTCCTCGAGCACCCGTTCCGGCGGCGGCGCCGGCACGGCCACCGGCGCGGCGGCCGGCCGCCGACGGGCGGCTCGCACGGCGAACGCGACGAGGCCCGCCAGCAGAGACCCGGCGAGCCACCACGGCGAGGGGGCGCCCACGGCGGCGTCGCGCACGTCGCCGGCCCACTCGAAATCGCCCGGCGGCCCTTGCAGCAGCGAGGCCACCGCGAGCGGCACCGGCTCGCCGCGGACCGTGTCGACGACGACGCCCGCGCCACGCAGACGCAGTTCGGGCGCCGGCAGCGCGACGGCGCCGCTGGCGAACACGCGGGCGGTGAACCGCAGCGTCTCGTGCCGCGCCGTGGCGGTGACCGACGCCGGCCCGGGCGCGGCGGGCTCCAGCACCGCCGGGGCCAGACTGGTCGGATCGAACGGTTCGGCGGTCGCCGCTCGCGGCACCGTGCGGTGCACTTCGAGGGCGAAGGGCCGCCCGAACTCGATCGACCCCGCCTCGGGCACGACGACGTGGATGCGCGCGACGGCCGGCGCCTGGGCCTGGAGCACGGCGCTGCCTGCCAAGGCCAGCGCAACCAGCACCGCGAGCCAGCCGCCGGCGCGGTTCATCGCTTCACCGCCCGCAGCTCGCGGCGGCGGAAGAAGCGGAGGATCGGCCGCGCGATCGCCCCGAGTTCGGGCTCCGCCGGGATGCGCACGTCGATGCAGTCGACGTGCGCGCGCGCCAGGGTCGCATCCGCCCGCGCGTGCAGGGCCGCGGTGCGCTGCAGCCACGCCGCCCGAACCGCCGGCGCGCCGAAGTCCACCAGGTCCCGCCGGCCGCTCTCCGGATCGAGCACGCGCAGCAGCGCCGGGGGCGGGGCGGTGAGCTCGGGCGCCGACAGGCGGACGGCGACGAGGTCGTGGCGGCGCGCGCACAGCGCCAGGGCGCGTTCATGGCCGGCGGCCAGGAAGTCCGAGATCAGGAACACCACCGCGCGCCGCCGCAGGCCGCTCGACAGACGCGCGCACAGCGCGCCGAGGTCGGTGCCGCCCCGGGCGCCGCGCAGCACGAGGCAGTCGCGCACCACGCGCAGCACGTGCCGCGCCCCCTTGTCGGGCAGCACGAAGCGCTCGACGCCCGCGCTGCCGGCGACGAGCCCGACGCGGTCGTGATTGGCGATCGCACACAGTCCGAGCAGCGCACAGAACCGCGCCGCCGCCTGGCGCATCGACCAGCCGCCGAGCCCGGCGTCCATCGACGCGGACAGGTCGAGCGCGAACACCACCGTCAGTTCGCGTTCCTCGACGAAGCGCTTCACGAACGGCCTGCCGACGCGCGCGGTCACGTTCCAGTCGACGTTGCGCAAGTCGTCGCCCTCGACGTATTCGCGCACCTCGGCGAACTCGATGCCGGCCCCCCGGAAGGTCGAACGGTAGCCGCCGGCGAGCACGTCGGTGACGAGCCGGCTGCTCTGCAGTTCGATGTGCCGCACCTCGGCCAGCACGGCAGCCAGGGTCTCCGGCGCGGCATCGTCGGACACTGGCTCGTGGACCGGACGGGGCGTCATCGCTCGCGCGGAGCCTAGCGCCCGGCCCCGTGCTGTCGACACCTTCCGCGGGCGGGCGGCGGCCCATGGGCCGCGCCGGGTCAAGTGTTCGGGGACCGTCTGCCGATGACGACCCGTCGCGGTGACTCGACGGCCGTCGGTTCCGCCAGACGGTGCATGCACAAGATCCTGCTCGCCGATCCCGATCCGCGCTCGGTGCACGACCTGCGCACGCTGCTCGGCGAACGCGGCTTCGAACTCGACGCCGCCGCCGACCTCGGCGCGGCGTTGCAGCCCGTCGCCAACGGCGATGTCGACCTGGTGCTCTGCGACCTGGCCCTGCCTGGCGGCGGCGGCCTGCAGCTGCTGAAGGCCGTGCACGACACCCACCCCGAGACCGCCGTCGTGCTCTTGTCCGCGTTCGGATCGGTGCAGGACGCGGTGCAGGCCATGCGCCACGGTGCCGCCGACTTCCTCGGCAAGCCGTGGTCGCCCGACCAGGTGCTGGTCGCCGTCGACCGCGCGCTCGAGAAGGCCGGCCTGCCGAAGGAAAACCGCGCGCTGCGCACGGCGCTCGACGACCGGCTGCGCCTCGACAACG
>CAYOJP010000135.1:0-3125 GCA_964404305.1 uncultured Gammaproteobacteria bacterium
CTCGAGCCGCGGATCCGATCGCTGGTCGGGCAGATCGCCGCCATCGAGGTGACCGTCACGCGCACCGAGGGGGAGGCGCTGCTGCTGGAGAGCAACCTCATCAAGGACCTGCGTCCCCGCTACAACGTCTGCCTGCGCGACGACAAGAGCTACCCCTACATCCGCCTGACCACCGAGCAGGAGTTCCCGCGGCTGGCGTTCCATCGCGGCGCGCGTTCCGGACGCAGCCGCTACTTCGGGCCGTACCCGAGCGCCGGCGCGGTCCGGGCCACGCTCAACCTGCTGCAGAAGCTGTTCCAGGTCCGCTCCTGCGAGGACAGCTATTTCCGCAACCGCTCCCGCCCGTGCCTGCAGCACCAGATCAGGCGCTGCACGGCACCCTGCACCGGTCTCATCGACTCGGAGCACTACGCGGCGGACGTCCAGCACGCGATGCTGTTCCTCGAGGGGCGCAGCCAGGAAGTGGTCCGGATGCTCGGCGAGCGCATGGAACGGGCCGCCGCGGAACTCGATTACGAGCAGGCCGCGCGCCTGCGGGATCGCATCAAGGATCTGCAGCGCGTGCAGAGCAACCAGTACATGAGCGGCGCGCGGGGTGACGTGGACGTGCTCGCGGCCGCGGTGCGCGACGACGTCGGCTGCGTGCAGGTCTTCTACGTGCGCAATGGCCAGACGCTCGGCAACAAGGCGTTCTTTCCCGCGCACACGGCCGGCATCGAGGCACCGGAACTGCTCGCGGCCTTCCTGCCGCAGTACTACCTCGCCGCCGGGGCCGAGCGGCAGCCGCCCGAGGAGATCCTCCTGAGCCACCCGGTGGAGGACTCCGGACTGGTGGCCGAGGCGCTGTCGGTCCGCGCCGGCCGCAAGGTGCTCTGCTCGGATCGCCTGCGCGGCGAGCGCGCCCGCTGGGTCGAGCTGGCGGTGGAAAATGCGCGCCTGGCGATCGCGCAGCGGCTGGCCGCGCGTTCCGGTCAGGAACGCCGCATCGAGGCCCTGCGGGAGACGCTCGGCATGGACGAGCCGCTCGGGCGCATCGAGTGCTTCGACATCTCGCACACCGGTGGCGAGGCCACGGTCGCGTCGTGCGTCGTGTTCGGGCCCGAAGGGCCGCGCAAGTCCGACTACCGCCGCTTCAACATCGAGGACGTCGCCCCGGGCGACGACTACGCGGCCATCCGGCAGGCTGTCAGCAGGCGTTACACGCGCGTGCAGCGCGAGGAGGGGCGCCTGCCCGATCTCCTGTTCATCGACGGCGGCGCGGGCCAGGTGGCGGAAGCCTGCGCGGCGCTTGGCGAGCTGCAGATCGACGGCATCCCCGTCATCGGCGTCGCCAAGGGTCCGTCCCGGCGGGCCGGCCTGGAAACCCTGGTGCTGGCGGACGGGGAGGCGACCCGCACCCTGCCACCCGATTCTCCGGCGCTGCTGCTCATCCAGCAGATCCGCGACGAGGCCCACCGCTTCGCCATCACCGGGCACCGGGCGCGGCGCGCCCGGACCCGCAACGCCTCGCCGCTGGAGAGCATCCCGGGGATCGGCGCCAGCCGCCGGCGCGCGCTCATCCGCCACTTCGGCGGGCTGCAGGGGCTGACCCGCGCCGGCGTGGAGGACCTGCACAAGGTGCCGGGCATCAGCCGGGAACTGGCGCAGCGCATCTACGATGCGCTGCACGACGCCTGAGTCCGCGGGGCGGTGATGCGGCCCGCGGCTACCTGCCATTGCTCGCGACAACAAGTACACTGGTCACCGCCGACCGGACCCAAGATGCGCTCGATCCTGAACATTCCGAATTCGCTGACGCTGTTCCGGATCGTCCTCATTCCGGTGTTCGTCGTCGTCTTCTACCTGCCAGGTCACTGGGCCCGGCTGGCATCCGCGATGGTCTTCGCCGCCGCGGCGCTGACGGACTGGCTCGACGGCTGGCTGGCGCGGAAGCTCGGCCAGACCTCCGCCATCGGCGCGTTCCTGGACCCGGTCGCCGACAAGCTCATGGTGGCGGTCGCGCTCGTCCTGCTCGTGCAATCGCATCCCACCCCCTGGCTCGCGGTGCCGGCGGCGGTGATCATCGGCCGCGAGATCACGATCTCGGCGTTGCGCGAGTGGATGGCGGAAATCGGCGAGCGGGCGAGGGTAGCGGTCTCCGGCCTGGGCAAGCTCAAGACGATCTCGCAGATGGTGGCGCTGCTGCTGCTGCTGTACCGCGACCCGCTGCTCGGCCTGCCGGTGTACCCGCTCGGTCTCGGCCTGCTCTACGTGGCGGCGTTTCTCACCCTGTGGTCGATGACGCTGTACCTGGTGGCGGCCCTGCCGCGGCTCGTGCGCGGCGGGCGCGGGGAGTCCTGAGCGTCCCCCCTTCAACGTTCGAGATCGAAGCCCGTCGTCATGCGCTCGACCAGCCTCGCACGCGGGTAGACGGCGACGCGACCGTCATCGGCCTGGAGCCAGACGCGGCCGTCGCCGTCGTGGCCGATGAGCTCGATGCGATCGGCGAACAGCCCCTCCCGCGTGGTCAGCGCGCGAAACGCCAGGCCATCGAACCAGGTGATCCCTGGCGCGCGAGTCCCGTGGCCCAGCCACAGGTGGCCGCCGGCGTCCTCGGCGATGGCGGTCGCGAACGCGCGCGCGCCCATCTCGGCGCGGCCGAACCGCCGCAGGCCCCGTGGGCCCACCGTGACGAGTCCGTCGCCGCCAGCGGCGGCTACGCCGCCGTCGCGCAGCGGTTCGAGTGCGCTGTAGCCGCCGTCGCCCAGCCCCTGTTCCGGGCCGTAGTGGCGCCAGCGTCCGCCCTTGCGCCGGTGCAGGCCGGTGCCGCCATAACGCCCCTCGGCTGACAGGTACTCCGGCTGCGTCGCCACCCAGATCCCGCCGCCGCCGTCCTGCGCCAGGTCCTGCACCGGGTTGCGAGGGCCGAGCCCGGCCTCCTCGCCGTACCGGCGCCAGGCGCCGTCGTGATGCCGGAACACACCTTCCCCGCGGGTGGCGACCCACACGGCGTCCTGGTCGTCGAGGAGGGGCGCGCCGAGCGGTGACTGCAAGGGCAGCGGTTCGGGCGGCGCGATCGGAGCGGCAGTGGCCGCCCGGCGGTGCACGGTCATCGCCCAGGTTGCTCGCAGTGCCGCGGCGGCAGC
>CAYOJP010000135.1:3225-9940 GCA_964404305.1 uncultured Gammaproteobacteria bacterium
CGGCCCTGCCAGTGGCGAACGGGCGCGCAAGGCCGTCACGCGGCGCTCGGCCGCCGTCACGTCGATGACGGCGCTGCGCCCTCCGGCCGCCCACAGGCGGCCTGCGCGGGAGAGCACCAGAGCGCGCACATCGTCCGCGGGCAGGCCCTCGGCATACCGCCACGCACGCCAGCGTTCGCCGTCGAAGTAACGCAGGCCGTCGCCCCGCACGCCGACCCACAGCGTACCGCCGGGGCGCTCGACGACGCCGGTGATCGCCTCGCCGGGCAGGTGATGCCCCAGGCGGACGCCGCCGCGATCCAGCACGTGCAGGCCGTCGTCGGTGGCGACGTACAGCCGCTCCTGCCCCGCGGCCAGGGCCAGCGGACGCCCGCTGATCGCAGTCGGCGCCGACCATCCCGCGTCCTGGAACTGCGCGACTGCGCCGACGCCTGCCGCAGCAAGCGTTCCCCACGGGGTGGCAGCGAGGCGGGCAATGCCACCGGCGAACGGCGGCGGCCCGACCGCGGCCACTGGCGATGACGGTGGTTGCGGCTCGATCGGGGTCAATGCGCTGGCGCCGGTCGCGTCCTCCTGCGCGCGCCAGATCCGCCCGGCATGCCACGCGATAGCTCCCCCTGTCCGCGGTCGCGAGGTCCCGGGCGCGAGAACGCGCCAGACCCCGTGCGCGAACTGCGCCGTGCGACCGTCGCGGCCCAGGATCCACAGGTCACCCGCGGGCGTGAACAGGAAATCGGCTATGCCCTGTCGCGCGAGCCCGCCGATCGGGCCGCCAACCGGCAGACGAAATGCGCGTTGGCGCCGCGGATCGCCGTGGTCCAGCACCGTCCACGAGTTGTACCACAGGAACCAGAGCGAGCCGCAGGCGTCCTCGCGCAGGCGTTCGCCGGCGACGCCGGTGTCGTGCCAGCCGCTGTATGCCGGGGTTTCCGGCTGCATCGCGGACCCGGGGGCAGGCGACATGCCGGCGGGGCGCAGGCAGCCCTGCGCGTCGGGGACGGGAACCGGATCTGCGGCGGCCGGGGGCGGTGCCGGGCCCGCGGGCGCCGACTCGCGCAGGTCGCGCGTCAGCCAGACCACCAGCAGGAAGATCCCGACCAGCAGGAGATCGACGGGCTTTGCGAAGCGTCGCCGCCGGCGCGGGCGAAACCGCCACGCACGCATCGTCAGCCGCAGCGGCGACCGCTGCCGCGTGGCGGTCCGGGCCGGGCCGCGATTCTCACTCCAGCGTGAACCACTGCACTTCGACGCGGCGGTTGAGATCGCTGTCCTCGCCCGCGGGCTCCTCCCAGCCGCGCCCGACTGCCTCGATGCGTCCCTTGTCGAGCGCGGGATGACGCTCCAGCAGGGCCTTGCTGACGGACTGGGCGCGCTGCCGCGACAGTTCCATCGCCTTCATGGCCATCGATTTCACCAGCGGCTCGCCGCCGTCGCGGCGGAATTCGGGCACGCGCGCGTTGTCGACGTGGCCGCGCAGCAGCACCATCGAGCCGGGGCTGACCTGCAGGAAGCGCTTGATGGTGTCGAGGTAGTCGACGTTCTCCTTCGCGTCGCGGTCGAGCGCCGCCGAGTTCGGCTCGAAGAAGAAGCGGATGTCCTTGCTGAGCAGGGCATCGCCCTCGATCGCGATCTGCGTCGAGGTCTTGATCGGCGCGATCGCGATCGTCTGCCCGGCGAACAGGCCGCGGCCGGCCAGCGCGTCGAGGTGCGTGGCGTCGACGAAGCGCGCCGGGTCGGTCGGATTGCGGATGATCGCGCCGTAGGCGAGCACCGAGGACTGGAAGATGCCGCCGAAGGAACCGGCGGCATCGATCGTGCCGGCGAAGAAGGCGCGGTTCTCCGGCAGGTTCGACAGATGCACCTTGGCCAGTTCCGCGCGGGCCTGCGCCTCGGTCCAGCCGAACGCGCGCGCGACCGTCGCGACGTGCTCGTCCGGCGCGCTGCGCAGGAGATGGTTGCCCTGCAGGATGCCGTGCACCAGGCCCAGCACGATCTTCGGGTTCGCGGTCGCGAAGCCCTTGTTGACCGCCAGGATGTCGGCGACGACGAGCAGGTTGCGATTGGAGACCAGCGACTTTGCCCGCCCGCCGGAGGCGGCGATGACCTCGTCGGTGCGCGGCGACCAGCCGACGCAGCCGTTCAGGCGTCCGCCCCCGGCCAGCTCGTGCTCGTAGGCGTCGCAGGCGACGAACGCATCCTCGTAGAACACCAGGCCCAGTTCCTTCGGCCCCGGGCGCGAGTCGAGATCGCGCAGCACCCGCACCGGCACGCCCGCCTCGCTCGCGAGGTAGCGGATGAAGAACTCGCTCTCGTTGAACTGCGACGCGGCCAGTGTCCTGCCGGCCAGGGCGTTGATCGACGCGATGCCGGCGTCGACCACGACCATGTCGGCGCCGCGCGAGTAGCCGATCTGCACCGGCACGACCGCCTCGAACTGGCGCCCCAGCACGGCCAGCGTGTCGGCGGTCGTCGCCGTGGCCGCGAGCTGGCCGTTGTTCAGCCGCGACCAGGTCTCGCTCTCGCTCAGCGTCAGCTTCACCTGGAAGCCGTACTCGCGCGCGAAGAACGAGTCGGCGCCGGGCGCGAGGCCGCCGTTGGCGACGATGAGGCCCGCGTACCCGGCGTACTCGCTCAGGTCGATCTCGATGACGCCGCCCCGCGGCTGGTAGGGTGCGGCCGCATCGAGCACCGGCGTGCCCGTGACCGGTTCGATCGGCACCGGCGCGTCGCCGTCCGGCGCGGCGTCCGGCGCCCCTGGCGCCGCGACCCCCGCGATCGGCACGCCAGCGGCGGGGGCGGGCGCCTCCTTCTGCAGCAGCAGCCACACGCCCAGGCCGATGAGGCCCAGGAACAGCAGCAGCGAGATGAGGTTGCCGGTGGCCGAGCCGCGGCCGGTCGAGCGCGCGGCGGCCCGCGATCGCGGTGACAGTCGGTGTCCGTTCATGCGGATTCTCCGGTACGGGTGCGCCGGCGCGGTGCCAGCCGGGGCTGCAGGATGGCCGCCGGCGGCGGCTCGTCGTCGAGGGCGTCGAGGCCCGCGAACAGTTCGTGCTGGTCCTTCAACCAGCGGTTCGCCTCGTTGAGCGAGGCGCCGATTGCGTCGAGCGACTGCGCGACGGCGCCATCGTCGGTCGCGAGCAGGGCCTGCTCGCGCACGAGGGCAATCTGCTGGCGCAGCCGCTCGATCTCGGACTCCACCAGTTCGCGCCGGCGATCCGCGTCGCCGTGCGCGGCGCGCCGGGTGCGGATCGTGGCGAGCTGCTGCTCCAGGCTGCGGCGCAACCCGTCGTCGAGCGCTTCGCGCGCGAGCCGCGCGTCGAGCCGTGCCTCCTGCGCCTCGAGATCACCGCGCTCCCGCGTCGCGCTCGCGACGACCTGCACGAGCGCGCCGCGGATGGCGAGCAGCTTCAGGTGCAGCCATGCGAGCTGCCGGACGTCGGCGATCTGGGTCTCCGCGGCGCCGTTGCGCACGAGGATGTCCGCGATCTCGGCCGCCTGCCGCTCCAGCGCCTCCTGGCTGCGCAGTGCCGCGTCGTCGAGCCGGCTGGCCAGCTCGTCGTAGCGGGCCTGCCAGTCCGGTGACGCCGCTGCCTCCGCGTCGACGATGGCGCGGAAGCGGGGATGACGCGAGAGCGCCCACAGGTACAGCCCCTCGAGTCCCGCGCCGATGAGCAGGAACGCGGGATTGACCAGCGCGCCCAGCAGGCCGGTCGCCGCGAGCGCGAACCAGTTCGGAGGGACCGGCATGCCGAACGGCCGGGCGTTGAAGGCGGCGGCGACGTACGAAGGCGGACGGCTCATGCCGGGGCCGGACCGGCCAGGTGGCGCAGCGCCGGCGGCACGAATGCCAGATCGGTGGCTTCGCGCACCGCTAGCCGCATCTGGAAGTCGAGCACGTCCGCCGGCACGGGGTTCTGGTAACCCTCCAGGCAGGCGGCGAGGGCGGCGCCTGCGCCCAGGTCCTGCGTACGCGCCAGACGGTACCCCTTGACGACGAGGGCCTCCGCGGCGCCCGGCGTCAGCAGCACCGGCAGCCGTGGCTCGATCGCCGCCATCTCCTGCGCGCTCACCTCCAGTCCGTAGCGCTTCGCGAGCGCCGCGAGCAGTCCGGCGCTCTCGGCCGTGGTGGCGGTCGGGAGCAGCGGCACCTTCACGTCGACGCGTCCCGGGCGCTTGAGATCCACCTCGATCAGATCCGGCCGCGAGGAGGCGAGGATCCACATCACCCGGCCGCGATTGCTGCCGTCGGCCATCTCCTGGGCGATCATCGAGTAGAGCCGTCCCGACAGGCCGCTGTCACCGCTGCCCGCGTCGCGCCTGCCCAGCGTCTGGTCGGCCTCGTCGATGAACACCATGCAGCGTCCGAGCGCGCGCACGAGCCGGAAGATCTTCTCCAGGTTGCCTTCGCTCGACCCGACCCAGCGATCGCGGAAGTTCTTGAGCTTGACGACCGGCACGCCCGCTTCGCCCGCGAGGCACTCGACGAGGAAGGTCTTGCCGGTGCCGACCGGCCCGCAGAAGAGGTAGCCCATCGGCAGAGCCTTCAGGTCGCCGGCCCGCCACAGCGCGACGTCCTGGCGCAGCCAGGCTTTCAGCGCCTCCTGGCCGTGGTAGTCGGCGAGGCTGCGACGCGGTTCGATGAATTCGACCAGGCCCGCCGAGTCCCGCTCCACCAGCTCCTTCTTGATCTGCACGAGGTCGGCGGGGGCGAGCGCCCGCCCGGCATGGGCGCGGATGCGGACCAGGCTCTCCAGCGCGGCCACGGTCAC
Organism: uncultured Gammaproteobacteria bacterium; assembly: GCA_964404305.1. Taxonomy (GTDB): domain Bacteria; phylum Pseudomonadota; class Gammaproteobacteria; order JADZEE01; family JADZEE01; genus CAYOJP01. The sequence continues at coordinate 7,995 of CAYOJP010000135.1, forward strand.
GCCGACCAGCGCGGCGGCCATCGCCGCGACGTCGGCGTCCGGTGCGAACGCGCGCGCATGGCTCGTACGCAGGATCGCGAGCGTCGCCTGCAGGGTCGCGACTTCCGGCAGGGGTACGCGCACGCGGGCGACGCGCGGGCTGTAGGCAACCTGCGGCTCGAGGTCGTTCAGGTTGTCGGCGATCAGCAGGCTGGCGAAGGGCAGGTCGCAGAAGGGTGGCTCGGCCGCCCACTCCCGAACCAGGCTCGCGAGGCTGCCGTGCTCGTAGCCGGTGCCGTCGCCGGGCAGGAGCTGGTCCGCGTCGCGAACGATCACCGCCACGTGCTCGGCGCCGGCACGACCGAGCGCCCGCAGGTTGCCCAGGTAGCGCAGGTAGCGGCTGAGGTAATGGGCCGCCGCGAGCGGTTCGCGCGGCAGCGGCTGCACGCCCTCGGCGCCGATCCACTTCTCGATGTGCTCGCCGCCGCGCTCGAGGCGCAGGCCGTTGCCGAGGTCATACCCGAACACGACCTGGAAGCCGGCCAGCAGTTCGTCCTCGAGATAGCCGGCGAGATTGACGAGACGGCCGCCGACCGGCAGCCGGTCGTGCACGTTGCCGTAGAGGACGAACTGGCCGTGGGCGCCGCTCTCGTAAGCGGTGGCGAGATCAGCGGCCCACGCCGGGGCGTCGGCCGGTGCCGGCATGTCAGGTGCCCGCCTGGCCCTCGGACGTCGCACCCATCGAGCGCTGGGCTGGCGCCGGCGCGGCTGCGGTACCGGCCTCGAGCGCGATGCCTTCGGCGGCCGCGAAATCGGCGAGCGCCTGGTCGGCGAGTGCGTTCAACTCGGCCTCCTTGAGGTTCACCTCGCCCATGTCCATCGAGTCGGCGGCGATCCGTGCGCGCCCCGCCGCCTTCGTGCGCTCCTCCTCGACCATCTCGTGCAGGCGGTTCAGCGTCTCGCCGCCGCCGCCCATCTGCCCGACCATGCCAGCCGCCATCTCGTTCATCTCCGCCATGGCCTGTTTCATGCGCAGGTCGTTGATTGCGCCCTTCAGCCCCTCGATCTTCGCGCGCGCGGACGTGACCGCGACGTCGCGGGCCTTGACCAGGTTCCGGTACGTGGTCTCGGCCTCGCCGAGCTGCGCGCGGTTCTCGGCCAGTTCGCGCTCGATCGTCTGCAGGCGCAGCGCGTACTGGCCGGCGGCGGCGCGGTTGCCGGCGCGCAGGTGCGCAGTGGTCCTGGCGCGGATCTCCTTCTGCTCGGACTCGAGCTTGCGCACCTGTCCCATCAGCCGTTCGCACAGGCCGGCGTGGGCGGCGAGCCCCTGGTTGAAGTTGGCGACCTGCTTGCGCAGTTCCTCCTGCTCCAGTTCGAGCAGCGCCTCGGGATTCCGTCGCTCGAGGCCCTTCAGGAACAGGCTGAAGAAGCCCTTGAGCAGATTGGCGACTCGGTAGTACATGACCGGTATCTCCCTTGGCACGGTCGTCGGGGCATTGTAGGAGGCGGGTTACCCGGCGAACAGCGCAGCGTTGCCGGGCGCGGATCCGGACCACCCGGCATCCGCTCGCCGAGCGCGATGGGGACGTCCCGGCCCGCGCGGGAGCGGGCGCAAGCCCGCGAGCGGCCCGGCCCGGCGGCCCAGGGTCCTCCCCGAGCGCTGCCATTGCCCGGCGACCGGACCTCCAGCTTGACTCCGGCGACCGCGGCCCCGAAAATCGCCTTTCGACTGCGCGGGAATAGCTCAGTTGGTAGAGCGCAACCTTGCCAAGGTTGAGGTCGCCGGTTCGAGCCCGGTTTCCCGCTCCAGACTTCCGGACCCCGCATTGGCGGGGTCTTTTGTTTTCGGGCGCGCGCCGGACGCCTTGCGGCAGCGCCCGGCACCGTTCGACGGCTGGGTGGCAGAGTGGTCATGCAGCGGCCTGCAAAGCCGTGTACGCCGGTTCGATTCCGACCCCAGCCTCCAT